>NZ_JAUEUE010000007.1:0-406190 GCF_032485055.1 Bradyrhizobium sp. SZCCHNRI20481
CTCTCCTTGGCGCCAAAGACCGCCCCCAACAAACGACGCCCCTCTTGACAACTTACTCCCCATACAAGGTTCAGCCGGACAGACCCGGCCTTCCCTGCGCGATGGGTGAACGTCTGCTCCGAGCTCTCCCCGGGGACCGGCTTGTTTGCCCCCGTCACCCGCGCGTCACGTCATGACGCAGCGGGCTTGGCGCCAGCTTCGGAGCGCCAGGACCACACGGCTTGAACGTCCGCAGGCTTGCCAATCGTCCAGCGCATCAGCACCTGACAGGCCCGCGGCCACCGCTCCCCGCCTCTACGTATCGTGACGACGCGTACGCCCCTCTGCATGAGGCGGGATAAGCGATATAAGCACATTTTCCGATAAAACGAAAGAGAAATTTCGGCTTAGGCTGCCAAGGACCGTCCACCGAAAGTTCCGGTCCTACTTAAGATTTTTTCAACATGCGCCAGGCATACGACATCTAAGCACGGTGCAGCCCACCGGATGCGGAGGGATTCACAATGCAAGGGAGCCTTGACCGGCCACCGGTCGTGATCCATTCATCACGGTCGAAATCCCTGCTCGGGTTACTTGCCTGTATCGCCCTGCTCGCGGCGGCCCTCTTCATGGTCCAAGATCCTGAGGCCAATCACCTCATCGGATACGCCGGAATCGGCTTCTTCAGCCTCGGCATCCCCTTCGTCGGGTGGAGCATCTTTCGTCCGGACAGCTTGGTCCTCACTCCCGATGGCGTCACCCAGCATGCGCTGTTCCGAAGCGGCCTCTTGAAATGGAAGGACGTGCACGCCTTTCGTCCGTACTCCCCCACGCCGGGATCGAGAGAACAGCTCATCGGCTACGACGTTGTGGGCAATTCCAACAAGGAAGGGCGGTTCGTTAAAGTCGCCCGATCGCTTGCGGGCGCCGACGGCACGCTTGGCGGCGGATGGGAGATGCAACCTGCAGCTCTCGCGGATCTGCTCAATAGAGCCCGCGCGCATTGGTTGCAGCAGGGCGATTAAGACCTGTTAGCATCGTAGAGGCCGGTCTGCTGATCCGGGGGCGCGTGCGCTTCGTTTCTGTGTTTCCACCACCCAAACGGCAACCGCCATGACCGAGCCGACACCACCCGGGAGACGCCGCATGCTGCTCTGGCTCACCGGCATCGTCGTGCTCGCGCTGGCCGGCGCCGCCATCGCCGCGGGGCCGATCATGAGCCGGGTCGAACATCCCAGATACGACGTCGTTTCACGCGATGGCGACTTCGAAATCCGCGCCTATGCGCCGATGATCATCGCGCAGGCCGAGGTGCAGGGCGCGCGCAAGCCGGCGATCGAGGAAGGCTTTCGCATCATCGCCGGCTACATTTTCGGCGCTAACCAGGCGAAGGCGAAGATCGCCATGACCGCGCCGGTGCAGCAGCAGGCCAGTGCCGCCACCGCGCCCGACGATGGCGTCGCAAGCGATCGCTGGAGCATCAGCTTCGTGATGCCCTCGAACTGGTCGCTCGACACTCTGCCGCCGCCGGCCGATGCCCGGATCAAGCTGACGGTCCAGTCTGCGCAGCGCATGGTCGCGATCACCTTTTCGGGCTCCACCTCCGACGGCATCATCGCTGACAAAACTCGCCAACTGCGTGACTACGCGCAGCACAAGGGGCTGACCGTCACCGGATCGCCGCTGCTCGCGTTCTACAATCCGCCCTGGACCCTGCCGATGCTGCGGCGGAACGAGGTCATGCTGGCGTGTAGTTGCTAAAGCGAGATGAGAGAGAGCGGCCTGATTTTGCAGTCAAGGTCGGCTCGCAACTGTCACCACGACGCGCGACGAGCTCCCTCTTTGGCTTTGCCGAGTCCTCTCCTCGGTCATTCCGGGGCGCGCGCAGCGCGAACCCGGAATCCATCCTTCAGCACGTCGCGCGGCTCGATGGATTCCGGGCTCGTCGCGCTGGCGCGCGCCGCCCCGGAATGACGCGAAGATCAAACGCGCCAGAACCCATGTCGTGACTTCAATCGGAGATTAGGCGCCCTACCCCTCGATGATCGCCACCGCCCGCGTCCATCCGGCCGAGGCGCGCTCGATCTTGACCGGGAAACACGACACCATGAACCCCGTCGACGGCAGTTGCTCCAGATTGTGCAGCTTCTCCAGATGGCAATAGCCGATGTGGCGGCCGGCCTTGTGGCCTTCCCAGATCAGCGCGGCATCGTGGGTCTCGGCGTATTTCTGCGCGGTGAACACGAACGGCGCGTCCCAGCTCCAGCCGTCGGTACCGGTCAGGCGCACGCCGCGCTCAAGCAGATACATCGTCGCCTCATAGCCCATGCCGCAGCCGGAGTTGACGTAGTTGGCCTGGCCGAAGCGCGCGCCGGCCGAGGTATTGACGACGACGATCTCGAGCGGCGACAGCGTGTGGCCGATGCGCTTGAGCTCATCCTCGACATCCCTCGCGGTCACCACATAGCCGTCCGGGAAACGACGGAAGTCGAGCTTCACGCCCGGCTGCAGACACCACTCCAGCGGCACCTCGTCGATGGTCCAGGCGCGCTCGCCGCGGTTCATCGTCGGATGAAAGTGCCAGGGCGCATCGAGATGCGTGCCGTTGTGGGTCGACAGATTGACCTGCTCGACCGCCCAGCCCTGCCCGTCCGGCAGATCCTCGGCCTTCAGCCCGTCGAAAAACTGCAGCATCCGCGGCAGGCCTTGCTGGTGATCAATGTATTGGATGGTCGGGTGCGCTCCCGGCGGATCGGCCGGCACGTCGTTCTGCAAGGGCACGGAGATGTCGATCAGTCTGCGGGCCATGGGCGGTCCTCTCTTGTCATCGTTCTTGGTTGTTGTCGTCGGCAGCAGGATCAGACGTCCTGCCGCTCGACCTTGTTCTTCAGGATGCCGATCTTCTCGACCTCGAGCTCGATCACGTCGCCATGTTCGAGATACCAGCCGAGCTCCAGGCCACAGCCATTGCCGACGGTGCCCGAGCCGATGAACTCGCCCGGCATCAGAGTCTCGTCCTTGCTGATATAGGCGATCAGCTCCTCGAACGAAAACAGCATGCCCTCGCTGACGCCGCGCGAGCGCACCTCGCCGTTGACCCGCGCCTCCATCTTCAGGCGATAGGGATCGCCGATCTCGTCCGGGGTCACGATCCACGGCCCCATCACGTTGCCGCCGTCAAAGCTCTTGCCTTTGGAGGGGCCGAGCCGGCCGTCCATCTCGATGCGCTGCGTGTCGCGCGCGGAGAAGTCGTTGAAGATCGTGAAGCCGAAAATGTGGTCGCGCGCCTTCGCCGCCGGAATATCCTTACCCTTGCCCCTGGTGATGATGCCGAACTCCAGCTCATAGTCCATCACCTTGCTGTAGCGCGGCCATTTCACCGTCGTGTTGGGGCCACGCACGCTGAAGCGGTTGGTGATGTAGAAGATCGGGACCTTGCGATAGACCTCGGGCAATTCGCCGAGCGGCTCGGCATCGATGCGCGCGAGCTCCTCCGCGTCGCCGCGCTGCCGCGCCGCGAGCTTTCGCTGGCCGCGCGGCGCCTGCAGGATGTGCAGCGGAAACGACATGCCGTCGCGCATCTGCCGCGGCTCCGGCACCGGGGCCAGCAGCTCGGTGCCGCCGACGTCGCGCGAGAGGCTTTCGTCGCTGCCATAGCGCTCGACCAGCGCGCGTGCTGCGTCGAGCGCAGCTTCGCCGGCATCGATCAACGACAGCATCGAGCCGAACGCCGGATTGCTCTTGCCAGCGCGATCGGCGGCCGCGGTGAGATCGAAAAGCTTGGAATCGCCGCCATGGACGACGCCGATGCGCTCCCCGCCTTCCGCTCGGAATGTCGCAAGTTTCACGCTGGCCTCCCCTTGTGTTCTATCTGAAAATATACAAACATAGAAAATATCGATAAACAAGAGGCGTCCGAGAGAGGGACGCCCGCGGGAGGAGTCAAGGATGCGTCATCGGATCATCAGTGCTGCGCTCGGATCGGTGCTGGCCACGCTTGTGCTCACATCTGCGACACGCGCCGAGAAGATCCAGATCGGCTGCACCGCCACCTCGGACTGCGCCTCGGCGATGGTCGCGGTCGATGAGGGTCTCTTCAAGAAGCACGGGCTCGACGTGGAGATGGTGCTGATCGGGATCAACTCGAACATCCCCGCGGCCATCCTCTCCAATTCGATCCAGATCGGCGGGCCGACCTCGACCGTGTTCCTCCAGGCCGCTGACGGTGGGCTCGACCTCGTCGCGATCTCCGGCGCCTCGATCATGACCAAGACCTCGAACGATGCGGTCGCCGCCTTCGTGCGCAACGGCGTCACCATCAACGGCCCGCAGGACTTCAAGGGCAAGAAGGTCGGCGCACCCGGCATCGGCGCGTTCCTTCAGGTGCTGTTCGTGAAATGGCTGGTCGAGAAGGGCGTCGATCCGAAGAGCGTCAACTTCGTCGAAGTGACGTTCCCGACCATGGCCGACACCATCAAGTCGGGAGGCGTCGATGCGGTGCTGACGGCGGAGCCTTTCGTGATGCGCATGACCAATGCCAATCTCGGCACGGTGGGCGCGCACTACGCGGCCGAGCTCGCCCGCACCGAGCCGATCATCTTCTATGCGGCCTCGCGCGAATGGGCGGAGAAGAACCCGGAGACCGTCAGGAAATTCCGCGCGGCCATCGCCGAGGCGGCGCCGGTCGTCAACAGCGACCGGGAGAAGGCCTCGGCCGCGATCGCCAAGTTCACCAAGCAGCCGCTAGAGCTGGTCAAGCTGACGACGCCCAACTACGCCGAGCCGGTCCTGAAACCCGAGCAGCTTGGTTGGTGGATCGACGTGATGTCCGCGCAGAAGATGCTGCAGAGCAAGCTCGATCTCAAGAAGCTGATCCTCGACTGATGACGGCACCACACCCGATCCCGCAGACCGAGCCGCCGAGCAGCGACACGCTCAGCGAGCGCGCCGCCGCGCTGATCGAGCGCGACATCGTCGCCGGCGTCCTCGCCCCCGGCTCGCGGCTTGGGATCGTCGAGCTTGCCAAGCGCTACGAGATCGGGCCGACGCCGGTCCGGGAAGGGCTGTCCCGGCTGGTGTCGCGCGGCCTGATCGTCGGCATCGGCCAGCGCGGCTTTCGCGTGGCCGAGGTCAGCCGCGACGATCTCGTTGACATCACGCGCATGCGCACTGTCGTGGAAAAAGAGGCCCTGCGGCTGGCGATGCAGAGCGGCGACGACCAATGGGAGGCCGGCATCATCGCCGCGCTGCATCAGATGCGCCGCTACATCCAGCGCATGCAGAGCGAGTTCCGCGAAGGCGCGCCGGAGTTCGATCGCTTGCACAAGGCGTTTCACACTGCGCTGCTGGGGGCCTGCGGATCACGGCGCCTGCTCGCCGCTCATTCGGATCTCTACGACCAGGCCTATCGCTACCGCCGCGTGATGATGCGCAGCTTCGAGGATGGCAGCGGCTTCATCAGGGAGCACGAGACGCTCGCCGACCTCGTGCTCGCGCGCAATGCCGCCGCGGCCCAAGCGCGGCTCGAGGCACATCTGCGCTCGACCGTCGATATCGTCTATCCGCATCCGAAGGGAGCCTGAGATGGCAGAGCCTGCCCTCGCATTGGTGCAATCATCTCCCTCGCCTGCGCGTGCGCAGATCGCCTTCGACAATGTCGCGCTGGTGCTCGGCGGCAAGACGATCATCGACACGATCAGCCTGGAGGTCGCGACTGGCGAGATCCTGTGCGTGGTCGGCGCCTCCGGCTGCGGCAAGACCACGGCGCTGCGGCTCGCCGCCGGCCTCTATCAGCCGAGCGGCGGCACGGTGCGTTTCGAGGGCGAGGCGATGCGCGCGCCGCGGCGCGAGATCGCGGTCGTGTTCCAGGATTATGGCAAGGCGCTGCTGCCGTGGCGCACCGCCGCCGGGAACATCTCGCTGGCGCTGGAGACGATCGGCATGCCCGCCATCAAGCGCGAGACGCGCATCGCCGAACTGCTGGCCAAGGTCGGGCTCGCCGGCCATGCGGCCAAATATCCGACGGAGATGTCCGGCGGCATGCAGCAGCGGCTGCAGATCGCGCGCTGTCTCGCGCAGGATCCGAAGGTGCTGCTGATGGATGAGCCGTTCGGCGCGCTGGACGCGATGACGCGACAGGGGCTGCAGGACGAGATGCTGGCGCTGGTGGCGGCGACCGGCGCCACCGTCGTGTTCGTCACGCATGATCTGGAGGAAGCGATCTATCTCGGCGATCGCGTGGTCGGCCTGCTGCCGCATCCCGGCCGCGTCGGCCTCACGATGCAGATCGACCTGCCGCGGCCGCGCGACCAGTTGGCGACGCGCGAGCATCCGGAGTTCCTGCGGCTGCGGCGCGAGCTGTTCGACTTCATCAAGGCGAGCGAATGACGATGCCGGATCGCATCAAGCCCGCCCTGCTGCCGTTCGCGGCGCTGCTCGTGTTCGAGGCCTGGATGCGGCTCGCCGGCGTGCAGAGCGACTCGCTGGCGCCGCCGAGCGCGATCGCGCTCGCCTTGCTGGGCGCGCTGACCGACGGCTCGCTGCTGGCGGCGACGCGCGACACGCTCGCCTCGGTGTTCGCCGGCCTCGCGCTCGGCGGCACCATCGGCCTCGTGCTGGGCATCGCGCTCGGCCTGTCGCCTATCTTCAACCGGTTGATGGAGGTCACGATCGAGGCGATCAGGCCCATTCCTTCAGTGGCGCTGCTGCCGATCGCGCTGATCGCGCTCGGCTTTGGCTATCGCATGGAGATCGCGATCGTCGCCTTTGCCTGCGTCTGGCCGGTGCTGATCGTGACGCGTGCCGCGGTGGGCGGCATCGAGCCGCGCCTGCTCGAGGTGGCGCGCGCGTTGCGGCTGACGCAGCTCGACCGTGTCACGAAGATCGTCATCCCCGCCGCCCTGCCCCGCATCATCATTGGGTTTCGCCTCGCCGCCGGCATCGCGCTGATCGTCGCCGTCACAGTCGAGATCGCGATCAATCCGCTCGGCCTCGGCGCCGGCATCATGATCGCGCAGCAGGCGCTGCGGCCGGACCTGATGCTCGCTTATCTCGTCTGGATCGGCGTCACCGGTTTCGCCCTCAACACTTTGCTGATGGCTGCGCAACGGAGCTTGTTCGGGCGCGCGGCTGTCATGGGAGAGCAGGCATGAGATGGTCTGCCATCGCCTGGCGCCTTGCCAGCTTCGCCGTCGCCGCCGGCATCATCGTGCTGTGGCAGTTCGCCGCCGATCAGCGGCTGATATCACCGGTGTTTCTTCCCAGCCCCGACCGCGCCTGGGCGGCGCTGCTGCGCGGCTTCACGAGCGGCGATCTCCTGACCAAGCTCACGGGCACCCTCACGCATATGGCCTATGGCTGGCTGCTCGCCTCCGCCGCCGGCATCGCGCTCGGCGCCATGATCGGCTCCTCGAAGGCGATGCGCATCTACGTCGCGCCGACCCTGGAGCTGCTGCGGCCGCTGCCGGTCTCAGCGATCATTCCTGTCGCCATCGCCGTTCTTGGACTGAGCCAGGGCATGGCGCTGTTCGTGATCGCGTTCGGCTCGCTGTGGCCGCTGCTGCTCGGGACGATCCACGGCTTCGCCGCGGTCGAACCACGACTCTACGAAGTCGCGCGGGTGCTGCACATGTCGCGGCTCGCCGTGATCTTCAAGATCGCGCTGCCATCGGCGGCACCCGACATCCTCGCCGGCATGCGGCTGAGCCTCACGGTCGCGCTGATCCTCGCCGTCGTCTGCGAGATGCTCGCCGGCCTCGACGGCCTCGGCCAATGGGTGCTGCTGTCGGCGCGCTCGTTCCGCTCGGCGGATCTGTTTGCCGGCGTGATGCTGCTCGGAATCATCGGCTACACGACCGCGCTCGCGATGGGCGCGGCCGAGAGCCGGCTGCTGCGCTGGCAGCACGCGCGGCGCTGAGGCTCCGGTCGCACGCGCGCCCGGTCGGCGACGCGGCGTGGGGCGATCTCGATCTCACACTGTCGCGGGGATATCACCGGCTTGGAGGAGCGCGACTGGACCGAACGCCCATGGGGCCGATTGCGGGGCCAGAGCACCCGACCCTTCCCCTGAAAGAAAGAGGCCGCCGACACACGAAGTGCAGGCGGCCCAAGTCCAGGGAGGAAACGCCCCAAGAAGGGCTAGTTTTTACTTACTAGATCAGGAGAGTCGTGGGTATCCGGATGATACCGGAGGTTGTCATCGCGCTCACGGGTTCCATATCCCGACCGAGATACCGCTAGGTTACGCCGCCTGACGCTCCTCATACCCAACAAATTCCGTGACCTTCTCGGCATTGGAGTCGACCCACCCTGCCATCGGTCCTCCTCCTGCAACGACTGATCGAGCGGCGCGCGGACCCTCCTCGACACCGGCGGCACGGCACAATGCGAGCCGCGGCTTGTAGGTGGCGATCTCAAAAGTCTCGAATGTTGTTGGCGAAGGTGTTCTTCAGGAACTCGTCGCCGAACATCGCATGTTCGATCGCCGCCAAGAGCGGGACCTTCTCAGCGCCACATGGTCGGTATGACAAGATGCGCGCCATCGGACCGTTTCCGACCGAGAGCGCCAGGGCTTTGTGCAGCCTCATCGACATTGGGCGCAGGCTCGATTGCTGGCGCGTGGTCGAGCTGGATCACAGGAACCGCGGCGGGGTGTTCCGGAGCGCTGCGCTGATCGCGCGCGCAAGGGAAAGCGGAACTTGCCGAATCACTCGGCTGGTCAACGGGGTCGTGCATGTGGCAGCTCCGAGCCCTGAAGCGGCGATTACTAATCCCTTCCGAGACTAGGCGATATCAACTGCGTTAATCCATGCGCGATCTCGCCGCGTGCGGCCGATTCACCCGCAAGGCGGCGGACGACCGTGTGCTTGCCATCCGTTCGTGGCTGCTCGATGACGTCTCCCGCACTGCACGCGGAATCGTGATGGCCGTTCCGCCGGCATCAGCGCTCGCGCGCGCCGACGCGGTCGAGCAGTGCCGCACCGGTGCGAATGCCATTGTAGAAGCAGTCGATCGTCATGTTCTCGTTCGGCGCGTGATTGGCCTCGTCGGCATTCGCATAGGGAACGACGAAGGCCGGGACGCCGAGGATCTTGGTGAAGACGTAGTCCGGCAGACTGCCGCCAGTGCACGGAAATTCGAGGGGCGTGACGCCCTGCGCCAATCGAATCGCGTCGCGGATGATTGCGCCATAGGGCGAATCGAGCGGCACGCGCGAGGGCAGCATGCCGCCGCGGGGGATGAACTCGACCTCGGGCGCGTGCTTCCTGACATGGGCCTCGACCTTGGCCAGCACGTCGCCCGGCGTCATCGCTTCGACCAGGCGGATGTCGCATTTCACGACCGCCTCGCACGGCAGGACGGTCTTGCTGCCGGGGCCGCCATAGCCGCCGTGAAAGCCATTGATGGTGAGCGTCGGGTGGAACATCAGCCGCTCGTAGTAGCCGCGTTCTGCCGGCGCATCGAGGCGGCTGAGACCGAGGCTTGCCTTGGCGGCATCGAGATCGAGCGGCAAACGCTTCACCGCAGCGACGTCAAGCGCACTTGGCGGCACGATCGCGTCGTGGAGACCGTCGATGGTGATCTCGCCGGCGGCATTCTTCATCGTCGCAAGCAGATGCACCAGGGTCCAGATCGGATTCGGCACGATGCCGCCGAGATTGCCGGAATGAACGTCGCGGATGGCGTGCTTGGCGCGCAGCTCGAACGAGCACATGCCACGGACGCCATAGGTCATGGTCGGCCGTCCCGACGCATGCATCGGGCCGTCGGCGGTGACCACGAAATCGGCCTTCAACTTCTCGCGATGCGTGGCGACAAACTCGGCAATGCGTGGGCTGCCGATTTCCTCCTCGCCTTCGAGCAGGAAGACGACGTTGCACGGCAGCTCGCCGTGAACCTTGAGATGCGATTCGATCGCCATGAGCTGCGCGAAATGCTGCCCTTTGTTGTCGCCGATGCCGCGGGCATAGATGCGGCCGTCGCGGATGGTCGGCTCGAACGGCGGACTCAGCCACAGCTCCAGCGGATCTGGCGGCTGCACGTCGTAGTGCCCGTAGAGGAGCACGGTCGGCGCGCCCGGCTTGTTGTGCCAGCGTCCCAGCACCATCGGATGACCCGCGGTCGGCACCGCCTCGGCCTCGAGGCCGATCTCCCGCAGCATCCTCACCAGCAGCGCAGCCACCTCGGCAATGCCGACATTGTGCGCGCTGATCGAGGGATGGCGCACATAGTCCATCACGCGGGTGAGAAAATGCTCCCTCTCGGCGTCGATGTGCCGGAACACGGCAGCGAGACCGGCGGAAGGAGATGGAACGGTGCGGGCATCGCTCATGAGGTCGTCTTTCGTCGCGTGACGTTGCAGTCATACCATGTTCGATCGAAATCCCCTTAAAAGCAAATGACGCGCGGAGCGAGTCCGCGCGTCACCCTCGATCACATATGTCCGAGCCGAGGCGCTGTGCTCAGCCCTTCAAGGCGGTGATGACGATCTCGATCAGCGCGCCGCCGCCGAGATCGGAGACGCCGACCGTGGCGCGAACCGGCAGATCGTCGCCGAAAAACTCGGTCCAGGCCGCATCCATCTCCTTCTTCTTCGACAGGTCGGTGACGAAGATCTGGCCGGAGACGACGCGCGACTTGTCGGTGCCGGCCTCTTTCAGGAAGCCGTCGATCTTGCCGAGAATATTACGGGTCTGCTCGCCCATCGACACCGAGGTGTCGTCGGCGATGGTGCCGCCGATGAAGACGAAGCCGTTGGCCTCGACGATGCGGTGATGAATGGCGGAGCGGATCTTGCGGGTGATCGTCATCATGTCCTCATGTCGTTGACGAAGGGGTGGAAGTCTGAAAGCGCGCAATGCTGAGATCGCCGATGCGCGTCTGGGTGCCGCCGTGCACGATGAGCTCGGCCATCACCGCGCCGGCGCCGGGGCCGAGCTGGAAGCCGTGCGCGGAGAAGCCGAACTGGTGATACAGCCCCTCGTGCCGCGCACTCGGTCCAAACACCGGAATGTCGTCGCGCATGCGCGCCTCGATGCCGGCCCAGGCACGCACGATGGTCGCGCTGCGCATCACCTCGAACAGCTCCGCGACGGTGCGCGCGCTCTCCGATAGCTTGCGCCAGTCGAGCACGGTCTCGTTGCGATCCTGATAGGGGATGGCGAGGTGCCCGCCGCCGATCAGCACCGTGCCGTTGGGGAACTGCTTGAATGACAGTTTGCGGCCGCGCAGGATGACGACGGGATCGATGAAGTGCGCGACGGGAGACGTGATCATCAGCATCGGCGCGATGGTCTCGACCGGGACCGGCTCGCCGAACTGTGCGGCGATCCGTCCCGCCCAGGCGCCGGCGGCATTGACCAGCACAGGCGCGGCAAAGCTCTCAGAGCCGACGTCGACATGCCAGAGCTTGCCGTCCTTGCGGATGTTGGTCGCGGGCACGCCCTCGCGAATGAGGGCACCGAGCTGCTCAGCCTTGCGGCGGAACGCGGTGGTGGTTCGCGCGGGCTGCGCGGCGCCGTCGCGCCGCGACACCACACCGCCCGGACAGCTCTCCGCCACCGCCGGCACGAGGCGGCGCAATTCCGTGCCGTCGATCAGCTCCTCATGGGTGAAGCCGCGCGCATTGAGATCGGCGACGCGGGCACGGCAGGCGTCGAGCTCAGCGTCGTTCTCGGCGACCAGCACCTGGCCGAAGCTTTCGAAGCCGCAATCATCGTCGACCAGGTCGCTGATGTTCTCCCAGATGCCCATCGAGCGGATCGACAGCGGAATCTCCGCGACGTCGCGCGCGAGCTGGCGCACGCCGCCGGCGTTGACACCGGAGGCGTGGCGGCCGGCATAGTCCTTCTCGATCAGCACCGGCTTCAACCCGGCCAGGCATAGATGCAGCGCGGTCGAGCAGCCGTGGATGCCGCCACCCACGATGATGGCATCCTTCTTCACCGTCATCCGCGCACCACGGCCTTGGTGGCCTCTTCGGTCTTCGGCAGGCCTGCGAGCTCGGACAGCATGATCGGCTTCACCGGCGCGCGCAGCCGGTAGTAGCCGATCTCCTGCGGGCTCTTGCCGCGCGCCTGCGCCATCAGCTCGGTGACGGTGAGGCCACACAGCCTGCCCTGGCACGGCCCCATGCCGGTGCGGCGATAGGCCTTGAGCTGGTTCGGTCCGGTGGCCCCGATCGCGACGGCGTCGAGCACGTCCTTGGCGGTGATCTCCTCACAGCGGCACACGATGGTGTCGCCTTGCGGGATACGGAACTGTTCTGCCGGCTGGAATAGAACGTCGAGGAAGACACGGCCACGCTCGGCGCGTTTCAACTGCGCTGAATAGTCCAAAACCTTTGCCTGGGGCCGAAGGGCCTTGATGGCGCTGGCTGCCGCGATGCGTCCGCGCCACAGCGCGGCCTGCGCACCGCCGATGCCGGCACCGTCGCCGGCAATCGCGATGCCCGGAATCGAGCTGTTGCCGCCGGCGTCCAGCACGGGCGTCCAGCACAGCTGCAGCTCATTCCAGCGATGCTCGACGCCGGCGGCCATCGCCAGATTGACGTTCGGCACCACGCCCTGATGCAAGAACAACAGCTCGGCCGGCAGCGTCTCGCGCTTGCCGCCCGCGGCGACATAGCTGACGGCGTCGAGCTTGCCGTTGCCGGTGGCAGCGAGCTCCGTCACGCCCGTGGTGACCGGCACCTTCGCGCGCACCTCGCGCATCATCGCCAGACCCTTGAGAAAATAGGACGAGGTCACGAAGGCGAAGGCGTGCGGCAGTGCTGTGATGTAGTTCGCGCGCGGCGTGGTGTCGAGCACGCGGTCGATGCGACCGCCAAGCCGCAGGATCTGCGCGGCGAGCAGCCAAAGCAGCGGTCCCTGCCCTGCGATCACCGTCGGACAATCCGGCACCAGCCCCGACGATTTCAGCATCGTCTGCGCCGCGCCCGCCGTCATCACGCCGGGCAGGGTCCAGCCGGGAATCGGGAACGGGCGCTCCTGCGCCCCGGTCGCGATGATGACCCGCCCGGCCTTGATGAAGGCCGAACCGCCGCCGACGGAGACGCCGAGCTCGAGCTTGCGATCGAGGCTCCACACCGTGGCGCGATGGATGATCTCGGCCCCGCTGGTCTCGGCAGACTTTGCGATCTCGGCCCCGGACCAATAGTCGGTGCCGAGCAGCGCTTCACTCTTCACCGGCGTCGAATTGATCGCGCGCCAGACCTGCCCGCCGGGACCAGCATTCTCGTCCAGCAGCAAAGTCGACAGGCCGGCGCCGGCCGTCGCGGTCGCTGCGGCCAGCCCGGCCGGGCCAGCGCCGATCACCACGACGTCGTATTGATCATGCTTCGGCGCCGCGCTCATTTGCCGATCTCCCGCTTGCCCTTCTGGATTTCGATTTGCATGCCCTCGGCGACCGGGACCAGGCAGCCCTGCCGATTGCCGACGCCATCGATGGTGACCAGGCAATCGAAGCACACGCCCATCATGCAGTAAGGCAGCCGCTTGGCGCCGCTGACCGCGGTCGAGCGCCTGACGTCGAGACCCGACGCAAGCAGCGCCGCCGAGACCGTGTCGCCTTCGCGCGCGGTGACCGCCTGCCCCTCGACATGGATCGTCACCGATCGCCTCGCATCACCGTCAGCTCGTTTGAACATCGTCGTCTCCGTGGCCGTCTCGGGCCGATCAATCTCAGTAGTAGCCACTGCCACCTGCTCCAGCATCGGCCGCGAAGCGCTTGGCCGTGAATGCGCCGACCAGCTCCGGCTCCAGCGCGCCGTCCTTGACCATGCGCGCGATGTCGAACGCGTGGTTCGCCGCGAGCGTCACGCCGGAATGGCAGCAGGCGACGAAGGCGCCTGGGTGGCTCTCCGACTGCTCGTAGATCGGGAAGCCGTCCTTCGGCATCACGCGGATGCCGGTCCAGCTCCTGACGACGTTGAGTCGCGCCAGATGCGGGAAGGTGCGCTGGGCGCGATCGGCCATGACAGCGTTGATCGGATGGTTCTGCACGCGATCGTCGAGCTCGTCCTCCTTGCTGTCGCCGATCATCACCGTGCCTTCGTCGGTCTGGCGGATCGTGGTCAGCGGATGCGGCAGGAACGGCATCGTGCGCTCGGTCACGACGATCTGGCCGCGCGTCGGGCCCATCGGCGCCGACAGTCCAACCATGGGGGCCAGCGTCTGGTTGGCATTCCCTGCCGCGAGCACCACCTTCGCTGCGCGTACCTCGCCCTGCGCCGTCGTCAGCCTGAACTCATCGCCCTCACGGGCAATCGCGCCGACCGCGCGTTCTGGCAGATAGTCGACGCCGAACTGCTTCATGCCGGCATGCAGGGCGCGGAAGGTGCGCAGCGAATTCACGTGGCCATCATAGGGACAGAAGCTGCCGCCGGAGACCTCCGGGCCGATCAGCGGCAGCATCTTCTTCACCTCTGCCGCCGGCAGCATCTCCATCTGGTAGTCGGCGGCGCCGACCTGATTGTGCATGCGCGCCACGAGCTGCGTGCGCTGCTCGTACTCGGCCTCGCCGAGGGTAAGGTGAAAGCCGCCGTTCTGCTGCAGCACGACGTCGAGCCCGGTCTGAGCCTTCAGCTCCTCGGCGAGCTTCGGCCACGCCTTGGAGCCGCGCACCGTCCAGCCGGTATAGGCCGGCATGCCCAGGCCCTTGCTCTGCACCCACACCAGCGCGAAGTTGGCGCGCGAGGCGCGTTTGGCGATATCGCCCTCGTCGAGCACGGCGACGCGCTGGCCGAGCCGGCCGAGCCCCCAGGCAATCGCAGAGCCGAGCAGGCCGCCGCCGACGACGGCGACGTCATAGTCTCTCATCGTAGTGTCTCCTATCGTCCTGCGTCGCCGCCTTTGGCGGTGAGCACGCGGTCGAGCCCGTAGAAGCGGTCGAGCAGGATCAGGACGGTCATGGTGATGGCGATGACGCTGGCCGATACCGATGTCACCAGCGGATCGATATTGTCCTGGATGTAGAGGAACATGCGCACCGGCAGGGTCTCGGTGCCGGGCGTCGCCAGGAACACGGTCATGGTCAGATCGTCGAACGACTGGATGAAGGCGAGCATCCAACCGCTGACGATGCCGGGCAGGATCGCGGGCAAGGTGACGCGGCGAAACATCGTCCAGCCGTCGGCGCCGAGCGAGATCGCGGCCATCTCGATCGAGCGGTCCATGCCGGTCGCGGCCGCAAGCGTCAGCCGCAGCGCGAACGGAAACACCACGACGACATGGGCGATCACCAGCGCCACGAACGTGCCGCCGATGCCGACCGACGTGAAGAAGCGCAGGAAGGCGATGCCGAGCACCACATGCGGGATCATCAAGGGCGACAGGAACAGCGCCGACAGCGCGTCACGGCCGCGGAAGCGATAGCGGCTGATCGCGAGCGCCGCCGGCACCGCGAACAATAGCGCCACGCACGACGACAGCGCGCCGAGCCACAGGCTTACGCCGAAGGCGTGGACGAATTCCGGATAGTCGGCGAGCGCCCTGAACCAGCGCAGCGAGAAGCTCGTGATCGGAATCGACAGAAAGCCTTCCGGGGTGAACGCGACCCAGCACACGACGACGATCGGCGCCACCATGAAGACGACGAAGACGGCATGGAAGATCAGCGCCAGAGGACCGTTCCTGCTCATCGGAACATCTCCTGGTAGCGGCGCTCGATCAGCGCATTGGAGCCGACCACGATCAGGACGAGCGCGATCAGCAGCAGCACGGCAACCGCGGCGCCGAGCGGCCAGTTCAACGTATTGAGGAATTCGTCATAGGCGAGCGTCGCGGCGACCTTGAGCCTGCGGCCGCCGATGATCGCCGGCGTCGCAAAGGCGCTGGCGGACAGCGAGAATACGATGATGGCGCCCGACAGCACGCCCGGCATGATCTGCGGCAGCACGATGCGGCGGACCACCGTCAGCGAGCTTGCACCCAGCGACAACGCCGCATTCTCGACCTGCGGATCGAGCCGCTGCAGTGCGGTCCATACCGCGAGCACCATGAACGGCATCATCGCGTGCGCCAGCGCGATCACCATGCCGGTTTCGGTGAACATGAACCGGACCGGTGAATCGATCAGGCCTGATGTCATCAGGAGCTTGTTGGCGAGCCCGTTGTTGCCGCCGAACAGCAGCGCCCAGCCGAGCGTGCGCGCAACCACCGAGATCAGCAGCGGGCCGATGATCACCAGCAGGAAGAGGCCCTTCCACGGCCCCTGCATGCGGTTGAGGATGTAGGCCTCGGGCACGCCGAACACCGCCGTTATCAAGGTCGCCAGCACCGCGACGCGGAAGGTGCGCCAGAACATCTCGGCGTAGTAGGGGTCGTCGAAGATCTCGATCCAGTTCTTCAGGATGAAGACCGGCTCGATGCCCTTGTACTGGCCCCAATCATGGAACGACAGCATCACCGTCATCGCCAACGGGATCACGACGACTCCCAGGAACAGCATCAAGGCCGGCAGCGCCAGCGAAAGGCCGGCGCGCGTCTCGGACGAGTTGGACGCGATGGTCGCGCTCATGCTGCAGCCTTCGCGGCGCGCAGGCTCATGTCCGAGACCTGCCAGACGAGATGCACCGCTGCGCCCTGCTCAGGCTGCGGCTGGCCGTCATTCTGCCGGATCACGATGGCGGGCCCGCATTCGGTGTCGCATTGGAACAGCCAGTGATTGCCCTGGAAGATGCGGCTCGTGATGCGCCCTGCAAGACCGGCGTCACCGAAGTTGATGCGCTCGGGCCGGACGCTGACGGCGACGGAGCCGGCCACGCCGGCCGGCGCCGGCGCGCTCCAAGATCCCGCCACCAGTCTGGCCTGCCCCCCGGTGCGGTCCACGGTCGCAGCAAACTCGTTGGTCTTGCCGAGAAATTGCGCGACGAAGGCGGAGGCCGGCTGCTCGTACACCTGCTGCGGCGTGCCGATCTGCTCGATCCTCCCCTTGCTCATCACGACGATGCGGTCGGATAGCGACATCGCCTCGATCTGATCATGGGTGACGAGGATGGTCGTGGTGCCGAGATTGCGCTGGATCTGGCGTAGCTCGATCTGCATGTCCTCGCGCAGGCGCGCATCGAGATTGGACAGGGGCTCATCGAGCAGCAGCAGGCTCGGCTGGATCACCAGCGCGCGCGCCAGCGCGACGCGCTGCTGCTGGCCGCCGGACATGCGGCGCGGATGACGGTCCTCATAGCCGGCGAGGCCGACCAGCGCGAGCGCCGCGCGCACGCGCTCCTCACGATCCTTGCGCGCGACCTTGCGCATCTCCAGGCCGAAGGCGACGTTCTCGGCCGCCGTCATGTGCGGAAACAGAGCGTAGCTCTGGAACACGATGCCGAGCCCGCGCTTCGCCGGCGGCATCGCGACCAGATCCCTGCCCTCGAGCCGGATCGCGCCGTGCGACGGGTCGAGGAAGCCCGCGATCATCTGCAAGGTTGTCGTCTTGCCGCAGCCGGACGGCCCCAGGAACGAGATGAACTCGCCCTTGGCGACGCCGAGGCTGAACTCCTCGACCGCCGTGTTGGGGCCGAAGGACTTGCCGACGCGATCAAGCTCGAGGAAGGACATGCTTTGGATCCAGATGGGCGAGGAATGCTGGCGCCGCGCGCACGGTGCACTCCCCTCCCCCTTGCGGGGAGGGGCCGGGGGTGGGGGGCGGCCCGAAGACCATTGGTGTGGTCCCTCCCTCCCCGACCCTCCCCCACAAGGGGGGAGGGAGAAGACCGCCGTCGACGAGAGAGGTTCGCAACAAACGACTGATTAGCGCTCGACTTCGCGATTCCAGCGCTTGGTCCATTCCTCGCGCTTCTCGTTGACCACGCTCCAATCGGGCGCATAGACCTTGGCGGCACGCTCGCCGATCGGCGCCATCGCGCCGACGCCCTCGGGCACGACCACGGACTTCACCACCGGGCCGTAGCCATATTCCTTCAACATGGTGAGCTGGATCTTCGGATCGAGCAGCAGCTTGATGAAGCTCGACGCCAGCGGCGAGACCGAGGTCTTGGCGATCGGACACGCCGTCGTCAGCAGGCTGACGGCACCTTCCTTCGGATAGACGAAATCGACCGGGAAGCCGGTGTTGGCAAAGCTCTGCACACGGCCGCTGCCCCACACGGCGATGACGGCCTGGCCCGATTGGAAGAGCTCGGTCATCTTGCCCGGCGACGGCTCGTAGGCCAGCACGTTCGGATTGATGTCGGTCTTGAAGATCTTGAAGCCGGCATCGACGTTCGCTTCGCTGCCGCCGTTCATCTTGGCCAGCATCAGCAGGACGTTGAGGCCGTAGGTGTTGTTGATCGGCGGGATGACGAGCAGCTGCTTGTATTTCGGATCCTTGAGATCATTCCACGACGTCGGCGCGGCCCAGCCTTTCTCGGCGAACACCTTTTTGTTGTACATCAGGCCGGTAGCGACGAGACCGATCGCGACCGCCTTGTCGTCCTTGAAGCGCGCGACATCGAGGAGATCGCCAGGCAACCCGGTGACCTTGTCGCAGAAGCCGAGCTGGATCGCCTGGTACATCGGACCGTCATCGACGATGGCGACGTCGATCTGCTGATTGCCCTTCTGCGCCTGCAGCTTGGCGAGTGTGTCGGTGGAGTTGCCGGCGACGTATTCGACCTTGACGCCGTTGGCCTGCTCGAACGGCGGGATCACTTCCTCGCGGATGGTCTTCTCGAACGAGCCGCCATAGCCGGCGACATAGAGCGTCTTCTGCTGAGCCCAGACCTGGGAGGCTGAAGCCAGGACGGCGACGCTGACCGCCATCAGGAGTTTAGGGTGCTTCATCGGACCGATCTCCATCATCTTGGATATGAGACGGTATTAAATAACCGTCCCAGGGAGATCGGGCTTGGCCGATGCATCCGCAGTCCAGAAAACCCGGAGCTGACGAGCCTAAAAAACGAGCCACCCCTCACCCTGCCAAAAAAGATCGCAGCAGAGGCTTTGATCGTCCAATGAATAATGGCACCATATTCATACGCAAATGTTATGGACTGGAGGACTGATGGCGCGGATCAACTCGCGGCAGGTCGAAGCCTTCCGGGCGATGATGCTGAGCGGCAGTGTGACCGAAGCCGCCAAGCTGATGGCGGTGACGCAGCCGGCGGTCAGCCGGTTGCTGCGCGACCTTCAGGCGCTGCTCAAGATGGAGCTGTTCGAGCGGCGCGGCACCGGGCTGGTGCCGACCGCCGCAGCAACGGCGCTCTACATGGAGGTGGAACGCTCCTTCGTCGGGCTCGATCGCATCACTGCAGCAGCCGAGGAAATTCGCGGCCGGCGCACCGGCACGTTGCGCATCGCCGCCCTGCCCGCTCTTGCCAATGGCTATCTGCCGCGGCTGGCGGGCCGCTTCCTGCAGGAGCGGCCCAATCTCAATCTCGCATTTTTCGGCGTGATCTCGCCGATCGTGATCGACTGGGTGCTGAACGCGCAATGCGACGTCGGATTTGCCGAGGTGCCGATCGCCCATGCCGGCCTGCCGAGCATCAAGCTGCCGGCGCTGGCGCGCGTCGCCGTCCTCCCGGCAGGCCATCGGCTTTGTGCGAAGACAATCTTGGTGCCGCGCGACTTCGAGGGGGAGACCTTCATCTCGCTCTCGTCAGGCTCCACCAGCCGGCATCTGATCGATCAGATCTTCCATCGCGAGGATGTCAGGCGCGTGCTGCGGGTCGAGACGACGCTGTCGGAAATCATGTGCGGGATGGTGTCGTCGGGACTGGGCGTCTCGATTTGTGATCCGTTCACCGCGCGCGAATTCGACGGCCGCGGCGTGGTGATGCGGCCATTCACGCCGCGCATCGATTTCGAATTCGCCGCGGTGTTTCCGCCGCAGCGCAGCCCCTCGCCGGTGGCGCTGGACCTCGTCGAGTCGGTGCGACAGGCCCTGGAAGAGCTCAGCCGGGCATCAAGCGCTGGAGAAACCGGGGAAGGCTTGGTCGGGGGCCTGGTGGGCGCACCTACGACCCGCTGATTGAGCGGCGTATGATCCGGTCCTTCGCCTAGACCAGGGTTCAACTGGTCAGGCCGCGGGCGCTTCAGCGATTGCGCCTCCAGGCGCCGGATCGCGCGGAAACCGCCATGCCGACAGCTCCGCAAGCTCAGCTTCGGGCCGTTGCGCGACGATTTCGCCGCGTCCCAGGTAGAGACGACCCGTATTGCCGTCGACGGTGATCCAGTCGCCGGGGGACACGACCGCTGCGCCGATACGTGCCTGCTGCGCTTCACCATCGACCCGGATCGCGGCGCAACCGACCACGCAGGGCTTGCCCATCTGACGGGCGACAAGCGAGGCATGCGCGGTGCGGGCGCCAACGGCCGTGACGATCCCGGAGGCCGCGGCGAAGCCGGCGATGTCCGCGGTGCTGGTGTCGTGACGGATCAGAATGACCGGATCACCTGCCGCCGCGAGGCGTTCCGCGGACGCGCTGTCGAAGGCAGCCCGACCCGTTGCGACACCGCCGGAAGCCGCAACTCCGACGGCTGCGGGCTGGCCGGCCGAAACGAGCGAGGTCTCCGTGAGTGCCTCGACATCGATGCCTTCAAGTCTTCCCAGGGCCTCTTCCCGCGTGATCGATCCCTCGTGCACGAGGTCGACCGCGATGCGGAGCGCGGCGCGCGGGGTGCGCTTGGCGGCTCGTGTCTGCAGGATCCACAATCGGCCTTCCTCGATGGTGAATTCGATGTCCTGCACATCGCGAAATTCACTTTCCAGCCGCTTCAGAGTTGCACGCAGCCCTAGCGCCACATCCGGCAGCGCCCGTGACAGGGCCCTCTCGGTTTCCGGCGTCCTTCGGCCGGAGACGACGTCCTCGCCCTGCGAATCGAACATGACGTCGATGACCGGCTCGTCCGCTCCCGTCGAGGGATCGCGCGAGAATGCGACGCCCGCACCGGACGACATGCCGCCATTGCCAAACACCATGGCCTGCACCGTGACCGCCGTGCCCTTGAGCTGCTCGAGGCCCTCGAGCCGGCGATAGGTCCGCGCCCGTTCACTGGTCCAGGATCGATAGACGGCCCGCGCCGAGCGTTCCAGCTGCACCGCGGCATCTTCGAGCCATCCGTCATCATCGGCCTCTTCCAGGAGCTTGTGTTGGTCGCAAACCAGCCGCTCGAGCGCCTCGCTGTCCAGCTCACGCTCGCTGCTGACGCCTTCAGCGGCAATCATCTGGCTCAATCGCTCGGCGAGCGGGGCGGGATCGATCCCGATGACCGTTTCGGCGTAGCTCTCGAGCAGGCGCCGCCGGCAGTCCCAGGCCAGCCGCGGCCGCCCCGTTGCACGCACCAGACCGCGCACGGCGCGCGACGTGCAGCCGACATTGAGAACGGTATCCAGCATGCCCGGCATCGACCGCGCCGCACCGGACCTGACGGACACGAGCAGCGGATTGCGCGAGCAGCCGAACGACTTTCCGGTCGCCTGCTCGAGAAAGGCGATCCCTCCTTTCAGTCCGTCAACGAGCTGGCGCGTTGCCTGCCCCTTGCCGGCCACCACGTCGGCGCAGAGCTGCACCGGCAGCACGAATGCAGGCGGCACCGGCAGACCCAGCGCCGCCATCCGTGCGAGATTTGCCGCCTTCGCCCCGACCTCTTCGGCGCCAGGCAGCTCGCGCCGGCCATCCCCGATCCGCACCATCATCATCACTTCGTTCCCTAGGCCGAGAGGTCACTCATCGTGTAGCGCCGCAGCAAATGGCCGAAGCTCGCCAGGCAGTCGGTCGCGCGCTCGATCGCCCGCGCGAGCTCCAGAGCGCCAAGAGAGGCTGCCAGATCGAGCCCGCCGGAGAACACGTTCGCAGTGATTTCGCGTTCCTTGGCATCCGCCTGGTGCTCGGCATCCATCAGCCGGGCAACCGCCGCCAACGCATCTTCCGAATCTGCTCGGCGGCCTTCCTGGACCTCGGCAGCGGCGGCGAGACCCGACGCGGCGTGCTCGGTTGCCGACACCGCCACCAACGCGAGCGCCCCCAGTGCGGATCTGATCTCGGGCTTCAGCGCGCCCGGCGCCAGCGACGCAATGAACGCAGCCTGCTCCAACTCATCGATCGCCTGCTCGATCCGGTCGACCAGGTCGCCGATCACCGGCCGCGCAGCGAGCCGCGCGATTTCCGCACGCGCCTCGATGGCGATCCTGTCGGCCTTCCGCTCGATCCGGCCCGCCCGCTCCGCGAGCTGCCTGACCAACATCGGCTCCGGCTCGATCATCGACACGGCCTGTTGGACCAGCGCCGCCACATCGCGCGCCAGGCCGATCTGTCGGAGCACCATCGCGAGCAATCCGCTATCGACGCGATCGAGATGCCTGACCAACTCGGCGCCGATCCGGTCCCGCGCCAGCCGTGACGACTGCCCCTCGCGCAAAGCCTCGGTCGAGACCTGCAGGCACGTCTTGAGGAAACCGATCGCGGCCTCGCGCCCCAGCACCTGGTCGAGCCGCTCGCCGAAGCCGATGCGCGTCGGTGCCGCGCTGCGCACGGCTGCGCCGAGCAGCTCGCTGCCGCCAAGCTCCAGAAAGCCGCGGTGACCGACACGCTGCCGCGCCGCCCATTCCAGGATACGAACCGCATCGGTCTTGGCGACCCAGCTGCGCAGCAGTTTGCGCGCCTTGTTCCAGTCGATCAGGAACACCAGCGAAGATCCGATGGCGGCGAGCAATTCGTCGCGATCGTCGGGCGCTCCATACTCATGAGATCCGGTGACGAGATAGAACGTCCCGTCGTCCTCGAGCCCCGCGGCGGCATGCTTGTCCAGGCCGCTCCATTTCAGCGAACACTCGTCGAACAGCGATACGAAGAACTTCGCGCGCGCCAGATGAACGTCGGTATAGGTGATGGTCGCGGCTCTCGCCGTGACCACGATGACGATCACATGCGCATCGGTGGTGCCGATGTCGTTCTGGATGACCAGCCGGTCGCCCACCCGGATTGCGGTCGTATCGAGCCCGGGATGATTGAACTTGAGCAGTCTCGTCTCGTTGAGCCCGCGCATGAAGCTCGCGATCGGTGCGCGATCGGCGTCCTGCACGCCGAAGACATGCGCGCCGGCGATGATCTCCTCCGAGTGGGTCGCGGCCAGACGGTTCAATGCCTTGTGCAGGTCCATCACCAGCCGATGCAGGCTGTCCGGTCCGTCATGCTCGACCCCGGTCAGCCGACCGACGCGGGCGATTTCGATCTCCGGCGTCGCTTCGAGGTGACCCGCGCTGCGGATCGAGGCCAGGCGTCTTTCGAACTGCTGGCCTTCCGACGGATTGCCTGCGGCGGCGGCACTGATCATCGCGAGAATGTCGCCCTCGATGCCCTTCAGCAGAGGAGCGAGTCCTGGTGCGACCACCTTGTCGTCGCCAGCCAGATGTGCTCCGCCGATCAGTGTGACGAGCGCCGCGGGCGCAAGCCCGGCAGCGCGGCTCTCCATCGCGAGATCAGGCACGTTCGCGCGCGGCTGTCTTGCATGTTGGACCGCGGCCTGCAGCGCGCTGAGGCGGAGCTTGATGCGATCGTTGGCGGCCAGTCCCTCTGCCACGAGCTGCGGCAGCAGGATGTCGGGTTGTCCGAGCTCTCTGACAATTTCAGTTTTCATCGGCGCACGTCGCTGTTTGATAACGGCCTCGTAGCAGCCGGCGAACGGTGCGGTGTTGCGCTGGATCATTCATCGAAATGTCACATGCGGCGATCAGCGCTGAAGCTCGGCAGTCCGTAGGTTACGTGCGTCTTTCCCAAAATGTCGCAGTCGTGCGATCGATGCCTTCGTCCAAGCCTGCGACGACAGAACTGAACCCTTCGTCTGGATCGAGAAAAAGGTTAGCCAGCGCACCTTCAAAGGCCGACGTATCCCCCGGCTATGAGTCCGGGTACTAGAACTCGATCAGTACCTTCAGGGCGTGCGTACTGGCAGCTGCTCTGAAGGTCTCATAGGCGTCCAGGATCTTTTCGAACTTGAACCGATGGGTGATGAGCTTCTTCGCGTCGATCCTGCGAGATTGTACCGTTTTAAGCAGCATCTGCGTGGTGACAGTGTCGACGAGCCTTGTCGTGATCGCAATATTGCGGTCCCACAGCCGCTCCAGGTGCAAATCGACCTTGACGCCGTGAACACCGATATTGGCAATGACGCCGCCGGGCGCAACGATATCCTCGCAGACGATGAAGCTCGCCGGCACACCGACCGCTTCCATGGCGGTGTCGACGCCGCGACCGCCCGTCATCTCCATGATCTTTTCAACAGCCTTGCCATCCTTGTTGTTGATGACAGTTGTGGCGCCGAAGCGGGACGACATCTCCAGGCGATTGTCGTCGAGGTCGATCATGATGATTTCGGCCGGCGAGTAGAATTGGGCCGTCAGCAGGGCTGCCAAGCCGATCGGGCCGGCGCCGACGATCGCCACCGTCGAGCCGGGCTGGACCTTACCGTTGAGCACGCCGCACTCGAAGCCGGTCGGAAGAATGTCGCTCAGCATCACCAACGCGTCTTCTTCGGTTCCGGCCGGCACATGATAAAGGCTGGTGTCAGCAAACGGAGTACGCACGTATTCCGCCTGCGTTCCGTCGATTCGGTTGCCAAGGATCCAGCCGCCGTTCACACAATGGGAATACATTCCGCGCCGGCAATAGTCGCAGGTCCCGCAGGAGGAAATGCAGGAGATGATGACGTGATCGCCCGGCCTGACGGCGGTAACGGCGCCGCCGATCTTGTCGACGATGCCGACGCCCTCATGGCCAAGAATTCGGCCGGGTACACAGGTCGGAACGTCGCCTTTCAATATGTGGAGGTCAGTCCCGCAGATTGTCGTCTTCACAAGCTTGACGATGGCGTCGGTCGGAGCCGAAATCTCGGGTTTCGGCCTTTCCTCAACGGCCTTCTTTCCCGGACCGTTATAGACGAGCGCCTTCATGACCATCTCCTCTGCGTCGCGGACGAAAAATTCGCAGAGGAAGCTAAATGGGCGACGATGCGCGAGCTTGATGTTGGTCAAACCTCTCCATCCGGCTGCATCACGATGATTTGTCGGAACCAAGATCCAGCATCGAGAGCCAATCCACCGCATGGCCGTTTGCCGCCGTACCTAGGCAGCTAGGCGGAGCGCGTGCACATCGACCTCACCCATGTGATAGATCTTGCCGCCTCATCTCCGCCGACGCTGCCCAAGGCACCTCGAACGCCGGACCGACCGGAATCTCGACCAACCTCTCGTTCCCTCGCTGGATAAGCAGGGCACTGAGGCCCTGCTCCTGCGCCAGCGCCTTGCTCTGCACCGGACCGAGGACCATGAATGCCGTCGCCCATGCGTCAGCATCCATGCAGCTTGCCGCGACGACGGAGACTGAGGCGATTGCGTTGTCGATGGGACCGCCGCGTGACCGGTCCATGGTGTGAGACAGACGTTTTCGCCCGAGATCGATCCAATGCCGGTAATCGCCTGAAGTAGCGACCGCCGCGTCCCATAATTCAATGACGCCAAGCGGACCGCGCTGTTCGTAGTCAGGCTTTTCCACCGCCACGCGCCAAGGTGTTCCGTCCGCCTTGGCGCCTCGTGCTTTCAGCTCTCCATCCAGACTGACCAGCGCATTGGAAATACCGAGGGCCTCGACCGTTCGCATCATCTCGTCCACGGCGAAACCCTTGGCGATTCCTGAAAGGTCCAACGTAGACTGCGCGTGTTTGCGCACCCTGCTTCCCGGCACATCCAGCTCTAGAACCGTATGGGTTGGCGGCAGTCGCTCACGAAGCGCCATCTGGATCGCGTCCTTGTCGGGAGCAGAGGCAGCAGGTCCGAAGCCCCAGGCATTGACCAGGTGCCCCAGGCCGATGTCAAAGGCTCCGCCCGATGCATGTCCGATCGTCACGCCCCGTTGCAGAACTTGCATGATCTCGGCAGGTAGGGATACCCAGACGCCTTGCGCGGCCGAGTTCAATCGCATCAGATCGCTGTCCGGCTTCCATGTGGACATCTGGCGGTCGACGCGATCGACGGCACGAGCCAGGGCGGCCTCCAGTGCGGCAATGTCGGTGTCAGGAAAAGCATAGACCAGCGCCGACCAGCGCGTTCCCATCGTGGCGCCGCTCAATGCGTGGCGAACAAGATCAGTAGACATCTTCAGCAAGCCTCCCCTGGGCCTTGAGCACCATGGGCGTCAGGCCGGTCGGCGCGAGCACATCAGCTATCGCCTCCGTCACGCCCGCCGCCATGTCGCGCCCACCACACACCATGACCTGCGCACCACCGGCGATCAGGGCACGAAATCGATCGGCGTCCTTGCGCAGCCGATCCTGCACATAGCCGCCGCCTTTCACGCGCGAGAAGGCGGTGGCGAGGCTCGTCAGCCGTCTGTCATTCAGCCAGCCGGCGATCTCGCGCTCATAGAGGAAGTCCGAGGCTGGATCGCGACCGCCGAAATAGAGATGCATGGGCCTGCGCGAGAAATTGGCGCGGACCAATCCCGCCAGGGGACCAATGCCGGTGCCGGCGCCGATCAGGATGACCGGCTTTCGTCCGCGCGCCGGACGGAAGGCTGGATTGGCCTTCACGAAGGCCTCGACGCTGTCGCCCGGCTCAAGCCCGTGAAGCAGGCCCGAGCAAAGCCCGCCGGGATGTTTGCGCACGCAGATCTCGACAAATCCATCGCTGGTCGAACTGGCCAACGAATAATAGCGCGGTGAGGTGCAGCCCGGCGGCACGATGCCTATGAGGTCGCCTGCCGTGAAGCGCGGCCAGCCGCCCCCTGCGACGCGCGCGAACATTCGGCTCATCGGCAGCGCGAAGCGCAGCACGCAGGTTGGCGCCTGCACCTCCGCGCCGTAGTCGACGCGGTCGACAAGCGTCAGGGTATGCGTGCGCGGCCGCTCAGGCACGTGCAGCAGCGCCAGCTCTTCGCCCATGACCTGCGACAGCGCCTCGCCCCACCGCGCGAATTCCTGCGCGGATTGACGGTCAATCGTCTCCAGCGGCATCAGCGACGCCCAGCCCTTCCGCGCCAACGTCGCTTCGACGCCGCGAGCGAAACGGCAGAATTGCGGAAATTGCCGGTCACCGAAGCCGAGGACCGCGATTGGGAAAGGCGGCGGCTCTGTGATCCCGTCGAGGCGTTTGAGGAACACGCTGGCCGTCGCGGGAGCCGCGCCGTCGCCATAGGTCGCGGCCAGCAGGAACATGCGCCGCGCCGATGGATAGGATCGCAACAAGCTATCCATCGAGGCCGTATGAACCCCGTGTCCGTTAGCCGTCAGGGCGGCGTGCAGCGTGCGGGCAAAACCCCATGTGCTGCCACCCTCGCTCCCCACCAGGATCACGGTGTCGGCGTTCTTGGCGACAACGTTGTCAGCAATTGGAGCATATGCACGGCGCCGGCTCCACCACATCACAGCTCCGCTCAAGCCAAGTACCGGAACGTTGAGGGCGCTGACGCCCAGCAACAAGCCGAGCCACCACAGCCCTTGGCCGGTGTGCAGCATGTAGATGAATTCGTAGATCTGCCGGGCGAGCGAATGGGCGTTCCAGGCCAGCAGGCCTCCGCCCGCGGGATCGACATATCCTTCGCCGGTCGCGGTGGTCAGGTGAAAGAGATCGTCCGGGTTCGCCGGGTTGGGAAAAGTCAGCACTCGGAGCTGGGAAAGATCGATCCCGCGCAAGGCAGCGATTTGCTCGACGGGAAGAGCCGGGCCGCGGGTTGTCGCCGTCGGGAAAGCGGGCGCCTGCGACATGCCGTCCGAAATCAGTCCGAACGTGGTGAGCGACAGATAGAGCGCCGTCAGAGTTGACAGCAGAAGCCCACCAGCCGCCAGCCGGCCGAGGTCGGTATGTAGTCGCTGAATGCCATTGCCGCGCGCCCGGCTGAGAATCTGTCCCCATCCTCCCATGCGTCGGGCGGTCATCTGCAGGCCAGACAGCAGCAGGACCAGCATCGCCAGCGCGCCGGCGCCCGCGGCCATGCGCCCGCTATCGCCGAGAAAGAACGAGCGATGCAGGTTGGTCATCCAGCGTTCGAATGCCGAGCGCGTGTAGTCCGAAACAAATTCACCGCTCACAGGGTTCACCACGCTCGCGGCCGGGCCATCGTTCCCGGAATAGAAGGCGATGATCTTACCGGAGGGCAGGCGTTTGAGCTCCTCCACACCAGGATAGGTGCCGACGACTCGACCAGCCAAAGCGGCGACGGTGACACTGCTTGGCGAAATTGCTTCAGCCCGATCCCAGGCCGGAATCGCCGACAGCACCGAACCGCTGATCGCGAGTGCCATCAGCGGAATGATGACGAAAAGGCCTAGAATCCGATGAATCCAGCGCAGCATGACATCCATCCCTGTCCATAGGCCTACATGGCGTAGGTGAAGGAGCGGACGTAGCTTCGGCCCGCCGCGGGCCGACTTGCTCCCGCGGATGTCAGCGGAACGACCACCTCGGACGGGCTGTCCCGCATGTCCTCGGCGGCGGCATCGATGTGGAGCTTGTAGCCTGCATCAAAGAGCGCATCCGCGAGGTCCAGCGTGACTTTCAGCGTCCGGCCGGCACCGACGCTGGCCCCCGTAATGCCGTTGATTTCGGCGGGGTTTCCGCGGGATCCTCGGTTCCAACCGCTGAGATGGCTGTAATATTTGGACTTTGAGCCCGCCACCCACAGCGTGCCTTTATAGGCGCCCGTGGAATCGGTCACGTAAAGCGCGAGATAGGCTCCGTTCCCGCCATAATTGCTGAGCGTGGTGGTCAACGTGACAGGACGCGCCATGGCGAGCCCGGGAGCGGTCAGCGCGGTGGTGACGGCAAGGACGGCGAGCAGCGATTTCATTGTTGGTCTCCAGCAGTGGCGTATTGATCGCACCAAGACTGAAGACCGCAGATGACGTGCTCCTGAAGGTCGATCGGAATCTGCTTCAGGCAGCCGTCAGGTTGGACCTTTTCAAAAACGGCAAACGCCCCGCAGCAGGCGGGGCGTCCTTGAACGCGATGTGTTCGTTCGCCTCAGGCAATGGAAGTCAATTGCGCCGACTCTCACCTTCTCTGATCACGGCTCCAACGAGATGGACTCCGTACCACGGCATCACTTGACTTCGGCCTTGGGGGCGGCACCGCCCTGAAAAAGCCCGTTGGAAGGCGGTACTCCCGCTGGCTCAGGGGCTCCCCCCGGCCCGGAGCGTCCACCACGCCGGGCACCGTCTTCCTCATCATCGCGGTTCCTGCCGTGCTCTCCACGCTTCTGTTTCACGCGGATCACGGCGAGCGATGCGGGATCCACCTTTGCCTCGATGTCACGACCGTTCTCGTCCTGCCCTCTAATCTCGAAGCATCCGTCGTCGATCTTGATCCTTCGCACGGTCCAGCCGCGCGCCTTTGCCATTTGCTCGACTGCTTCGCGCGGCTGCCATTGGGCCATGGGAACCTTGCAGTCGTCACTATCAGCCACCGCCAGACCCGGCGCCAGAGTGCCCATCAGAATGGCGACGATCACTGCTATCGCTTTCACGTTTCCTGCTCCCGTTCGAAGCCTCAACCTGTCGTCCTTGTGAGCCGGTTTCCTGACGGCGACCTGAAGACGCTGTGGCTTTTGCGTCAGGTCAACGTCAGATTCCCCTCTATGACTATCTATGATCCGAGATGGATGGGGGGTGGGCGGAATGAGGCGATGCGGATATTGCTGATTGAGGACGACACGATTCTGGGCGCTGCGGTGCGCGACCAGATCGTCTCCGATGGACACTCAGTTGACTGGGTTACCCGCCTTGATGCCGCGCAGGACCATCTGCGCAGCACGGCCTATGACCTGCTTCTGCTGGATCTGATGCTGCCCGACGGTCGCGGTATCAAGCTCCTGCGCGATCTCCGCACCGAGGGCACGGTGACGCCGGTCATCATCCTGACGGCACTCGATCAACTCTCCGATCGCATTGAAGGCCTCAACGCCGGCGCGGACGATTATATGATCAAGCCCTTCGATCTTTCGGAGCTTTCGGCGCGGTTGAACGCCGTCGCGCGTCGTTATTCCGGTAATCCGAATCCCCTTGTCGGGATCGGCGATCTCCAGATCGATCTGGCCGCCCGCTCAATCACCCGTGCAGGAAAGAACATCAACTTGACAGCGCGGGAATGGGTGCTGTTCGAGACCTTCGTGCAGCGACCGCGTCGGGTCCTGTCAAAGACCATTCTTGAGGAACGGCTCTATTCATTTGGAGAAGAGATCGAGAGCAACACCATCGAGGTGCACGTCAGTCGGCTTCGCAAGAAGCTCGGACACGACGTCATCGAGACGGTGCGTGGTCTCGGTTACCGACTGGGACACAGCGCATGATGCCGCCGCGCAGCTTGCAGTGGCGCATCTCGCTATGGCTAGGACTCGGCATCGCACTTCTCTGGATCGTCGCAGCCGTCGCGACAGCTCAAAGGCTGCGCCACGAAATGAACAGGGTTTTCGATAGTGCGCTCGAGGAAACAGCCCAGCGCATCCTGCCACTCGCAGTGCTCGACATCCTGGACCGCGAGGACGGCGACACCTCGCAGCGTATTGCGACCCTGAGGGAGCATGACGAGTACTTCACTTATATCGTGCGCGACGCGCGCGGGTCCGTGCTGCTGCGCTCGCACCGCGCTGACGACGCGATATTTCCGCCTTTCGCCAAGACGGGGTTCGTCGACACAGCGACCCACCGACTCTACTTCGACGCTGCGCTGCGAAACACGGTGACGATCGCCGTGGCAGAACCGCTTGCCCACCGTCGCGAGGTCGCAAACAAGGCTCTCCTCGGCCTGGCTCTGCCGCTCGGCCTCTTGGTGCCTCTCGGTCTTGTGGCGGTTTGGGGCGTCGTGCGCGTCTCGATGGCGCCGGTCAGGCGCCTGGGGAGGGGTATAGAGGCGCGTGGCAGCGGCGACCTGTCTCCGATTCCGGTCGCAGACCTGCCCTCCGAGATCGCACCGATTGCCGACGCTGTGAACCACCTCTTGGAAGGGCTTCGGCGTGCACTGGAAGCCGAGCGAAGCTTTACTGCCAACTCTGCGCACGAATTGCGTACACCGATCGCCGCCGCGTTGGCGCAGACACAGCGGCTGATCGCGGAGACGCAGGACGCTGCGGCGCAAAGTCGGGCACAGCAGATCGAGACGGCGCTGCGGCGGCTTTGGCGACTGTCTGAAAAGTTGATGCAACTGGCAAAGGCCGAGGGCGGGCGCCTTCAAGCCAAGGAGACGATCGACATCGCCTCCGCGCTGAAATTAGTCTCAGACGAGATAATGCGCGATCCAGCCACGGCCGGCCGGCTTGTTCTCAATATTCCTGCCACGCCGGTTCTGTTGGATATTGATACCGATGCTTTTGCCATTCTGGCGCGCAACCTGATCGAGAATGGCCTCAAGCACGGAGCGTCGGACGCTCCGGTCACAGTGACACTTTCAAACATTGGCGTGCTCACGGTGACCAACGAAGGACCGCCGGTTCCGCCAGAGTTGCTGACGCGCCTGTCCCGCCCCTTCGAGCGCGGTCGTACTGATGCAGAAGGGTCCGGCCTGGGCCTGGCCATTGCAGGAGCCATCGCCTCCGGCGTTGGCGGCGAGCTTATTCTAACATCTCCGTTGCCTGGAGCGCAGAGTGGTTTCCAGGCCCGCTTTTCCCTCCAAGCCTTGGGCCCAGTTGAAGAAAGTGCGAGTAAAAAGGGAAAAAACCCCGGCGCGGTAGGCTCGACGCATTGCATGTGATGAGAATACGAAAAACCGGGCGCGTCCTCACCTGTCCACGACGGGAGGCCAGGCCGGCAGACCGACGGCCGCTAGGTCACTCCGGAAGGCGAGCGGCTGACGGACGACTTCCGGCGCTCCGTCTGACTCCGGATCGTGCAGGACTGGATCGTCCGGGCGCAGATGAGAACCGCGCCCGGCGTTGCCGGCGCCGGACGCTATCGGCGGCTTCGTCAAGCAGTACCAGGTGCAGCCGGATCCGGCGAAGCTCGTTGGTTACGGGTTGTCCTTGAGGCAGGTGATCGACGCGATCGAGGCCAACAGCGCCAGCCGCGGCGCGAACTACATCGAACACAACGGCGAAGGATACGTGATTCTCACGGCCAGCCATGTCGAACAGCGACGGCCGCCGCGAGGTTCTCGGCATGGACATCGTCCCTCCGAGACATTCTGGACGGCGTTCCTGCACGTGCTCGCCCGCCGTGGGCTGTGCGGCGTCAAACTTGTGATCTCCGACGCGGATGAAGGCATCAAGGCTTCAGTCAGCAAAGTCCTGTCCGCATCGCGCCAAGCTGCATTCGACCGATCCGATCGAGCGGCTCAATGGCGAGATCAAGCGCCGCACCGCGGTGGTCGGCATCTTCCGAAATGACCGCTTGTCGGAATGGCTTCACGGGATCAGCCAATTCGGGATCAGCCAAGAGTCCTTGAAAGGCTTGGTGGGCGCACTAGGGCTCGAACCTAGGACCCGCTGATTAAGAGTCAGCTGCTCTACCAACTGAGCTATGCGCCCGGATCTTGCATCCGGAGAAAGCCTTCCGCGAGAGCCGGTCGTTTAGCAAAGCGATTCCGAGATGTCCAGCGATCCCTGAGGATTTTTCGGCACTTTCGATGCAGAAAAACCGCCGGCGGGCGGCGGTTTTCCCCAAATGAAATCAGACGGATCGTTAAACGGCTGTCAGAGCCGCCCGGACTCGCGTTCCTCCTCGGACCAGCCCATGCGGCCCATCGGTCCCGGGCCGAAGCGATGCTCGCCGAAGCCCGAACCATCCTCCATGCCGCCCTCGCCGCGCTCCATCCAGCGGTGATGGCGCGGACCGTCCGGTCCCATCATGCGCCCCATCGGCCGGGTCAGCATCGACAGCCGGCGCTTCTGGCCGTCGTCGAGCGTCTTGTAGAGCGGGTCGGCGGCGTCGGCGACCTTCTTCATCGCATCCGCCGTGACCGCCATGGTGTCGGCACGCTCGCGCAGCCGCGCCACCGGATCGACATCCTTGTCCTGCGCCTCGTCGGCGGCCTTCATCCGCGCGTTGGCACGATCGAACCGCAGCTTGACGAGATCGCGCACTGCGCTCTCGACCGGCGGCCACAATTTCTCCTGGTCCGCCGTCAGCTTCAGTCCGGCATGGACGGAAGCGATGCGCGCATCGAGCATGGCGGCGCGATCTTCCGGATTCATGCGCGCATGGTGCATGTGATCATGAAACCAGCCGCGCTGGGCGTAGACCGCGGTCGAGCCGGCGATGGCGAGCACGGCGACTGCGGCGATAGTGAACCTTCTCATGCCAACCTCCTTGGAAACTCGGATCAGCATGAGCCTGCCGTTCCGCGCCTTCAACTTACAGTTTGGACAGAGTGTACGACCTTACGAAGATGTAATTGCTTCAAATACCTTTCTGTTTTTGCAAATCAGTTTCAGTTTGTTGCCGCGCCTCAAAGCATCCCCAGCATGCGCGGCAACCACAGCGAGATTTCCGGCACGTAGGTGACGAGCGCGAGGAAGCCCAGCATCGTCAGCAGCCAGGGCATGACGGCGATGGTCAGCTCGGTGATGCCCATCTTGGCAATGCCCGAAGCGACGTAGAGGTTGAGGCCGACGGGCGGGTGGCACATGCCGACCTCCATGTTGACCACCATCAGGATACCCAGATGCACCGGATGGATGCCGAGCTTGACCGCGACCGGGAACAGGATCGGCGCCATGATCAAGACGATCGAGGTCGCCTCCATCACGTTGCCGGCGAGCAGCAGGAGGATGTTGACGACCAGCAGGAACACTATCCAGTTGACGCCGGCCGCCGCCATCCAGTTGGCGATCTGTTGCGGGATGTTCTCATTGGCCATCAGGAACGAGAACAGCACGGCATTGGTGATGATGTAGAGGATCATCGCGCTCATATTGGCCGAGCCGAGCAGCACCTTCGGCACGTCCTTCAGCGACATGTCGCGATAGACGAACACCGCGATGACGAAGGCATAGACGGCGCTGACGGCCGCGGCCTCGGTCGGCGTGAACTTGCCGGTGTAGATGCCGCCGAGCACGATCACGATCAGCAGCAGGCCCCAGATGCACTTGCGGAAGGCGACGAAGCGTTCCGCCCAGCTCGCGCGCGGCATCCGCGGGTAGTCGTTCTTCCAGGCGCGGTAGAAGGTGGTGAAGCCGAGCAGGCTCGCCAGCATCAGGCCGGGAATGACGCCGGCGATGAACAGCTGCCCCACCGAGGCCGAGGACACGCGGTGGCCGGCCGGATCGAGCGCGATGCTGCCGCCGGTCGCGACCGCATAGACCACCATCACGATCGAGGGCGGGATCAGGATTCCGAGCGCGCCTGACGTCGTGATGACACCGGCGCCAAAGCGCTTCGGGAAGCCTTGGCGGACCATCGCCGGCAGCATGATCGAGCCGATCGCGATCACCGTGGCCGGCGACGAGCCGGACACGGCGGCGAACAGCGCGCAGGCCATCACGCCGGCAAGGCCGAGGCCGCCATACCAGTGCCCGACCATCGAGGTGGCGAAATTGATCATCCGCCGGGCGACGCCGCCATGGGTCAGGAAGTTGCCGGCCAGGATGAAGAACGGGATCGCCATGATCTCGAAATTATCGATGCCGGTAAACAGCTTCAGCGCGACCGACTCGGTCGGCACGTTGGTCATGAAGAAGACGAAGGACAGCACGGTCAAGCCGAGCGCGATCGAGATCGGCATGCCCGTCAGCATCAGGAAGATGAGCAGGCTGAAGATGAGGAGGCTGCTCATCGCGCGGCCTCCACGCCCGTCGTCTCGATGCCCTCGACGGCCGCATGATCATGATGCGGTAGCTCGTCGTGGCGCAGATAGTGCCAGGCGACCTGCAGGAAGCGGAAGCACATCAGATAGGAGCCGAGCGGGATGCAGAGGTAGACGAGCCAGCTCGGCAGCTCCATGTCGGGCGTCACCTGGTCGGTCTGCGACAGGCCGTAGACGAACTTGGCGCCCATCGTGCCGATGATGGAGGTGAACAGCGCTCCGCAAAGCAGGCCGAACAGCACCGTCACCTTGCGCAGCGATGGCCGCATCATGTTGACGACGACGTCGACGCCGACATGGATGCCGGTGCGCACGCCGTAGGCGGCGCCGAACTTCGCCATCCACACGAACATGTAGATGCAGAGCTCCTGCGCCCAGGACATGTCGATCGGGAACAGCAGCGGATAGAACAGCGGCACGCCGACCAGATAGCGATGCAGCACCGCCAGGAAGATGATCGAGGTCGCCGCCGCGATCAGGAATGCGATCAGTATCTCCTCGAGCCGATCGAGGATGCGCAACAGAAAGCCCAAGTCCCCTACCCCCACAATCAAACGTCCGCGGCGCTTGGCTGCGCCGTCTGCCTTCTTGCGCGCCGAGTGCTTCACCCCCTCGATGCGCGGACCATGGCCCGCGCACCGCTCGCCTCACGCCATCAGTTGGTCGTGCCGCGCGTCTCCTTCAGGAACTCGTCGATCAGCGGCTGGCCGACGCGCCCCGCGACGTCCTTGTACACCGGCATCATCGCCTTGCGCATCGCCTCGTCCTGGGCCGGCGTCAGCTTGACCAGCTCGGTCTTGCCGGACTTGCGGATCTCCTCGAGCGCGTCGTCGTTCTCCTTCGCCGACTGGTTGTTGCCGTAGGCGGTCGCTTCCTTCATCGCCTTCTCGCAGGCGGCGCGGATATCCGGCGGCAGGCCGTCCCAGAACTTCTTGTTCACGACCACGACGTAGCCGATGTAGCCGTGATTGGTCAGCGTGATGTACTTCTGCACCTCGTGCATCTTCTGGGTATAGATGTTCGAGGGCGTGTTCTCCTGGCCGTCGACGACGCCGGTCTGCAGCGCCTGGTAGACTTCCGAGAACGCCATCACCTGCGGAATCGCGCCGAGCGTCCGGAACTGCGCGTCCAGCACCTTCGAGGACTGGATGCGGAACTTCAGGCCCTTGTAGTCGGCGGGATCGACGAGCTTCTTGTTGGCGCTCATCTGCTTGAAGCCGTTGTCCCAGTAGGCGAGCCCGATCATTCCCTTGGGCTCGAGCAGCTTCAGCAGCCTGGCGCCGAGCGGGCCGTCGGTCACCTTCCGCAAGGTGGCGAGGTCGGGCAGGATGTAGGGCAGATCGAACACCTCGAATTCCTTGATGCCGATCGGGCCGAACTTCGAGTTCGACGGCGCCAGCATCTGGACCGCGCCGAGCTGCAACGCCTCGAGCTCTTCCTTGTCCTTGTAGAGCTGCGAGTTCGGATAGACTTCGACCTTGACCTTGCCGTCGGTGTATTTCTCGGCCAGCTCCTTGAACTTGTCGGCGGCGAGGCCCTTCGGGGTGTTCGAGGCCACCACGTGGCTGAACTTGATCACGATCGGATTGTCGGCAGCGAGGGCCGGGCCGGCCAGAGCGAGCACCGCGAGCGAGGCGGCGGTGGCGATCACATGGCGAAACTTGAAGTGCAAGGTGTCCTCCCGACGTTTCGGGGGACATTGCAATGACGCCCCCGCTTTGTATGCCAAGGACATTGTTAGCGGGTCACCGGCCGGAATGCCATTGACCGTTAGCCGCAGAGGCGGGGATTCCCATGCTGCAGCGCAAAAATGGTGATGACTGTCATTCCGGGGCAGCCGCGCAAGCGGCTGAGCCCGGAATCCGGAGGTTATTGGCGCTGGCGCAAGCCAAGCTCGGGATTCCGGGTTCGACGCTGCGCGTCGCCCCGGAATGACGAAGCAAGGTTCGGCCCCAACCGACGATCGTGAGCTCAGCTCGCCGCTGCGGCCGCCGTACCCGCGCCCTGCGCCACGTCGCGCTGGCGCTTCATGACCAGCTTGTTGAGCGCACCCAGATAGGCCTTCGCAGAGGCCACCAGCGTATCCGGATCCGCCGCGCGCGCGGTCATCGAGCGGCCGTCCTGCGACAGCCGGACCGAGACCTCGGCCTGCGCGTCGGTGCCCTCGGTGACGGCGTGGACCTGGTACAGCTCCAGCTTGGCCTCGTGCGGCACCAGCGACTTGATGCAGTTGAAGACGGCATCGACCGGCCCGTTGCCCTCGCTCTCCTCGATCTTCGCCACGCCGTCGACGTCGAGCTTCATGGTGGCGCGCTGCGGACCACGGGTGCCGGCAATCACCGACAGCGACAGCAGCTTGATCCGGTCATGGGCACTGACCATGCCCTCGTCGATCAAGGCCTCGATGTCCTCGTCGTAGATGTGCTTCTTGCGATCGGCCAGCGCCTTGAAGCGGACGAAGGCGTCCTCGACCTGGTTGCCTGCCAGCTTGTGGCCCATCTCCTCCAGCTTGTGGACGAAGGCGTGACGGCCGGAATGCTTGCCCATCACCAGCGAGGTCTGCTTCACGCCGACCGTCTCCGGCAGCATGATCTCGTAGGTCTGCGCGTTCTTCAGCATGCCGTCCTGATGGATGCCGCTCTCATGCGCGAACGCATTACGGCCGACGATGGCCTTGTTGTACTGCACCGGGAACGAGGTCGCGGCCGAGACCACCTTCGAGGCGTGGGTGAGCTGCGTGGTGTCGATCTTGTTCCAGTACGGCAGCTTGTCGTTGCGCACGCGCATCGCCATCACGACCTCTTCCAGGGCCGCGTTGCCCGCGCGCTCGCCGATGCCGTTGATGGTGCATTCGATCTGGCGGGCGCCGGCGCGCACGCCGGCCATCGAGTTGGCGACCGCCATGCCCAGGTCGTTGTGGCAGTGGACCGAGAACACCGCCTTGTCGGAGTTCGGCACGCTCTCGCGCACGCGCTTGAACAGGTCGTAATACTCCTCCGGCACGGCATAGCCGACGGTGTCTGGGATGTTGATGGTGGTGGCGCCGGCCTTGATCGCAGCCTCGACGCAGCGGCACAGGAAGTCGAACTCGGTGCGGGTGCCGTCCTCGGACGACCATTCGACGTCGTCGGTGTGGTTGCGCGCGCGCGTCACCGAGGAGATCACCAGCTCGAACACCTGCTGCGGGTCCATCTGCAGCTTGTACTTCATGTGCACCGGCGAGGTGGACAGGAAGGTATGGATGCGGCCGCGCCTGGCCGGGCGGATGGCTTCCGCACAGCGGTCGATGTCCTTGGCGCCGGCGCGCGACAGGCCGCAGATCACCGCGTTCTGGGACCGCTTGGCGATCTCGTTGACAGCCTCGAAGTCACCGTCGGACGCGATCGGGAAGCCGGCCTCGATGATGTCGACGCCCATGCCGTCCAGCATGGCGGCGATGTTGAGCTTCTCCTCGAAGGTCATGGTGGCGCCGGGGCACTGCTCGCCGTCGCGCAGGGTGGTGTCGAAAATGACGACGCGGTCCTTGTCGGACTGAACGGGATTGGACATCTGCTTTCCTCGAACTTTTCGGGTGGTGCGCGTGGCTTCCAGAGGCGCTGAAGGGTGTTTCGGTGTCGAAGCAGCCCCCTGAGTGCCCAGGCGCATCCCGCCCAGCCGGCCCTCAGGGGCAGCTAAGAAGCAGAAGCTCGATCGCGCCGATCAGGTCGGCGGGCTGCAGCGCGGCGAGCGCGATCGTCCGGGCGTCTGCCCCGGCGATGGCCTCGATCTCTGCGCTGCGAATCAGCATTGCCAAACCCTTTGCAAGAACACGAAAACTGTGCGGCAAAACCGTTGACGGTTTGTTGCCGAGGTGCCCTCGACAGCGCTTTTACTGGGAATGGGAGGGTCTCGCAACGCCGAATAATGGTCAGGAGGGGTGACGTATTGGGGCGGGCACGCGCCGCTATCCCTATAAATAGTGTCATCCCGGGCAAGGCCGCCAACGCGCCAGCGTTGGTGGACGCCGACCCGGGATCCATACGCCGCGGCGGATTTGGCTGGGCGAGTTGGAGCGGCCATCGTGCCTCGCAGATCTCCCTGGGGTTATGGATCCCGGATCGGCGCACGCGTGACCGCGCGCTTGTCCGGGATGACGGTGAGGGTGTGGTTGTCGGCATCTGCACCAGCACGCATTTCACGCTCCCGCGACACATCCGTGCCCGAGTTGTTCACCGGCATCGAACCCTCTTCCATCAGAGGGTGCAGGGAAGACCGGGCGTCTGCCGACACCCGCGGCCCCCGTGCGATAGAAAATGCACGGGGCAGGAACCACAGGATCGGCCAGGACAACCCGGCCTTCCCTGCGCAACGGCTTTACGGCTTACTTCGCGCTCTCCCTGGGGATCGGCGTTCTTGCCCCCATCGCCCGCGCCGCGGCTTCGCGCAACGGCACGAACTTGACCTCAGCATCGGGAGGCCAGGACCACACGACTTCGCCGTCCGCAAAACGCCGGTCGTCCACCGGCGCCTCACGGCCATCGCTCCCCGCACTCCACGTATCGTGACGACGCGTACGCCCCTCTTCGACGAGGCGGGATGGCGTAGAGAAGCACGTTTTCTGAAAAAAGGAAAGAGGGAATTTCGTCGAATACGAAGACCGAGCGTGTGGTAACATGACCTCATGACAAACCGCATCTTCGTCCACGGCGTGCCGGACACGCCTGCAATCTGGGGCCCGCTGATCGCCGCCATCGGCGAGACCGTTGCCATCCCCTCCCTACCCGGCTTCCGTGACGAGGCTCCTGCCGGCTTCGCCTGCACCAAGGATGCCTACGCCGACTGGCTGGTCGCGCTGATGGAAGCACAGCATGCGGCGGTCGGGCCGCTCGACCTGGTCGGGCATGATTGGGGCGCGCTGCTGGTGCTGCGGGCCGCATCGCTGCGGCCGGAGTTGGTGCGGTCCTGGGCGGTGGCCGGCGGTGCGCTCGATCCGGACTATCGGGGACATCGCATTGCACGGATCTGGAACACGACTGTGCTCGGCGAGATCTTCATGGCGGTGTCGACCCAGAGCGCGATGGCGCGGATGTTCCGGCAGAACGGATTGCCATCCGAATTGGCGGCGCGCGAAGCCGCCGCGTGGCAGGCCCCGATGCGCCGGGCGATCCTCGCGCTGTATCGCTCCGCCGACGGGCTGCGCCTCAAGGGCGACTGGATCGCGCGGCTCAACAAACTACCGCGGCGCGGGCTGGTGATATCAGGCACGCAGGACCCTTTCGTGCCGCTCGACACGCTCAGCAGGTTTGCGCAAGCGCACGGAGCGCCGCTCCATGTCGAGGCGGACGCCGGCCACTGGAGCATCGTCGAGCGGCCGCAGAGCATCGCGGCTGCGCTGCGGACGCATTGGGCGGGACCCCCGGTCCTATTGCGAGAGGGCTGAGACCAGCGCGCCCCGAACGAGATCGGCAATCTCCTGATCGTGGCCCTGGTGCGCGCTGAACACGTATTGTTGCCCGAGGAGTTGCGTTCGCTTCTCGACGTTCCAAATCCGCAGAGTGACTTTGTGCCGGCCATCGCTGAGAACGGCAGCGTTGCCGACCAGCACGAGATCAAAATGCAGATCTCGCGATTTCTCGAATTGCGGCAGCAGAATATCCGGATGACCTGGGCTTGCCATCGGGACAGGCTCTTCGACGACCCGGAGCGACGGCATTGCGTGGAATCGCGCGCGTAGCGCGCTCGTCAGAAGGGCGGCATCATCTCCCGCCTCGGGCGTCATCGCATGCAGCTCGGGCACCGCGATCACGCGTTCGCCTTCGGCCCAAGCAGGTCGCGCCAGGACCGTGAGCAGAGCCGCGACGGCAAATGCAACACCAAGAAAAACGTCATGAAAACGTCGAAGTATGCCGGCCTGCATGGTCACTTCAATCCTCATCTCAATCTACGCCCGAGCAATGGGCCGGCTCTTCGACGTGCGCGCCGGTTATCACACAATCTTTGATGGATTGCGGTCCTCTGATACCATAACCTGAAAGTCGCTCATCGGAGACATTCGACATGGCGCGTCTCAAGACCGGACTTTGGTTGTTCTCGGCGCTGCTGGTGGCCCGGCTGTTCTCCAGCGCAGCCTTCGCCGAGGACTTGAGCCTCGCCCGCTTTCCTCAATCCGACTGGGCGACCGCCACGCCTGAGGACGAAGGGATGGATTCGGCGGCCCTCGCAAAACTCGTCGCTTCCGGCAAGGCGATGAGGTTCGACAGCCTGCTGATCACGCGCCATGGCCGCATCGTGCTCGATGCCAGCTACGCGCCCTACAAGGCCGACGAGCCGCACATCATCAATTCCGCGACCAAAGCCGTGGTCTCGACGCTGATTGCGATGCTGCTCAAGGACGGCGTGCTCGACAGTCTCGATCATCCGGTGCTCGACTTCTTCAAGGATCGCAAGATCGACAATGTCGACGCGCGCAAGCAGGCGCTCACGGTGCAGCACCTGCTCAACATGACCTCCGGGTTCGACTGGGACGAGGGTTATAGCGGCGGCGCCGAGACATCCCTCTACGAGATGGGCCGGAGCCCGGATTGGGTGCAGTACATCCTTGACCGGCCGATGGCGCAAGCGCCCGGCGAGATGTTCTACTACAACAGCGGCAACTCCCATCTGCTCTCCGCGATCGTCACGAAGCTCACCGGCAAGAGCGCGGAGGACTTCGCCAAGGAGAGGCTGTTTGGGCCGCTCGGGATCACCGAGCACGCCTGGTTCAAGGATGCCCAGGGAATTTCCGCCGGCGGTTTCGGGCTGGCGCTGAAGCCGCGCGACATGGCGAAGATCGGCTACCTCTATCTGCGGCGCGGCCGCTGGGGCGAGCAGCAATTGCTGCCGCCGGACTGGATCGAAGCCGTCAACCACGCCACCGTCAGCATGAATGCGAAGTTCGATCCGGGGCTCTCCTACGCCGATCAGTTCTGGGCCCTGCCGGACAAACACGTGTTCATGGCGGTCGGCTACCACTGCCAGGTCATCATGGTGCTGCCCGACCGCGACATCGTGGCGGTGATGACCGCGCGCGAGTTCTGTCCATTCCGCAAGCTCGCCAACACCATTTCGGCCACTGTGACATCTGACAGCGCCCTGCCTGCGGCGCCGGAAGCGGCAGCCGCGCTCGCCGCTGATGTCCGCGAGGTCGCGACGGAAACGCGAGGCCCGGTCGGAGCCGTGCCGGAGATGGCGGCTTCCATCTCGGGCAAGACCTACAGCTTCCCGCCCGGCCCGCTCGGCATCAACACGATCAAGCTGGACCTCACGGGACCGGAACCGCAGGTCACCTGGGACATCCCCTCGCGGGACCGCGCCGGAGGCACGGTGCATCTGCAGAGCCCGATCGGCCTCGATGGCCTCTATCGCAAGACCGCGCCGCCCCATCCCTGGCAGCCCTTCACCTACCGGGCCATGAAAGGCAGCTGGATCGACGCCACGACCTTCGTGATCGACGCCCAGTTCATTGGCCAGGGCGAGGAGCGCAATTGGCGGCTCAGCTTCGACGGCGACAAGGTGACGTTCCGAACGAAGGGCCGCTACGGCAAGGACGTAGTGGTCGAGGGTCTTGCGGCGCCATGAGTCCTCGGCGGCTCTGCGCAGCCTGACGAAAGTCGAGCGCAAATGCTGCAGCACTGATCGGCTCCGTTCGGCTGGGCGGAGACATGCCGCACGGCGAGAATTGGAACAGTTCTCATAGCGCTCTGCGTGCCGCGGGCGGCGGATGCGATCTCCCGTCGTTTTCTCAACCAACGCATCTCGTGTATGTCTGCCCTCCCGCCGAGGCTCTCACTCCGCGGCGGGGGATCGTTTTTCGATTGCGGTGGCATAATGTTGAGATTGCTGGAGCGTCTGGGTCTCCGTTTCGAGGATACCGTCGAGGAGCGGCGTTTCGTCGACCATTACGTCCGCGGCAGCACCGCCTGGACGCAGATCGCGATGCTGCTCGGCGCCCTCACCTTTGCCGGCTACACGCTGTGGGACTGGGTGCTCTATCCCGAGATCGTGCCGACCACGTTCGCGATCCGCGGCGGGACCGCCGCGCTAGTGCTGTTGCCGCTGACGGCTTTGCTGTCGACGCCGGCGCGCCGATGGGCCGAGCCGATTCATCTGGTCTATTGCGTGATCCCCGGCTGCGTGCTGCCGACGATCTACTGGGTGCTGCCGTCGGGCTTCACCTACTCCGCGGCCGGCATGATCATCGTCATCCTGTTCGTATCCACCATGCTGCCGTTGCGCACCGGCTCCTACGCGATCTTCTGTGCAACGAGCTGGAGCGCGCTGGCGGTGGCCGAGAGTCTTGCGACCGAGCCGCTGCCGCCCGGCCTGCGCTTCATCGATCATTCGCTGGTCGGCAATGCCTGCCTGCTCTCGCTCTATGCCGTCGGGGCGCGGGAGTACCAGGCACGCAAGCAGTTCCGCACCGCCGAGGCGCTGCAGCGCGAGAAGGAACGCTCCGAGGCCTCGTTGCGCGATCTGCATGCCACGCAGGCCCATCTGGTGCAGGCCGAGAAGCTGGCCTCGCTCGGCCAGCTCGTCGCCGGCGTCGGCCACGAGGTCAGCACACCGCTGGGCCTCGCGCTGACCACGTCGACGGCGATGGAAGGCGACGTCGAGGCGATCGCCCGCATGCTCGGCGGCGGCCCGGTGCGGCGCTCGGATCTGGCGCGGGGGGTCGAGCGGCTGCAGCAGGGTCTGCACCTGACGACGCAGAGCCTGCACCGTGCCTCCGAGATGGTGCACAGCTTCAAGCAGGTCGCCGTCGACCAGGCCAACGAAACGCTGCAGACGTTCGAACTGCTGGGCTGGATGAGCGATCACGTCGCGAAGCTCCGCCCGCTGCTGGCGCGCCAGGGACTGACGGTCGTGCTCTCCTGCCCGGAGGGCATCGTGCTCACCAGCTATCCCGGCGCGCTCGGACAGGTCATCAGCATCCTCGCCTTCAATGCGGCGACGCATGCCTATCCTGGCGACATCAGCGGCGTCTTCACCGTGGAGGTCGCACCACCCAGCGAGGACTCGGTGCGCATCGTTTGTGCCGACGAGGGCGTCGGCATGCGCGACCACGTGCGCGGCCGGGTGTTTGATCCGTTCTTCACCACGCGCCGCGAGAAGGGCAATGCCGGCCTCGGCCTGCACATCGCCTTCAACCTCGTCGCATCCACGCTCGGGGGCCGCATCGAGCTCGACAGCCAGCCGCAGCAGGGCACGCGCGTGACGCTCGACATTCCGCTGATCGGGCCCGGCAAGCCGGCGGAGCTGGAGCTCGCCGCGGCACAATAGTCCCTGCCGATCGCGCGCATCGATGGGGCACGATGAGCGCGCATTCCGGCACGACGTAGCCGATGCGCTGACAAGGGTCGGCGCCGAGTCCCGAAAAATGAGACCGACGGTGCTTCATTCGCCAAAGCGGGTGAAGAAGCGCCGCGCATGCGCAACGTCTGCACGTTCGTGCATCGGTCTGCGCACGCCATGATCAGTTCGCGCGCGAGGCCGCAAAGCTGCCGCGTGCGCGCGCATGTCCGAACCAATTCAGAACATTTCGGCGCCGCGCTGCTTAGAGCAATTCAACGACACGCGGCGTGTTCATCGCTCGACCTCGTTGCTACACACCACGTCATGCAAACCGTTCGCTTGAACGGCGCGACGTTGGAAGTGAAAGTAAACGATGACGAAGATGGAAGGCCGGCGCGATCCGCGCTCCGGCACGTGTCACACGATTGCGATCCTGAGTGCCCTGACCGCCGACCTGCTCTGCTCCTCCACACTGCATGCTCAATCCGAGCTGCCGCCGGTGACGGTGGACTCGTCGACACCGAAGCGTAAACCTCAAGCCACCTCTGGCGCGCCACAGCGCCGCGCCCAGGCGCAGCCGGCACGGCGCGCCGCGCAACCACCGCCGATGCCGACGCGCGCCGAGCGCGCCGCAGCCGAGGCCGCGGTGCTCGATGCCGCCAAGCTCAACTACAGGGCCATGCCGAGCGCGACGACCCTGCGCAGCGGCGCCTCGCCGCTCGATGCGGCGCAGTCGGTCAATGTCGTGCCAGCGCAGGTGATCAAGGATCAGTTGCCGCGCAATCTCGACGACGCGCTCGCCAACATCTCTGGCGTCACCCAGACCAACACGCTCGCCGGCACCCAGGATGCCGTGATGCGGCGCGGCTTCGGCGACAACCGCGACGGCTCGATCATGCGCAACGGCATGCCGCTGGTACAGGGGCGCAGCCTCACCGCCGCGGTCGAGAGCGTCGAGGTGCTGAAAGGGCCGGCCTCGCTGCTCTACGGCATCATGGATCCCGGCGGCATCGTCAACACCATCAGCAAGCGGCCGGAGCTGTATCAGCACGGCTCGGTCACGCTGCTCGGCTCGGCCTATGCCAACGACAAGACCGGCGCGGACGGCACCGTGGACGTGACGGGCCCGATCGGCGATGGCGGGCTCGCCTATCGCTTCATCGGCTACGGCGTCGGCGAGGACTATTGGCGCAATTTCGGCCGCCACCGCGAGATGCTGGTGGCTCCGTCGCTCGCCTGGTACGGCGACATGACGACCGTCCAGCTCACCTACGAGCACCGCGAGTTCATCAGCCCGTTCGATCGCGGCACCGCCTTCGTCAACGGCGCGCCGCTCGCGATCCCCGCGACGCGGCGGCTCGACGAGCCCTACAACAACATGTGGGGCCAGTCCGACCTCGTCCAGGCCTCGGTCGAGCAGAGGCTCAACGAGGACTGGAAACTGACAGCGGCCTACAGCTACAACACCGAGACCTACAGCGCCAACCAGTTGCGCATCACCTCCATCGACGCGACCACCGGCGCGGAGACGCGCAGCAACGACGGCACCTGGGGCTCGCTCAGCAGGGTCAGCTACGGCACCTCCTATCTGCAGGGCGGCTTCTGGATCGGCGGGATGCGCAACGAGGTGCTAGTCGGCGGCGACGCGCAGTATCGCACCATCTATCGCCAGGACCTCATCCGGCAGAAGGTCTCGACGTTCAACATCTACAACCCGGTCTATGGGCTGATCCAGCCGGGCACGACGATCTCGGCCACCGACAGCGACCAGACCGACAAGCTCGGCACCTACTCGCTGTTCCTGCAGGACACGCTGCATCTGACCGACAAGGTCGCGCTGGTCGGCGGCGTGCGCTACATGGACTACGAGCAGATCGCCGGCCGCGGCCGGCCGTTCAAGGAGAACACCAACGTCGCCGCCGACAAGGTGCTGCCGCTCGGCGGCGCCATCCTCAAGCTCAGCGACCAGCTCTCGCTCTATGCCAGCTACACGCAGTCGCTGAAGCCGAACTCGACGATCGCCCCGCTCAGCGGCGGTGTCGTGCTCGGCTCCAGCATCGCGCCGGAAGAAGGCACGGCCTGGGAGGCCGGCTTCAAGTTCGACCTCGACAAGCGACTTTCCGGCACCGTCGCCGTCTACGACATCGACAAGCGCAACGTGCTGGTGTCGCAGACCAATGCCAGCAACGTGGTCGAATACACCACCGCCGGCAAGGCGCGCTCGCGCGGCGCCGAGCTCGACGTCACCGGCAAGCTCTCCGACCACTGGAGCATGATCGGCAGCTACGGCTACACCGACGCAAGGGTCACGGAGGATCCGGTCTATGCCGGCAAGCGGCTGCAGAACGTCGCGCTCAACACCGCCTCGCTCTATCTCGTCTACGACTTCGGTACCGCCCTGCCAGGCCAGCTGCGGCTCGGCGGCGGCGCGCGCTATGTCGGCGACCGCGCCGGCGATGCCGCCAACAGCTTCGTGCTGCCGTCCTATGTGGTCGCCGACATCTTCGCGAGCTACGAGACGAAGCACCAGAACCTGCCGGTGATCTACCAGCTCAACGTCAAGAACCTGTTCGACAACGTCTACTACCCCTCGGCCGTGAGCGCGCTGAACGTCGCGGTCGGCGATGCCAGGCGGGTGTCGCTGTCGGCCACGGTGAAGTTCTGAGAAGGAGAAGCGTGCGTGACGTCCTTCCGCATCAAACCGGCGCTGCTGCAGATCCACTCTGTCCTGGGTCTTGCGGCCGCGCTGATCCTCTCCCTCTTGGGCATCACCGGCGCGATCATGGGTTTCGAGGACGAGATCCAGGCCGGTCTCAACGCCAAACTGTCCCACGTCGCGCCGCGTACGGAAGCGCCGCTTTCGCCCGCCGAGCTGGTGGCGCGGCTGCAGGCTGATCCGGCGCTCGGCAAGGTCTCGGCGATCACGCTGTCGCGCGATCCCCTGGCGGCCGTGCGCGTCCGCTTCGCGCGCAATGAGGATGGCGGCCGGCCCTCCTCGCTGCTGGTCGATCCCTATTTCGGCCGCGTGCTCGGTGAGCCCCGCGGCGAGGCGTTCTTCACGACCGTGCGCCACCTGCATCGCTGGCTGCTGCTGCCCGGCGACGGCAACGGCGCCGGCCGCCAGATCACCGGCGCCGCGGTGCTCGGACTCGTCGTGCTGCTGATCACGGGCCTCGTGCTGCGCTGGCCACGACGGGCCGGCAGCACGACGCTGTGGCTCAAGCCGCAGCTCGGCCTGAACGGTCGCGGCCTGCATCGCTCGCTGCACAGCGTGATCGGCACGTGGGTACTGCCGGTCTACCTGGTGATGGCGCTGACCGGGCTGTCCTATTCCTACGCCTGGTACAAGGACGGGCTGACCGCGCTGCTCGCGCCGGCATCGTCGGGAGCATCGATGCCCGGCAAAGCTCCGCGCGAGGGCCGCTCCGGGTCTGCGGACGCAAAGCCTGTCGCGCTCGATCTGGTGTGGGCCACGTTGCGCGAACAGATCGGGGATCGCTTTGCCGTGATGCAGATCACCTTGCCCACGGGCGTCGGCACGGCGGTGCGCGTGCGCACCTGGCCGAGCGAGGCGCACGACGGCAGGCGCGACGAATTCCGCATCGACGGCGCGACCGGCCGGCTGCTCGCGGCCGAGCGTTACGCCGACAAGACCGTGGGCGAGCGCGCCCTGGCGCGGATCCTGGATATCCACCGCGGCAGCATTCTCGGCTGGTCCGGCCAATTCGTCTTCATGCTCGCCGCCGCGCTGATGCCGCTGTTCGGGATCACCGGCGTGCTGCTCTACGTCTCGCGCAGACGGCTGCGCCGTCGGCCAGAGCCGGCACGGACGATCCAGCTCGCTCCGGGCGAATGAGGACGCGCGCTCAGGCCACCGCGCGGGCGTGCGACACGCGCCGGACGGCGTTGGCGGCGATGATCACGTGCGGCAGCAGCGACAGGCCGCCAGCAGCGCTGCGGCCATGAACGCGGCACCGGCAACCCAGTGACGGGTGAGAAGGTCCAGTATCACCTATTGATGTGCGAGCCGGCTGACTTGCCAAGCCGGCTTGTCCCGGAGCGACGCCGCCTGCTCCGGGAGGCTGCGGCCTCATGTCCCGTCGCAGCCTCCAAACCTTATGGGGCGCGGCGCGACCTACTTCAGCAGCACCAGGCATTCGCCGGCCGGCGTGGCGTTGGCGCGGGCGGTGTCGCGATCGAAGTTGCCGGCCATCACCAGCGGCCTGACACGCTCGACGATCGCGTCCTTGACGACGCTGTCCGGGCCGATGGCCGGCGCGGTCACGTCGTAGATCTGCTTCGCCACCGGCGACAGCTTGGCGGCGCAGCTGTCGGCGGCGGCGCGGTTGCCGGCCAGCGCGGCCTGCGACAGAAGACATTGGGAGATGGCGATGATTGTGACAAACGGGAATGCGACGCGCAGCATGGCAATCAGTCCTTCGTTCAAATGAGGTTCAGCCCGGTGCAAGCAGGCTCGGCCCGGAGCCCATCCACTCATTGTCCGGCCGCCCGCATGCGGGCTCTGATCTAACCCGAGCCGGCGGCAACGCCTACTCGATTTCGCCCGTCCGCCAGCCAAGGTCCAGACCGTGCAGCAAGCTCCTGAAATGCTTCGAAAAACCCCGGTGCAGAAGCGTACGCGGCAGACCCTCGACGTGATCTTCGAGGCGACTACTCAACTTCTGCAGAGCGGCGGCGGCAAGGGCCTGAGCACGAACGCCATCGCCGAGCGCGCGGGCTTCTCGATCGGCACGCTCTACAGCTACTTCAGGGACAAGACCTCGCTGTTGCGTGCGCTGGTGCTGCGCGAGTTCGCTCGCCAGGAGGCGCAGTTCGCGGAGGCGCTGGAGACGCATCGCGGGCTCGGCCGCGAGGCGATCGTGCGCGCGGCGGTGCGCCAGGGCTTTGCCCCGTTCGCCGGCCGCCACCGCGTGCGGCGCTATCTGCTCGGCCTGTTGGGCCATGACGCGGAGCTGCAGAAGGCGCTGCACGAGATGGTGGACCGCATGACTGAGCGGCTGATCGAGACGGCGGGATTGCGCAGCGAGACGATGCCGGCCGCGCGCCGCTTCATCCTGGTGCGCGCTGCGCTGGGACCGATCCGGGCCGCCGTCATGCGCGAGCATCGCCTCGTCGGCACACACGAGCTGGAGGACGAGCTGGTGCGGCTGATGCTGTTTCTGATGGAGCAGGACACGGCGCCGGCGCGATCGGTCTAGTCACGAGCGATCGCGCCGCGCAGCCGACGAACGCCGTGCGGGTCTGTTCGGCGCGGTCTCGGATGGCCGATGGCGGCGCAGATCGCGGATGGCGCGCGAGAGCTCCTGATCCGACATCGGATGCACCAACGGATCGGAGCGGCCGTCGTTCCCCACCGTGCTGCTCTCGCCATCGGCAGCTGCACCGCCGAACAAGCGCCGGACCACGTCGAGGAACGCAATGTGGGGCATGACTGTTCTCCCGAGGCGGCGCCCGGTGACTTTTACCCGCATCTTCTGCGCTCAACTTTAGTTCGGAACTGCCGGCGGCATCATCTCATTTGATATGCGAGAGGACGACACGGGCACGATTGCGATGGAAGCGAACCGGACCGTCATCACCAAGCTCAAGGAGCATTCGCAGCTCTCGAACGACGACGTCGCCGAGATCAAGACGCTCAGCTTCGCCCCGCGCGAGCTGGTCGATCATGAGGACCTGATCCGCCAGGGCGACGAGCCGGACCGCTCCGTCGTCGTGCTGTCCGGATGGGTGGCGCGCTATCACCTGCTGCCGAGCGGCGCGCGGCAATATCTCTCCTTCCACATGCCAGGCGACTGGCCTGACGCCCAGGCGCTGTTCCTCGACCGCATGGATCATGCGGTCTGCGCGATTGGGCCGGCGGTGGTGGCGAGCATTGCGCACAAGGAGCTGATCCGCGCGATCAGCCGGCGGCCGGCGCTCGGCTTTGCGATCTGGCGCGAGACGCTGATCGATGCGTCGATCTTCCGCGAGGCCGTCACCAACAACAGCGCGCGGAGCAAGCCGGCGCGCATGGCGCATCTGTTCTGCGAGCTGTTCTATCGCGCCAGGGCGCTCGGCCACGTCCGGGACGATCAGTTGCCGTTGCCGGTGAGCCTGGTGCAGCTCGGCGAGGCGCTGGGCATGGCAATCGCGACGGTCAACCGCACGCTGGTCGATCTGCGCGCCAGCCGCGCCGTCGATTTCCGCAGCGGCATGCTGACGGTGCACGATTGGACGCGGCTATGCGCGATCGGCGAATTCGATCCCGGCTATCTGCACCTGAAGAAGCAGCCGCGCTGAGGCACAGGTCTCAGCGCGGCCAATCGCGTGGGATCGTAGATCCCACCTCTTACGGCGCGTCAGCTCAGGCGAGCTTGGTGACGAGCGTGACCGCGTAGGCGTACGGCCCGTTCGGGCTCTTCTCGGCGATCCAGGCGCAGTACCAGTCGGAGCCGTAGCGCAGGCCCGTGTCCCATCCCGAGCCGCCGCCATGCTCGTTGTCCCACGACCAGGCCTTGCGGTCCTTCTTCGGATCGGAAGGGAAGCTGCTGCCGCTGTAGACGGAGATCTGCCCCTGCTGCGCGCGGAACGGGGCGTTCGTGCTCCACTTGAGCCACAGATTGCCCTGTTCCTCGTAGGACGTGAGCGACCATTGGAAGGACGCCGAGGCGGTCTGCGGGTTGGTGCTGGTGGTTGAGGTCTGCTCAATGACTGCCATGATGGTCTCCGTTCAAAATGAGATGAAAAATCTTCACGATAGTGGCTGCCCAAAAGACAACCATTAATTGCATAGCTGATAAAGCTCGCCCCGACAACGTGCGCTGTTCGCACAACGCCGTGATCGCGCGGCGGGCGTCGCGTTCAGCCATGGCCGCAGGTCACTGCGCTCAGATGCAGAGACCGATCACCTTGATGCTGAGGTGGCAGTCCTTGGAGGAGGATGTCGGCGGCTTGGCGCCCCAGCGCGTCGCCGGCGTGGCGTTGCCTTTCTCGGATCGGGTCGCGGTCTGCGCGACGACGGCCTTGGCCTTGCTCTTCGGAGCGCCCTTCGGCTTGTTGGCGTCGTAGTCGCCCGCGATCACCATCGCCCAATAGGTGCGCTTGCCGCTGGCATTCTTTGCGCTGGCGATGCCGACCTTGGTCGCCTTGGGCAGCAGCAGATTCTTGCGATGACCCGCCGAGTTGATCCACTGTCCCAGCGTCTTGTCGAAATTGTCATAGCCGTAGGCGATGTTCTCGGCCGCGCGGCCGGCCTTCGACGGCGCGACGCGGCGCGTGAACGGGCCGAGCACCTCGTGGCTGAGATCGTCCTTGTCGGCCATCGCGCGCGCCTGCTCCATCGCGATGCGGTCGAGCGTCGCGTCGCGCGTCACGCGGCCTTCGCCATGCGCGAGCCGGAACGCCGAGATCTGATCGGCCGGTGCGGCGTCGCCGGCAAATGCCGCATGGGCCGACAGCGCCAGCAGCGCTGCAACCAAAACCGCGCCAAAGCCGCGCAACGTGAAACGAAGCTCCCGCATGCTAGGACACGTACTCATCAATCCGGAGTGGGTAAGCGCAGCTCGACCGCCGTTTCGGTCCGAAGCGACGGACGTGCTGTACCGCCGCGGAACCACCCGATATGACAATGCCGGAATTCAGTCCAATGCGGGAGGTCGATACTTCTCTATTCTATTTCGACACTTTGTGCCAAGTCGGCGCCACCGTGCGGGCGGGCGCGGCCTCCGAGATCGAGAACGTCAGCCACGTGTTCCAGCCCGACGGCCGGTTGGCGGCGTCGAACTCGCCATATCCCTTCAGCCCCAGGAACGCCTGATTGCTGCCGATCTGGAAAATATATCCGATCTGCGGGCCAACGCCGAGGACGCGCGAGCGGAAGCCGCCGAGAACGGCGGGTTGACCGAAGTCGTCGGTAATCTGCTGATAGCCGTAGCCGACGAAACCGACGAAGACCTGCTTCGACAGGAACTGCGACACGCCCCAGTCCAGATGGAAATCGATGCCGCTCTGGTATTGGGTATCGGGATTCTTGAAATTGTAGGTCAAGCCGCCGACGGCCGAGAATTCCGTGCCGGTCGTCGGATTCAAATAAGTGTAGCCGCCGCCAAAGTCGATGGCGCCGTGACCGATGCCGATGTTGGCCAACCGGTTCCGACTGTAGTCGCCGACGGGAATATCGCCGGCGCCATATACCATGGTATTGTGGACGCCGTTATTCCACTTGAGCTTCACGGTCGGATAGAGATCTCCGTAAGAGACGAGTGCGTCTTCGAGGAATCCGGTGCGCGTGCTGACGATCGGACCGGCAACCGTCGTCAACGTACCGGCGATGCTCGCGGAATTTCTGCCGTAGACGCTGGCCAGCGTCGCCGACAACTGGCCGCCGAGTACGGGCGTCGCAAACGTGTAGGTCGGCGCGATGAACATCAGATCGGCCTGGCCGCGCAAAGCCAGATTGAGATCGATGTTGACGGTCGGAGAAAATCGTCCGACCTGGAACTCGCGCGACGCCGCGGCCGCGCCTGAGGCACCCACGCTCGTATGGTAGTAGATGGCAGCCACCGACCAGCCCGGCGTGGCAGGCGTTGCGGCGAGGCTGCCGTACAATCCCGGCAGCCAGAACGAAATGCCGCTCTCATCGGCATGGGCGACCAGAGGCGAAAACGAAGCGAACGCGGCGGACGCGAAAACGCCGCTCAGCCACAATCGCAGGAAGCCGGACCTGCGTCCCGATCTATCGCGCTGCAATCGTACCCCCCACGCTCCCATTTCAGGCGGCATGCCTGAGTTGTCGTCGACGACTACGGCTTGTAGTCGCTCATCCCAGGTCCGGTCTTGTCGTAGACATTGAAAAACTCGTCCGACATGATCGTAGCGATACCACTTTTGGGTACCTCGGTCAGATCTTTCTCAAGCGTCTTGATCCGGAACTTCCACCCGGGCGGGAGCTGCTTGAAGTTGCTTGCTCCTGCGGCAACGAATTGTTCGAAGGTATGCTGCGGCTTGAGGCCTAGCTGGAATCCCTTCATGATCCAGGTATTGCCCTCGGCATCGTCGAGAAGAAGCGCCAGGGCGCCCTTTTTCCAACCGAGCCCGCTCTCCCGCGCGATGGTGATCGGCTTGTACGGAGTGGTTTCCGAGACGCTCACGTTGCTGCCAAGGTTCAACTGGGCGACCCATGCGGTGGCGATTCCGTTGAACTCTCTTTGCTTTCCGACGGTGACCTCGACCCAATCCGGCAGCCAGATTTTCGGACCATTCAACGATGCGCCGAGCACGCCGAAGTCCTTCTTCATGGCCTCGAAATCAAGGCCTTCGACCAACATTTGCGGGGCAGTGTCTCTCGACGCGGGGATTCCCTTCGAGGTGAATATGCTGTTGTGGCAGGCGGCAACCACCTTCCCCGTCTTCGCATCGCGACCTGCGAGAAAGATCTCGATGAAACGAACCTTGCTGGTGTTATCGAAGCGCCTGCTGACAGCGCCGTTGCCGTCAGCGAGAACCTCGGGCTCCGCGGTGCCTGCATTTTGCGCGACCGCTCCCCCTAGGCTCGAGGCCAGAAGGATCGTCGCCAGAATGGCTGTCTTCATTGCCGCTCCTTCTCAAGGGACCGATCACTGACCTGGCGAGCGCGAAGAGCGCATCAATCGGACAGTCCCTTCTTCAACGCCGCTGCCTTGCGGGCTTGGACGGCTTCTTCAGTGTCGGCCTTCTTCATATCCACTAGATCAATCGTCACCTTGCCGATCTTGCCTGTGAACTTGAACGGCATTTTGTAGGCCTCGGTAACAGGCGTGCCTTCATCGGCGCCGACGTCAGCGCCTTCGTCCGCGGAGTAGAAGCAGCATTGGGTTCGTTCGATCCGGCCGGTCGCGACGGTCTTTCCGTTCACGAGGATCGTGCCCACGCCACCCTTGCCCAGGCCGCCACCGTCGTAGGCGAACTCAAAGCGCAATGCGGCCTTGCCTGCCGGAAGAGCCTGCTTGGCGGTTACGGTGTATCGCTGCAGACCGAGAAAATTATACGTGTAGGTCGGCTTGCCGTCCTTCAGGTAGAAGCTCCAGCCACCGAACCGTCCGGCCTGGGCGATGATGACGCCATTGGCCCCGCCCTTCGGGATATCCAGATCGGCAGTAATGGCGTGCGATCGGTTCTTCAGGTTGATGAAGACATTCTCCGTCATCCCGATCATGCCTTCGTAGACCGTCAGGCTGGTGCGGCCGGCCATCAGGTCGGGACGTCCGACCAGCGCCGCGTTGGCGCGCTCCAGGGTGCGGTCGTCGAGCGGCAGCACGTTGTATTTCACGGCTTCCCTCAGGAACAGCTCCTGCATCTCCTTCAGCTTGTCCGGATTTTTGGCCGCCAGATCGTTGCTCAGGCTGAAGTCCGATCGCGCATCGTAAAGCTCCCAGATATCCTGCTGGAGCGGCCGCCGCGGCTTGGTTTCCCAGGCCGCCCGGTGCACCGTGCCGGCCAGCCAGCCGTCACTGTAGATCGCGCGGTTGCCGAAGATTTCGAAATACTGCGTCGCATGCCTGCTCGGCGCCTTGGCGTCGGCAAAGCTGTAGGCCATGCTCACGCCCTCGATGGGAGTCTGGACCGTTCCATTTACGCTCTTGGGCTCGGGCAGTTTCGCTGCTTCGAGAATGGTCGGTACGATGTCGATGACGTGATGCCACTGCGGGCGAAGCTCGCCTTTCGCCGCGATCCCCTTCGGCCAATGGACGACCATGCCGTTGCGGGTGCCGCCATAGCTCGAGGCCACTTGCTTGGTCCAGGTAAACGGAGTGTCGCCAGCGACCGCCCAGCCGGCGGCGTAATGGCCGTAGGTGTTGGGACCGCCGAGTTCGTCATAGTGCTTCAAGACGTCCTGGACGGTTTCCTGCACTCCATTGAAATAGGTCATCTCGTTGTACAGGCCATTCGCGCCGCCTTCGGCGCTCGCGCCGTTGTCGCCGACGATGTAGAAGATCAACGTATTGTCGAGTTGGCCCGTTGTCTTGATGGCGTCGATCAGGCGGCCGATCTCTGTGTCGGTGTATTCGCCAAATCCAGCGAATACTTCCATCTGGCGCACGAACAGCTTCTTCTCGTCAGCGCTCAGCTTGTCCCAGTCCTGGATGGCGTCCGGCTTCGGGGCGAGCTTGGTATCGGGTGGCACCACGCCGAGCTTGATCTGCCGCGCCAACGTCTCCTCGCGCAGCTTGTCCCAGCCCTGATCGAACTTGCCCTTGTACTTGGCGATCCATTCTTTGGGCACCTGATGCGGGGCATGGGTGGCGCCGGGTGCAAAATACATGAAGAACGGCTTGTCCGGCGTCAGCGATTTCTCCGACCGCATCCAGTCGATCGCCTTGTCGGTCATGTCGGTCATGAAATGATAGTTCGGGTCCTTCGACGGCTCCACCTGGGTCATGCCATCGTAAATCAGCGGCGCCCATTGATTGGTTTCGCCGCCCATGAAGCCATAGAACTTGTCGAAGCCCTGGCGCGTCGGCCAGCGGTCGGTCGGGCCGGAGGGACTGACCTCCCATGCCGCGGTCTCGTGATTTTTGCCGAAATGCGCCGTGCTGTAGCCGTTCAACCGCAGCATCTCCGCGACGGACGCGACATTGTTGGGACGCTGGCCGGTCTGCCCCGGGAAGGTCGTCGCGGTTTCCGCGATCGATCCGAAATTGTTCATGTGATGGTTGCGGCCGCTGAGCAGCGCCGCGCGGGTCGGCGAACAAAGCGCCGTGGTGTGAAACTCGTTGTAGCGGAGACCCTCGTTGGCGAGGCGGTCGACCGTCGGCATCCTGATTGGGCCGCCAAACGCGCTCGACTGGCCGAAGCCCATGTCGTCGATGAGCACGATCAGTACATTGGGTGCACCGGCCGGCGCCTTGACTTCAAACCGCGGCGGCGGCGTCGCATCGCGCGCATCGAATACGGTGCTGTGTGGAGGGTGCGGTTCAGGAATCGGCAGAACCGATCGCTCGGTCGGCAACACAGCACTCGGCGGCGCCGACTGTTGGGCCAATGCTGGAAGCACGAGTAGCGTCGTCAACGACAGCGCCGACACAGCCAACTTCACTATTTGCTTCATGATCACTGCCTTCAAATGAGACAATTTGACACGGCTTCTCGCTGCCGGAACAATTCCTGCCCGCAAATCGCGATCATCGGCGCGGGCAATGACGTTCGGCCAGCCCAACCGGCTCAAGGAGAAGCGAAAATTCTAGCGTCTGCCGACGCGATTGACCGGCCCGCCTCGATTCATCGGCGTTCCCCGCACGCGCACGCCTGGGGTCACCACGGCGCGCGCCACCGGGCGGGGCCGCAGCACGACGCCGGGCCTCACGACGCAGCCGACGGGATACTCGACATACTGACAATACACCACTGCACTAGCCCTTTCAGTGCTCGCGGCTACGAACCCCGTCACCAGCAACAGCCCTGTTAGGGCAATTGATAATTTCATCTTGGCATCCTCCCATCGAACAGCTCATCATCGGGGCCTCCGGGAGGCACGCCTTGATGCAGGTCAAGCGACCTTGGCAAACATTCCTGCATTTGCGGAAATGACCGACGGAGCAGCTTGATCGCAAGCTGACCAATTGGGCCGTGAGGTAAAAGCGTTGACACGCAGGCGGCCAAAAGCCGGCACGAAGGGATCGCGGAAGGGATCCGCCGCGGCCCCATCACCGGCTGCGCCGCAGGATCGGCTTGCTTCCGGCGAAACGGCCTTCTCCAGGCGCGCGACCTGGATTGCAGTAGCGGTCACGATCGCGCTCGTGCTGGTGGTCGGCATGGTTTTTCATCTCCTCAAGGCCGGCGGACCGGCCTCCACGGCGCAGGCCTCATTCGTCGCCACCTATGTGGGCAGCGAAAGCTGCGCCGGCTGCCATCAGGCAGAAGCCAAATTATGGGATATTTCGCAGCACAAGGCCGCGATGGCGCACGCGACCGACAAGACCGTGCTCGGCGATTTCAACAAGAGCTTCGACTATTTCGGTGTGCAGTCCCGCCTCTTCCGCGATGGCGGAAAATTCATGATCGAAACCGACGGGCCCGACGGCAAGCTTGCCGTGTTTGAGGTGAAGTACACGTTCGGTATCGATCCGCTGCAACAATATCTTGTTGAATTTCCAGATGGGCGCATCCAGGCGCTGCCGATCGCATGGGACGGCCGGCCCAAGGACAACGGCGGCCAGCGTTGGTTCCATCTCCATCCCGAGGAAGAGATCAAGCACGACGACGTCCTGCACTGGACCAAGCTGAACCAGAACTGGAATTTCATGTGCGCGGAATGCCACTCGACCGGCCTGCGCAAGCATTACGACGCCGCGACGGATCGCTTCGCGACGACATGGGCGGAAATCAGCGTCGGTTGCGAGACCTGTCACGGTCAGGGCTCCGCCCACGCCGCCTGGGCGCGTGACAAGCAACGCTGGTGGCCGTTCGGCAAGCACGAGGATCCGAGCAAGGGATTGCTGGTCCGCTTCGATGAACGGCGCGGCGTCACTTGGCCGATCGATCCGCGGAGCGGAAATGCGATGCGTTCAGCCGCGCCGGCCGCGCTGCGAAAGGAGATCGAGACGTGCGGGCTATGCCACGCGCGCCGTGCCGGCTTCAGCGAGGACTGGGCACCCGGTCAATCGCTGTCCCAGACCCATATGGTCGAGGCGCTCGCGCGGACCACTTATCATGCCGATGGCCAGATCCGCGATGTGGAGGAGCCCTATAACTATACGCCGTTCAAACAGAGCAAGATGTTTGCGGCCGGCGTTACCTGCAGCGATTGTCACGAGCCGCACGGCGCAAAGCTCCGAGTCTCCGGCGAAGGCGTTTGCCTGCAATGCCATGCGTCCGAAAAATACGCCGATGCGAAGCATCGCCATCACGCGGGAGCCGATCCGGCGCCGACCTGCATGTCGTGCCACATGCCGGCGCGCACTTACATGCAAATCGACCGGCGTCACGATCACGCCTTCCGCGTTCCGCGACCCGATCTTTCGGTCGAGTTGGAGACGCCGAACGCCTGCAACGACTGCCACAGCGACAAGCCGGCGCAATGGGCCGCCGCCGCGATCGAGCAATGGTTCGGGCCCGACCGAAAGGGCTTCCAGACCTATGGGCCCGCATTCCGCGCAGCACGCAGCGACCAGGCCGACGCCGCCGCGCTGCTTGACCTTCTGGCCGCGGACAGGAACGCGCCGGCTGTGGCGCGTGCGAGCGCGCTCGGCGAACTCGCCTCGCGCATCGCTCCGGCGAACATTGCGACCGCACGGGCAGGCCTGGCCGATCCCGATCCCATGGTGCGGATCGGCGCGCTGGACATGCTGGAAAACGTGCCTGCCGGCCAGATTTGGCCGCTGGTCTCGCCGCTGCTCACCGATCCCGTGCGTGGCGTGCGGATCAGGGTCGCCTCCCTGCTCGCTTCCGTTCCGACTGCAAGCCAGCCGCTGCCCGATCGCGCACGCTTCGATCAGGCGGCAGGCGAATTCATCACGGCGCAGCGCGCCAATGCCGAACGGCCCGAGGCCCGCACCGCATTGGCAAACTTCCTGGCCTTGCGCGGACGGACCGGGGACGCGGAGACCGAGTACAAGGCAGCCCTCAGGCTCAGCCCGCACTATGCGGCGGCCGCCATCAATCTGGCCGACCTCTATCGCCAAATTGGCCGCGACGGCGACGGAGAAGCTGTTCTGCGCGGAGCAATTGCGGCATCACCTGCCGACGCGGCCGCGCATCACGCACTCGGCCTGACCTTGACCCGGCTGAAGCGGCACGACGAGGCGCTCGCCGAGTTGCGCAGAGCAACCGAACTCGAACCGGGTCGCGCGCGCTATATCTATGTCTACGCGGTGGCGCTGCATTCCGGCGGGCGAGCCGACGAAGCAATGACGGTCCTAAAGGAAGCTCTGGAAAGCCATCCCAATGATAGGGATGTGCTGTCCGCTCTGGTTTCGCTCAGCCGCGCGACAGGCGATGCAAAGGCGGCGCTGGGCTACGCCGAAAGGCTCGCAATCATGACGCCGGAGGACCGGAATCTGGCGGCGTTCATCGGCGAGATCAGGCGGCAGATTGACAAGCCAAACTAAGATAGCTGGCTCTCCTGCCTTAGCTCACAAAGGGCGCCCGAAAACCTCAAATGGAGCGAGCGCGAAATCGACGCTGAAATGACTGGGGACGCAACAAAGTCGAACGGGTCTTCAATGAGATCAAGCACTGTCGGCGGATCGCAACGCAACCACCTCGATCGGGTAGATGTCGATCGCCGGCTCCTCATAGGGATGCGCAGCGCGGATCGCCTGTAGCACGGCCTTCAGCCGGTCCTCGGCGCAGACGGTCTCGATGCGCTCCTCCTCGACCGTCTCGAGCTGGCCGACCGCGCCGATGGCTGGATTGGCGCCTCCCAGCGGACGAAACCGGCCCACGCCCTTCGCGGTAAACGAACAGTGGTCGTAATTGCCGATGCGGCCGGCGCCGGCCTCGCCCATCGCGTGGCGCACGGCGCCACCCGCCGCTTCCGGGACATAGACGACGATCTTGTAGGTCTTCATGCTGGCCTGGATCCTGACGTCGATCACACGGCCGTTACCATCGCGTCGACGCTGGCGCAATTTTCAGCGGGTCACGGCGGGTCACAATCGCGCCAACGACCGGCGCCGGTGACCAGCCATTCCGAAACACGCCTTGTGCGACGCAGCAAAGCCGATACGTATGGGTGCCCATTTCCGCATTTCCCTACACCATGGAAGGCCCGCGCCTTGGCTGATACCAGTGCCGACACCATCGAGATCGTCCGTCACCGGCCGATGGGCTTCACCGAATTCGTCATCGTGGTCGCGGCGATCATGGCGCTCAATCCGCTGGCGATGGACATGATGCTGCCGGCGCTGCCGAACATCGGCGCCTCTTTCCACATCGACGTCGCCAACCGGCTGCAGACGGTGCTGTCGGCGTTCGTCATCGGCTTCGGCCTCGGTCAGTTCGTCATCGGCCCACTGTCCGACAGCTTCGGCCGGCGCCCGGTGCTGATCGGCGGCATGGTGCTGTATGCGGTCGCCAGCCTGTTCGCGATCGCCGCCCCGTCGTTCGAGCTGCTGCTGCTGGCGCGCGCGCTCGAAGGCCTCGGCACCGCGGCGACGCGGGTGATCGCGACCTCGATCGTGCGCGACTGCTATGCCGGCCGCCGCATGGCGAGCGTGGTCTCGCTGGCGATGATGGTGTTCATCGCCATCCCCGTGATCGCACCGTCGTTCGGGCAGGCGGTGATGCTGCTGACGCAGTGGCGTGGCATCTTCGTGGTGCTGACCTTGTACGGCATCGTCGCGCTGCTGTGGACCGCGGTGCGGCTGCCCGAGACGCTGCCGGAGAGCGAGCGCAAGCCGTTCTCGATCGCCGCGATCACCGCCGCCTTCCGCAACACCCTCACCAACCGCCAGACGCTGGGCTATGCGCTCGCGGCCAGCGGCATCTTCGGCGCCATCCTCGGCTATGTCCTGTCCTCGCAGCAGCTATTCACCGGCGTCTATCATCTCGGCCACTACTTCCCGCTCGCCTTCGCGGCGATCGCGGTGACCATTGCCGTGGCCGGCTTCCTCAATGCCCGCCTCGTCGGACGGCTCGGCATGCGCATGATCTCGCACGGCGCGCTGGTCGGCAGCGTCGTCATCGCACTGGCATGCTTCAGCGCGGCCGTTCTCGGCATGCTGCCGCTGTGGCTGTTCATGCTGCTGTCGGCCGGCATGATGTTTACGTTCGGCCTGATGTTCGCGAACTTCACCGCCCTGGCGATGGAGCCGCAGCGGGCGAATGCCGGCACCGCGTCCTCGCTCTACGGCTCGATCACGACCCTGCTCGGCATGGCCGCCGGCGCCGTCGTCGGTCAGGCCTTCGACGGCACCGCGCTGCCCTTCGCCGCAGGCTTCCTGGCCTGCACGTCGAGCGCGCTCGTCATCGTGCTGATCACCGAGAAGGGCCGGCTGTTCCACGGCTCCGGCAAACCGGTCTAGATCTGATGCGGCCACCGCAGTCGCGATGCCAACTTCTTCGGCGCGGCGGCTGCGCACGCAAGGGCAGCTCCCGGGCCTCGACCGCAAGCAGCCAGCAGCGGGACCGATAGGCCGCTTTTGTACTGAAGCTGACATTTACAAATGACCGAGTTCTGGACTAGGGTTCCTGAGCCCCACGCCCTGCCGTAAGCAGGCGTGAAGCCAGCCGCCGCGACGGATCACGGGCAAGTATTGTTCAGGCCGCCCTGCGCGCCCATGCCCACGTGTTCCAGTGCGAAACAAACCAGTCGCTTTCGGCGCTGGCGCTGCAATCGGCGCGCTAGGCGGTCTAATCGGCCTCGGCGGCGCGGAGTTCAGGCTGCCGCTGCTGATCAGCCTATTTCGTTTCCGAGGCCTCGAAGCCGTCATCTTGAACAAGGCCACTAGCCTGATTGTGGTCGCGGCCGCGCTAGCGTTCCGTGCCCGTACAGTGCCCTTTGCCGAGATCGGCGAACATTGGTCAATCATCGCGAACCTTCTCGCCGGCAGCCTTGTCGGGGCGTATGTCGGTGCTTCATGGGCTACGCGCCTGAAATCGGAAACACTCTACAAAATCATTGCAACGCTACTGGTTGTTATAGCTGGCGTGCTGTTGTTCGTTCATGACGCTTCTGCCGGGGCTACCGCGCCGTTCGCCGGCTGGCGCCTGGTTGCCGCTGGCGTACTGGCAGGTTTCATTATCGGTGTGATCGCTTCGCTGCTAGGCGTAGCCGGAGGTGAGTTTCTTATTCCCACGCTGATCCTGCTGTTCGGCCTTGATGTAAAGCTGGCGGGAAGCCTTTCGTTGGCAGTCAGCCTTCCGACGATGCTTGTCGGATTTGCGCGTTACAGCCGAGATCAGAGCTTCGTCGTGGTCCGAGACAATGCGTCATTCATGCTGGCAATGGCTGCCGGTTCTATCGTTGGCGCCTTTGTTGGCGGCCTGCTACTTGGCGTCGTCCCGAGTGCCATCCTCCTGCCGACGCTCGCCGCAATACTGTTGATTTCGGCGGTGAAGGTATGGCGACATGAGTAGGAATGGCACATCTGCTGTCAGCCCGAAGCAGAAGAATTCAGCGTTCTTGAGACTTCGCCGCCCGAGCATACCAATGTGCTCCCAGCGCCTCGACGAAGCTGTCATCGACGATATGGACGAGGTCTCGCCGATCTCGCAGTACGCGCCATCCAAGGCAATGAACCATCGCGACAGCCAGCGCGTGAGTTGGTCGGCTGCAGCGGTTGCCATAGCATTCGGTCCTCTCCCAATGGGAGAAGTGGACCTCTGCTGCCGCACCAAGCGCGCAGTTCTCAGATGCAGGGGCCCTGGCCGCGCTGCGGGCACAGCTTCAGCACGCTCGACAGCGTCAACAGCAGACGCGCGCTGCGCGTCGAATTGTCGGGTGCGCGGTAGCTGAGCGGCACGGCGACGCCGAGATCGGCGCGCCAGTCGTTCGGGAAGGTAAAGCGCACCCCGGCGCCCGCCGAGGTCAGCGCCACGCCGTCGGACGGCCGGAAGCCATCGTTCCAGGCGAGCCCGGCATCGAAGAAGCCGTAGAGCTGATAGCTCGTGAGATACTGCCAGTTCGGCTTCTGCTCGAAGCGGACCTCGAACGCGCCGGCGACGCCATTGTCGCCGCTGATCTCGGCGCTGCCATAGCCGCGGCCATAGGCGAGGCCGCCAAGATAGAACTGCTGCGAATTATACAGCGGACCCGAAGCAAGCTGGCCAGCGGCGGCGAGCTTCAGCGACCACGCCTCGGACAAGGTCTGATAGCGCGCGAACCAGCCGTTGAAGACCGAGAAGCTCGGCGAGGCGCCCGTGCGCGAAGCGAGTGGATCGTCGAGCCGCGTCGCCCCGAACGCGTTCAGTCCCTGCCGATAGGCCAGCGTGAGATAGCTGTCGCCGCCGACATCATCCTTCCAGCGGTAGTCGGCGGTGAAGGTCAGCGTCCGGATGCGATCGCGATACCAGATGCCGAACAGGTCACGCTCGGTCACGTCGCTGAAGGCGGCCGCGAGATTGAGCTTCAGCGAGGCACGCTGCGACTGGATCGGCGCGAGGCCGCCGCGCAGCTCGAGCGTCTCGGTCACGGTGTTGTCGTTGAACAGCCGTCTCCAGTCGCCCGGTCGCACCTCGCTATACAGCGCGGAAGCGCCGATATGCGCCCCGTCGGTGCCGACCGGCACGTCGTAGGACAGTCGCCCGAACGCGAGTTGGCGCGGATCGCCGGGAGTTGTCGACATGTTAGCCGTGAGCGTGTCGCCCGGCAGCAGATAGGAGTTGAAGGCGGCGGTGGCATAGCTCTGCCACGGGCCCACCGTCGACGAGCCGAGATTGTCGATCCCGGTAAAGCCGTAGACGTGCCAGGTCTGCAGCTCGATCACCAGGCGGAACCGGCCGGTGGTGCCGCCGATCTCTTCCAAGGAGGAATCAACCAGACGGACGCCGCCGCGGCCGTTGATCAGCAGCAACTGCCGCTCCAGGGTCTCGAGCCGGGACGGCTGCTCCGCCAGCACGGGGCCAAGCATCGGCCTGATGCCGAACTCTTCCGCGCCGGCGCCCTTCAAGGCCACTTCGGTGATGCTGCCTTCGACGATCTGGATCCGCACCCGGCCATCGCGGATGTCCTGCGGCGGGATGATCGCACGGCTGAGATGATAGCCGGCGGCGCGATACTGATCGCTGATCGCTGTCGCGATCGCAGCGAGGTCGGCCTGCGACACCGGCTTGCCGAGATAGGGCTGATAGCTCGCGGCGAGCTGCTCGGCAGGCAGCGCGGACGCCCCCGTCAGGGTGACGGCGCGCATGGTAAACAAGGGCTTGCGATCGCCGCCGCCCTGGGTCGCGAATTGCGGCGCCCGCGGCCGCGGCGGTGCCGGTTGCGTTGAGCGCGACTGCTGCTCGTCGAAATATCGCTCGGTCTGCCGCGGATCGAAGCTCGGTTGGCTGACCTGCTGCGCGTGGGCCGTCGCTGCAAACACCGCCGCCGACAGCGAAATGCCGGCGGCAAGCGCGGCTCCATGCAGCCGTCGCGAGGCGTGCGGTATGATGGCCCTGTCGCGCCAACCCGCAGCCCTTCCAGTTCGCTCAACACAACCAGCGCGCATGCCTCGTTTTTAGTTTGTTAAGGTCAATGAAGCGTAAATGCGGGAAGCAAACACGGCTGCAACTCCTAAGGGTCTCTTGAAACATTTCGATTAGTTTCAAAAGCCGCCAACGACGCGAGTTCGTGCCATGTCCTTCAAGCGCTTCCTGATACCGGCGTTAGTCGCCGCGTGCCTTTTCGGTGCAACGCCGGCCGCATTCGCGGCCGACGGTGAGCCGTGGCTGGTGAGCAAATCGTCCGGTGAGGTCTGGGTCACCACCCAGGGCGCAGCGCAGGTGTCGCTCGGTCGCGAGGACCCGCTGAAGCCAGGCGATACGATCCGCACCGGGCCGACCGGCCGCGTCCGGCTGACACGCGGCGCCGAGACGATCGTCATCGCGCCGAACTCCGAAGTCGGCCTGCCCGCCGCGCCCAAGGACGGCATGGCGACGACCATCCTGCAGCGCGCCGGCTCGATCCTGCTCGACGTCGAGAAGCGCAATGTCCAACATTTCGAGGTCGAGACGCCCTATCTCGCCGCCGTCGTGAAGGGCACGCAGTTCAGCGTCACGATCTCAGGCCGCAGCACCAAGGTCGAGGTCAGCCGCGGCCAGGTGCAGGTGTCGGATTTCAAGACCGGCCAGATCGCCCAGGTGATGCCCGGCCAGGCCGCCACCGCCTTTGCGACCGGCCGCTCCGGCCTCAGCCTGTCCGGCGCCGGCACCTTCAGCCCGATCGAGCACGGTCGCCCGCGCGCCTCCACGATCGATCGCGTTCCGGTGCCGCGCGACGGCCTGCATCCGCCGCGCGAAGCGAAGGGGAGCGTGATCCACGCACTGAACGCCAACGGCTCGGGCGCAACGGTCGTCGCACAGCAGCATTCTGCAACGGGCCTCGGCGGCACGAAGCCGGGTGTCGTGCGGATCTCGTCATCGATCGGCGAGGTCAACCTGAACATCCAGAAGGCGACGCGCGGCCTCGCCCATGGCGCCCACACGGCGAGCGCCGGTGCAGGACGAAGCACCGCCTGGAATGACGCGCGCGGCAACAGCGGCAATGCGACGAGCAACTCGGCCACCGCAAGCGGCACGTCGGGAGACTCCTCGGTCGCAGCCGCCGTCACCGCAGCGATCGGCTCACCGAGCGGCTCCGCCAGCGCCAATGCCGCCAGCAATGGCAACGGCGGCAACGGCAACAACAATGGCGGCAGTGGCAACGGCAACAACGGCCACGGCAACAACGGCCACAGCAACAACGGTAACGGCAACGGCGGTAACGGAAACAGCGGCAACGGTAACAGCGGCAACGGTAACGGCGGCAACGGAAACAGCGGTAGCGGCAACGGCAATAGCGGCGACCATGGCAATGGCAGCCACGGCAACGGCAATGCCCACGCCTACGGTCACAACAAGAACTGAGGATCGCCATCGAGCTTCACGCCGGCATGCGTGGTCGTGGGGGAGCGCAGGCCAGCAGGGTTCCTGATGGCTCTGCGCTCGGAATGGGATGAGATTGGGATCGCGAAAGCGGGCGTCGACGTGGCACGCAGTCATTGGGGAGAGGGCATGTTCAGGCGGTTCATGCCGCATATTCTGGTGGTCGTTGCGCTGCTGACGGTCGGCCTGTCAGGCGGCCACGAGCTGTTGAGCCAAGCTCTCGTCGATCTGCGCTTCCGCCTCGACAACCGCCCTGCCAGCGGCGAGATCGCGGTGGTCGCGATCGACCCGCGCTCGATCGAAGCCATCGGCGTTTGGCCGTGGCCGCGGACCCAGTATGCGCACCTGCTGGAGCAGTTGCAGCGCGCCGGTGTCCGCGACGTCGCCTTCGACGTCGATTTCAGCACGCCGTCCGACGCGGCCGGCGATCAGGCCTTCCTGAACGCGCTGCAGAATGCCAAGAGCTCGGTCGTGCTGCCGGTCTTCAGGCAGCTCGATGCGGCGGGGAAGGAAACCACCATTCACCTCAACCGACCGCTGCCACAGTTCGAGCAGCTCGCATGGTCGGCCTTCGTGAACATCGAGGTGGCACGCGACGGTCGCGTCAGAAGCTACGCTTTCGGCGAAAATGATGAGACCGGCGGCGCGAAGACCTACCTGCAGTCCATGGGAGCGTTCCTCGCCGGAAGCGATGCGGTCAAGCACAGCTCGTTCCTGGTCGACTACGGCATCGATCCATCGTCCCTGCCGAGGGTGTCGTATGTCGACGTCGTCCGCGGCGACGCGGCGGCGCTGGCCAAGCTCAAGGACAAGCGGGTGATCGTCGGCGCGACCGCCATCGAGCTCGGCGACTACTACAGCGTGCCGAACGGCCGCGTTCTGCCCGGCGTCATGCTGCAGGCGCTAGCGGCCGAGTCCATCATTCAGCACCGCACCCTGCTCTCGACATCGACGACGGCCACCATGGCCGGCCTGCTGCTGATCGTCATCATCATGCTGGCGAGCTGGCGGCAGCTCTCGGCGGCGCGGCGCGCGCTGCTGATCGCCATGATCAGCGTTCTGATCGAGGCCGCGGCGCTGCTGCTGCACGACCGCTATGCCCTGGTGCTCGACACCTCGCTGCTACAGATCGCGCTGGTCGCCTATCTCGCGGCAACGGCCCTCGACGAGATCGGCTTCCGCGGCCTGCTACGGCACGTTGCCGAGAGCCGCTTCGAGCGAATCGCGATGTCGATCGGCGACGGGCTTGTCTGCACCGACCGGGACCGGCGGATCACGGTGTGGAATCCGGGCGCCGTCGCGATCTTCGGTTACGGTGCCGACGAGATCATCGGCCAGCCCTTCGCGCGCCTGCGCGCCGACGGCAGCGACACGCACGACCTGTTTCCGCAGCAGGAGGCGGCGCTGCCGGCGACGTTGATGCCCGGCGGATCCACGATCGAGTTCGACGGCCGCCGCAAGGACGGCGAGGTGTTTCCGGTCGAGGCGAGCTTCTCCGCCTGGCAGGGCGCCGACGGCCTGCAATACGGCGTGATCCTGCGCGACATCTCGGTGCGCAAGCGCGAGGCCGAGCGCATCCGCTACCTCGCCGAGCACGACACGCTGACCGCGCTGATCAACCGCAACACGCTGCAGAGCGAGCTCGCGGCCATGATCGAGACCGCGGATGCCGCGTCCGACCGCGTGGCGCTGCTGGTGATCGGGCTCGATGCGTTCCAGCGCATCAACGACATGCTCGGCCACGCCTTCGGCGACAGCGTCTTGCGCGCGGCGGCCGAGCGGCTCCGCACCGAGATCGGCAACATGGGCCGCGTCGCCCGGCTCAGCGGCGACGAGTTCGCCGTCGCCATTCCCTGCTCCGCCATCGGCGGCACCGTGGCCGAGCTCGCCGACCATCTGTCGCAGCTGTTCGAGGCGCCGCTGGACGCGGGCACGCGTCAGCAGCGCGTCAAGGTCACCCTCGGCGTCGCGGTGCATCCCGAGGGCGGGCACTCGGCAGACGAGTTGCTCAGCAACGCGCACCTCGCCCTCTGTCGCGCCAAGATGGACCGGCCGGGCAGCCATGTGCTCTTCGAGAGCGCCATCCGCCGCGAGCTCGAGCAGCGATTGACGCTGGAGGCCGAGCTTGCGCTCGCCGTCGAGCGGAACGAATTCGAGCTGTTCTACCAGCCGCAAGTGGAGCTGTTGAACGGCCGCGTGATCGGCGCCGAGGCGCTGATCCGTTGGCGTCATCCGACGCGCGGCCTCGTGCCTCCCGGTGATTTCATTCCGGTCGTCAACACCTCGCATCTGTCCGAGGCGGTTGCGACCTGGGTCATGGCCACCGCCTGCCGGCAGGCGCGGGAATGGCAGCTCGCCGGCCACGACATCCGCGTCGGCGTCAACCTGTCGCCGTCCCAGTTCCAGTCCGGCGACCTCGCCGCCTTCGTCAGCAAGCTGCTCACGTCGACCGGCCTGTCGCCGCGCCTGCTCGAGCTCGAAGTCACCGAGGACATCCTGCTGCACGACGAACCCGGCGTGCTGCAGACGTTCAACCGGCTGCAGGCGCTCGGCGTCAGCCTGGTGTTCGACGATTTCGGCACCGGCTATGCGAGCCTGAGCTACCTGAAGAAATTCCCGCTCGATGGCCTGAAGATCGACCGCTCCTTCGTGCGTGACGTGCTGACCCAGGCCGACGACGCGGCCATCGTCGGCTCGACGGTCAGCCTCAGCAAACAGCTCGGCCTGTCCGTGATCGCCGAGGGCATCGAGAACGAGGCGACGGCGGAGTTCCTGCTGCGGCTCGGCTGCGAGCAGGGACAGGGCTATCACTTCGGCAAGCCGATGCCGGCCACCGATTTCGAGCGTCGATTCCTGGTGGCGGGCGACGCCGACCGGCGGCAGGCCGGCGCGGCGTGAGGCAATGCCGGGTGATTGCGGCTTTGGCTTCGCGTCTCAGCCGCCGCCCTTCTTGCCGCCCTTGCCTTCGCTCTCCAGCGCCTTCCGCACCGCCTTGAACTCCTCGCGCGAGGCGGCATCGACGCGCGGAAAATGCAGATCCAGGCTTTCCAGCGCGGCGACGATGGTCGAGCCGATGACGACACGAGCGAACCATTTGTGGTCGGCCGGAACGACATGCCACGGCGCATAGGGCGTCGAGGTGTGGCGCACGATGTCCTGATAGACCGCCTGATAGCGGGGCCACTTGGCGCGCTCGGTGATGTCCCCCATCGAGAACTTCCAGTTCTTCGCCGGCTCCTCCAGCCGGTCGAGAAAGCGCGCGCGCTGCTCCTCCTTGGAAATGTTGAAGAAGAACTTCAGGATCACGGTGCCGTTGCGCGACAAGTAACGCTCGAAAGCGGAGATGTCCTCGAAGCGCTCGCGCCAGATGTTCTTGGTGACGAGCCTCGGCGGCAGCTTCTCGGCCTTGAGGATCTCCGGATGCACGCGCGTGACCAGGCATTCCTCGTAGTAGGAACGATTGAAGATGCCGATGCGGCCGCGCTCGGGGAGCGCGATGGCGCTGCGCCACATGAAATCGTGATCGAGCTCCTTCGAAGTCGGCTGCTTGAACGAGGTGACCTCGCAGCCCTGCGGATTGACGCCCTCGAAGATGCTCTTGATGGCGCTGTCCTTGCCCGAGGCATCCATGCCCTGCAGCAGCACCAGCACCGACCAGCGGTCCTGCGCGTACAGCTTCTCCTGGAAATCGGAGAGGCGCTGGCGGTTCTGCTCGATGATCGCCTCGCCCTGCTCCTTGTCGAGACCGCCCTTGACCTTGGTCTTGTGCGATTTGAGGTGAAATCTGTGCCCGCCATCGATCCGGAACGGCGAGATGAAACCATCGAGCTCATCGGCCAGCGTGCGCGGTTTCTTGCTCATGAGGACGGCTCTCCGGGGCTGAATTGCGTTTCGAGGAAGGCGGTCACGAAGCGCGGCATCGCCGCAGTCAGATCGCTCCTGCTTCGAACCAGCCGGATCGAGCAGAGTTCCGGCTCGTCCTGGGCCGCGAGATTGGCCTCGATGCGGCGCTGCAGAGCCTCGCCCATGTCGGAGGCGTCGAGCACGCGCATCAGCGCGATCGACGCGCCGGTCACGACACAGTCCCAATGCGCCGCGGCCTGATAGTCCGATGGCGCGAGCCCGGTCTCCTCCTCGACCTCCCGCGCGACGTTGGCGGCGAGATCGAGCACGCCGTTGTTGACGTCGGCGAGATCCGGCGTGCCGGCGGGAAAATACAGCCGGCCGGCATTGGCGGTATGCACGCCCATCTCGCCGAGCACGAAGGCGCCGTCGGCGGCACGCAGCGCGCCCATGCCGAAGCCGTTGAAGGCGGTGCGATCCGGAAAGCCCCAGTCGCGCCACGCCAGCAGGCTGGCGAAATCGGTCTCGAAATAGCTCGCTTCGAACAGGCCGTCCGCGAAGCGCGGGTTGCGCCCTAGCAGCACGCGGCCGTTCCACAGGCCCGGCTTGGCGCGCCGGCATTCGGCGAAATGCGCCGCGATGTCGTCGCGGCGCTGTTTCGCGAACGGCCACTCCCACGGCTCGACCTTGAGGTCGAGCGCGGTGACGCGGTGGATGACGACCTCGGTCATCCCCCTACTTCGTGCCCTTCGCCTGTTCGACGAACTTGTTGGTGAAGGTCTTGCTGACGTCGACATTGGCCTTGGCGACGTCGGGCGAACCGGTGCTGAACACCGCGAGCACGGCGTCGGCGCCCTTCGGGTCCATCTTGCCGGTCTGCGAGTACATCGGGATGGTGTTCTTCAGCGCCGCGAGATAGAGCGCCTTGTCCTTGCCGACCAGCTCCTCCGGCATCTTCGCCATGATCTCCTCCGGCGTATGCGAATGGATCCAGCCCAGCGTCGCCACGATGGCGTTGGTCAGCGCCTGCGTCTCCTTGTCATGGCCGGCAATCCAGGCCGCCGTCGAGTACAGCGCGCCGCCGGGATATTCGCCGCCGAACACCTCCAGCGTGTCGTGCTGGGTACGGGTATCGCTGAGGATCTTGAGATCCGGATGCTTGCCCTGCAGCACGGTGACCGAGGGATCGAGCATCACGGCCGCATCGATCTGGCCCTGCTCCATCGCGGCCACGGCGGTCGCGCCGAGACCGACGCCGATCACGGCCGTGCCCGACGGATCGAGGCCGTTCTTCTTCAGCATGTATTTCAGGAAGAAGTCGGTCGAGGAGCCCGGCGCGCTGACGCCTACCTTCTTGCCGGCGAGATCCTTGACCGAGCTGATCTCCTTGTTGTGCGACGGCGCCACCACCAGCACGAGGCCGGGATAGCGGTCGTAGACGACGAAGGACTGCATCTCCTGCTTCTTGGCCGCGAGATTGACGCAGTGGTCGAAATAGCCGGAGACGACGTCGGCGCTGCCGCCGAGCACGGCCTTCAGCGCATCCGAGCCGCCCTTGAGGTCGACCAGCTCGACCTCGAGCCCGGCCTTCTCGTATTCGCCGAGCTGCTTGGCCAGCACGGTCGGCAGATAGCACAGGCAGGCGCCGCCCCCGATTGCGATCGTGACCTTGGTGGCAGCGCTGGCGAGACCGGTGCTTAGCGTCAGCGCCAGCAGCGCGCCGGTGACCCGGCTCAACATCTTGTTCATTGGTTTCCTCCGTTCGTGTTGTCGATCAGATTAGGCGTGTGTGCTGTGAATGAGAAGGCCGCCCCGAATTGCCGCTGTCGTCCCGGCGAACGCCGGGACCCATACCGCGTGATGTCGCGGATGGAGAAGACTGGTCATCGCGCGTGCCACAAACGACGGCCGGTGGTTATGGGTCCCGGCGTTCGCCGGGACGACAATGGTGGGTGGCGCGGCACCGCGCCCATCATCGCCCATCCGCCGCATCCGGGCGCCACACCAGCAGCCGACGCTCCACCAGCGTGACACAGATGTCGATCAGGATGACGAACGCCGACAGCACGAACATGCCGGCAAATACGCCGGCGACGTCGAAGATGCCTTCGGCCTGCTGGATCAGATAGCCGAGGCCGGCCGCGGAGCCGAGATATTCGCCGACGACAGCGCCGACGACGGCGAAGCCCACCGACGTGTGCAGCGACGAAAACATCCACGACAGCGCCGACGGCCAATAGACGTGGCGCATCAGTTGCCGCTCGCTCATGCCGAGCATGCGGGCATTGTCGCGCACCACGGTCGAGACCTCCTTGACGCCCTGATAGACGTTGAAGAACACGATGAAGAACACCAGCGTCACGCCGAGCGCGACCTTGGACCAGATGCCGAGGCCGAGCCACAGCGTGAAGATCGGCGCCAACACGACACGCGGCAGCGCGTTGGCCATCTTGACGTAGGGATCGAACACGGCGGCCACCAGCGGCTTGCGCGCGAACCAGAAGCCGACCAGCACGCCGCCGAGCGAGCCGATCGCGAACGCCAGGATCGACTCCCACAGCGTGATCGCGAGGTGCTTCCAGATCGCGCCGGTGGCGAACCATTTGACGACCTGCGCGAACACGTCGACCGGATTGGAGAAGAAGAATGGCGGAAGCCAGATGCGTCCAAACACGGGCACGGTGGCGAGCAGTTGCCACAGCGCAATCGCGACGATCGCGACGAGCAATTGCAGCGCGAGCAGACCGAGACGCGACATCACGCTGCTCCATGCGGTGTGGTGGGTACGAAGGTGAAGCCTCTCACGCCGCTCTGCTCCCCTCCCCCTTGCGGGGAGGGGTTGGGGGTGGGGGTGCCACGAGCACCAATCTTTGCTGGGTACCCCCCACCCCAACCCTCCCCCGCAAGGGGGGAGGGAGCGCACCGCCGTGGCCGAGAAGGAAGCGCGCGACAACTCAAGCCCTGCAAACGCCCCGTCACACTGCCTCCGCCTGCTTGTAGGTCTTCTCGACCTCGGCCTTCAGCGTCTGCCAGATCTCGCGGTGCAGCTCGTGGAACTCGTGCTTCATGCGCACCTCGAAGATGTCGCGCGGGCGCGGCAGCGTGACGCGCCAGTCGCCGATGATGCGCGAGGCCGGCCCCGCCGACATGATGACGACGCGGTCGGCGAGCGCGATCGCCTCCTCGAGATCGTGGGTCACGAACAGCACCGCCTTGCGGTCGGCATTCCAGAGATCGAGCAGCAAATTGCCCATGATCTGCCGCGTCTGCGCGTCCAGCGGCCCGAACGGCTCGTCCATCAGGATGATACGCGGATTGCGGATCAGCACCTGGGCAAGGCCGACGCGCTTGCGCTGGCCGCCCGACAGCATGTGCGGATAGCGGTTGCCGAATGCGCCGAGGCCGACCGAGGTCAGCCATTGCTGCGCCTTGGCGGCCGCATCCTTCGACGGCGTGCCCGCGACCTCGAGCCCGATCGCGACGTTCTCCAGCGCGGTCTTCCATGGGAACAGCGCATCGGCCTGGAACAGGTAGCCGGCGTCGCGATTGAGGCCGGCCAGAGGCTGGCCGAAGATGCGCACGTGGCCGGCGGCCGGCTTCAGCAGGCCCGCCGCCACGTTGAGAAGGGTGGATTTGCCGCAGCCGGTCGGCCCGACGATGGCGACGAACTCGCCGTCGGCGACGCTGAGATCCGCCGTCTCGACGGCGGTGTAGGTGCGTCCGCCGGCGAGACGGAATGCCACCGTCGTTCGCTCCAGCGCGACCGCGGCGGCCGTGGGCATCGTCACGTCCAAGTTCCTCCCCCGAGAATGGCCGGGACGGCTTAGCCGCTTGCGGGGCGAAGTTCAACGCGGCGGCCGGACGTGCTAGGTGTTCGGCCTGAGCCAAGGCCAACCGTTCCACAAGGCCGCATGCAGCGCACGCCGTTCATCGTCTATGCCAACGTCCGCAAGAGTTTCCCCGGCGCGGCAGGCGCCGTGACCGCGGTCGACGGCGTATCGCTGGAGATCGCCGAGGGTGAGTTCCTGGCGATCGTGGGCGGCTCCGGCTCGGGCAAGACCACGCTGCTGCGGCTGACCAACCGCCTGATCGAGCTGGACGGCGGCACGATCCGGATTGCCGGCGAGGATATCGCCGGCCTCGATCCTGTCAGCCTGCGTCGCCGGGTTGGCAATGTGTTCCAGAACGGGGCGCTGTTCCCGCACATGACGGTTGCCGCCAATATCGGCATCACCCCCAGGCTGCTGGGGACCCCGCCGGCCGAGATCGCCACGCGCGTCGACGAGCTGCTCGACCTCGTCCAGCTCGACCGCAAGGCGCATCGCGACCGGCTGCCGCACGAGCTCTCCGGCGGCCAGCGCCAGCGTGTCGGCGTCGCCCGCGCGCTCGCGGCGCGGCCGCGCATCGTGCTGATGGACGAGCCGTTCGGCGCGCTCGATCCGCTGACGCGCGATGCGCTCGGCGGCGACTATCGCGCGCTGCACGACAAGCTCGCGCTGACCACGATCATGATCACGCATGACATCACCGAGGCGCTGCTGCTCGCCGAGCGCATCGCGGTGATGCGCGGCGGACGCCTCGTCGAGGTCGGCACGCCGGCCGAGCTCGCGGCCAGCCGCGAACCCTACGTGACGGAGCTGATGACGACGCCGCGGCGGCAGGCGGCGCGGCTGGTGGCGCTGCTGCCCGACAGCGGGGCGGCATGAGCGTCCTGTCGGATCCACGCTTCGCCGAGGCGCTGTCGCATCTCGCCGACTATCTCGGCAGCCATCTGCGCGTCAGCATCGCGGCGCTCGCGCTCGGTCTCGCCATCAGCTTCCCGCTCGCGCTCGTCGCGCGCAATCGCCCTGCCCTGCGCAATCTGCTGCTCGGCGTCGCCAGCGTGGTGCAGACGGTGCCGGGACTGGCGCTGCTGGCGCTGTTCTATCCGCTGCTGCTGGCGCTGGCGGCACTGACCTTGCGCTGGTTCGGCCTGTCGTTCTCGGCCTTCGGCTTCCTGCCGGCCATGCTGGCGCTGGCGCTGTATTCGATGCTGCCCGTGTTGCGCAACACCATCACCGGGCTGAACGGCGTCGACGCCAGCCTGATTGAGGCAGCCAAGGGCGTCGGCATGACCGAGCGCCAGGCGCTGACGATGGTGGAGCTGCCGCTGGCGCTGCCGGTCATCATGGCTGGCATCCGCACCGCGGCGGTGTGGGTGATCGGCACCGCGACCTTGTCGACGCCGATCGGCCAGACCTCGCTCGGCAACTACATCTTTGCCGGATTGCAGACCCAGAACTGGGTGCTGGTCGTGTTCGGCTGCGTCGCCGCCGCGGTGCTGGCGCTTGCGGTCGATCAGTTGCTAGCGCTGATCGAGCATGGCTTGCGCACGCGCAGCCGCGCCCGCGTGGGCCTCGGCACCGCGACGATCGCGCTGATGGTCGGCGCCAGCCTGCTGCCCTCGCTCGCCGGCACGTCCGCGCGCTACGTGATCGGCGCCAAGACCTTCACCGAACAATATGTGCTGTCGGCGCTGCTCAGCGAGCGGCTGCAGGCGGCAGGCCTCACGGCCACATCCCGCGCCGGCCTCGGCTCCAGCGTCATCTATGGTGCGCTCAAGAGCGGCGACATCGATCTCTATGTCGAGTATTCCGGCACGCTGTGGGCGAACCAGTTCCACCACACGGAGCAGCTGCCGCGCGTCGCACTGCTCGATGCGTTGAAGCAGGATCTCGCCAAGGACAAGGTCACCCTGCTCGGCGAGCTCGGCTTCGAGAACGCCTATGCGCTGGTGATGCCGCGCAAGAAGGCGGAAGCCCTCGGCATCCGCTCGATCGCCGACCTCGCGCGCCATGCCTCCGAGATGTCGATCGCCGGCGACTACGAGTTCTTCTCGCGCCCGGAATGGGCGGCCCTGCGCGACGCCTATGGTCTCGCCTTCCGCGCCCAGCGCCAGATGCAGCCGGACTTCATGTATGCCGCGGTCGCCTCCGGCGAGGTCGACGTCATCGCCGGCTACACCAGCGACGGGCTGATCGCGAAATACGACCTCGTCGTGCTCGACGATCCCAAGCAGGCGATCCCGCCTTACGACGCGATCCTGCTGCTGTCGCCGAAGCGCGCCGAGGACCGCGCATTGCAGGATGCGTTACGGCCGCTGCTCGGCCGCATCGACATCGCGACCATGCAGCAGGCCAATCTGCGCGCTTCCGGTAGTGACGCACAGTCCTCGCCGCAGGCGGTGGCGCGCTGGCTGTGGAGCAAGATCGCGAAGTAAGCCCTGCCTTCGCAGCACGTCATTGCGAGGCGCGTAGCGCCGAAGCAATCCAGAGTCCTTGCGGAGCCCTGGATTGCTTCGCTTCGCTCGCAATGACGGCGGTGGTTGGCGCGACGACCGCCGCACCAATCAGTTGGGCACGCTCACATCCCCGGCTCGATCGGCTTCTCCACCGCGCCGCCATTCTCGGCCCAGTCCTTGAACGCGCCGACGTTGAACACCTTGGCGTAGCCGAGATCCTTCAGCGTCTTGCCCGACAGCGCCGAGCGGCCGCCCGAGGCGCAATACAGGATCACGCTCTTGTCCTTGGCGAAATTCTTGTCGTGATAGGGCGAGTCCGGATCGGCGCGGAATTCGAGCATGCCGCGCGAAACGTGCACGGCGCCGGCAATCTTGCCGCTCTTCTCGACCTCCGGCGCATCGCGCACGTCGACGATGAGGGTGTTGCCCTTGGCGATTATGGCCTGCGCCTCGGCCGGCGTGATCTTCGGAACCGCGGCGTTGGCGGCTTCCAGCATCTGCTTGACTGATGTCGACATCGATTGGCCTCCCGGACGTTGAGGCGGCACCGGTAGCGGGCCTCCACCCGCGTCACAAGCCACGATCGGGCGAGCATCGCGCGTGGCCACCGCACGTCCGACATTTGTCCACATAGTGGACGTACAATCATTATATCTACAAATATATGGACTCTCCAAAATTCCTGGATCATTCTCCGCCGCATGCCCGCACCTCCACGATCCGCCCTCGCCGTCCGCAATCGCGCCCTCGAAACGATGCTGGCCGACAGCGCCGGCGACGCCGCCTTTGCCACCACGCTGGCCAAGGGCCTCATCGTGCTGGAGGCGTTCGGGACGGAATCTCCCGTGCTCGGAAACATGGACATATCGGTGCGCACCGGCATTCCGCGGCCTACGGTCGCCCGGCTGACCCACACGCTCACCGAGCTCGGCTATCTCTCCTTCGACCAGGACCTCGCGAAATATCGCCTTGGTGTCCGCGCGCTGCGGATGGCGCATCCGCTGCTCGCCGACATGCCGTTCCGGCAGCTCGCACGACCGTTGATGCAGGATTTTGCCGCCAGCGTGCGCGGCACCGTCTCGATCGGCCTGCTCGACGGCAACGCCGTGGTGTATGTCGAGACGGCGCGCTCCGGCGATGTCGGGCCGCACGTTCCCGACATCGGCATGCCGATCACCGTGGTCGCGACCGCGATGGGACGCGCGGCGGCCGCGATCCTGCCTCCAGCCGAAGCCGCGCGCTTCGACGCGCAGCTCGCCGCCGACGATGCCAAGCAATGGGCCAGCTTCCGCACGCTCTATTTCGACGGCATCACGCAATGTGCCGAGCGCGGCTTCTGCACCTGCATCGGCGAATACATGCCCGCGATTCACGCCGTCGCTGCGCCGCTGCATTACGCGAACAGCTCCGGCCGCGCCTTCGCGATCAATTGCGGCATTCCCGCTTTCCGGCTGCAGCCGGGTCAGCTCGAGGCCGAGATCGGTCCGCGCATCACGGCGCTCGCCGCCAGCATCCGGGCGCTCATCAACGAAGCCGAGCCCGAGATCATCAGGCGCGCGCCGGAGCCGGCGCTTGCGGCCGAAGCCGGCTGAGACAGGTGCATCACGACATGGCCGGGCCACTCCAGGGTTTGCGCGTTCTGGACATCGCGACGATCATCGCTGCACCGTTCGCGGCGACGCTGCTCGCCGACTACGGCGCCGAGGTTCTGAAGATCGAGATGCCGGGCCATGGCGACGCTGTCCGCACCTTTCCGCCGTTCAAGGACGGCAAGCCGCTGTGGTGGAAGACCGCCAACCGCAACAAGAGCCTCGCGACGCTCGACCTGCGCACGCCGGAGGGGCTCGCGCTGTTCAAGCGGCTGCTGCCGCGCTTCGACGTCCTGATGGAGAACTTCCGCCCCGGCACGCTCGACCGCTGGGGCCTGACGAAAGAGGTGCTGTGGTCGATCCAGCCGCGCCTCGTCATCCTGCGCGCCACCGCGTTCGGCCAGGACGGGCCGTACCGCGACCGTCCGGGCTTTGCCCGCATCTTCGAGGCGATGGGCGGGCTCACCTACATCACCGGCGAGGCCGAGGGCGAGCCGACCCATCCGGGCTATCCGATCGGCGATGCCATCGGCGGCGCGTTCGGCGCACTCGGCGTGCTGGCAGCGTTGTGGAAGCGGGCTGTTGATCCCGAGGCGCCGGGCGAGGAGATCGACCTGGCGCTGACGGAGGCCGTGTTCCGGCTGCTCGACGTGCTGCCGGTCGAGCACGATCAGCTCGGCTTCAGCCGCAGCCGGATCGGCAATGCCAACGGCTACTCGGCGCCGGCCGCGGTCTATCGCACCCGCGACGATCGCTGGGTGACGCTCGCCGGCTCGACCAACGCGCTCTACGCCGCCAATTGTCGCGCGATCGATCGTCCCGACCTGATCGACGATCCGCGCTTCGCGAACAATGCCTCGCGGGTGAAGCATGCGGCCGAACTCAACGCGATCTTCGCCGCCTGGTGCGCCGCGCATGACCTGGATGATGTCGTCGCCCGCTTCACCGAGGCCAAGGGAACGATCGCACCGATCTACGCGATCGACCAGATCGCGACTGATCCGCAGGCGATCGCGCGCGAGATGATCACGCGCGTGCCCGACCGCGATTTCGGCTCGGTGGCGATGTCGAACGTCGTGCCGCGCTTTGGCAACGATCCCGCCACGCTGCGCCATGCCGCCGGCGACGTCGGCCAGGACAACCGCGAGATCTACCAGGGCTGGCTCGGACTATCAGACCAGGAGATGGACGATCTCGCCCGCAGGAAGGTGATCTGACGCGGCGCGAGCAAAGACGACAAGGCGCGGCGAAGAACGCGTCGGAGCAGCCCGGACAAGGGATGCAGCAGACAGGGAGACGCGCGATGAGACAACCGACGATGACGCGCCGCGGCCTGCTCGGTGCAGGGGCCGCGCTGGCGCTGGGCTACGGCCATCGTGCACGAGCCGAGGGCGATTGGCCGACCCGCATGGTGCGGCTGATCTGTCCCTATGGCGCCGGCGGCGCCAGCGACATCTCGCTGCGCCTTCTGGCGGCGGAGTTCGAACATCACCTCGGCCAGCAGTTCATCATCGAGAACAAGCCCGGCGCCGGCAGCCGCATCGCCAACGACCTCGTCGCCCGCGCCGCACCCGACGGCTACACCCTGCTCTACGCCGCCGCGCCCTACGTCACCGCCGAAGCGCTGTTCGGCAAGCTGACCTACGATCCGGTGAAGGACCTGCGCCCCGTGGCCGGCACCGTCGTTGCGCCGATCTTCCTGATGATCAGCGCCAACGCGCCGTTCAAGACGCTGGCCGAGCTGATCGCCTACGGCAAGTCCAAGCCCGAGGGCCTGACCTTCGCCTCGCCGGGCGCCGGCTCGCAGCCGCATCTCGCCGCCGAGCTGCTGTTCCGCGACGCCAAGGTGACCGGCCTCAACATTCCCTTCCGCGGCGACTCGATGGCCTACACCGAGCTGCTCGCCGGCCGCGTCGATGCGACGCTGACCGCGATCAGCACCGCGCTGCCCTACATCCAGGCCGGCCAGTTCCGCGTGCTCGGCGTCGCCGCCACCGAGCCCAGCGCGATCTATCCGCAGGCGCCGCCCCTGCGCGAGCAGGGCCTGCCGAACGTGGTCGCGTCGGGCTGGTACGGCTTCATGGCGCCGGGCGCGACGCCGCAGCCCATCGTCGACCGGCTGTCGCGCGAAATCCTCACCGATCTCGCCGCCCCCGAGGTGAAGCAGAAGCTGCTCGCCCAGGGGCTCGATCCGCAGCCGCGCGACGCTGCAGCATTCGGCCAGTTCATCGCCGACGAAACCAAAAAATGGAGCGCGGTCATCCGCGACGCCGCCATCAAGGCCGAGTGAGTTTCACAAAAGATATTCAGGGAGTGGATGTGATGAGGATTGGGACCACCGCGCTGGCCGCGCTTGCTCTGCTGTCGCTCGCGGCAACCGCGCCGGCGCTGGCCGCCGAGAAGAAGTACGATACCGGCGCCAGCGACAGCGAGATCAAGGTCGGGCAGACCGTGCCGCTGAGCGGCCCGGCGTCGGCCTATGCCACCATCGGCAAGGCGCAGGCCGCCTATATGAAGATGATCAACGACCAGGGCGGCGTGAACGGGCGCAAGATCAACCTGATCCAGTATGACGACGCCTATTCACCGCCGAAGACGGTCGAGCAGGTGCGCAAGCTGGTCGAGAGCGACGAGGTGCTGCTGACGTTCCAGATCATCGGCACCGCGCCGAATGTCGCCGTGCAGAAATATCTCAACACGAAGAAGGTGCCGCAGCTGTTCGCGGCCACCGGCGCCTCGCGCTTCACCGATCCCAAGCATTTTCCTTGGACGATGGGATTCAATCCGAGCTACGTCGTCGAAGGCCGCATCTACGGCCAATACATCCTCAAGACCTATCCCGACGCCAAGATCGGCGTGCTCTACCAGAACGACGATCTCGGCCGCGACTATCTCGCCGGCCTGAAGGCCGGGCTGGGCGACAAGGCCGCCAAGATGATCGTCGCCGAGACCTCCTACGAGATCACCGAGCCCACGATCGACTCGCAGATTCTGAAGCTGAAGGATGCTGGCGCCGACCTGCTGTTCAGCGCCTCGACGCCGAAGCAGGCCGCGCAGGCGATCAGGAAGGTCGCCGAGCTCGGCTGGAAGCCGGTCCACATCGTCGACATCAACGCCAATTCGATGGGCGCCACCCTGAAGCCCGCCGGGCTCGAGAATGCCAAGGGCCTTATCAGCGTCGGCTACGTCAAGGACCCGCTCGAGGAGGGCTTCAAGAACGACCCCGGCGTGCAGCGCTATCTCGCCTTCATGGAGAAGTACTATCCCGACGGCGACAAGGGCTCGAACTTCAACGTCTATGGCTACATCACCGCCGAGCTCCTGGTCCAGGTGCTGAAGCAGTGCGGCGACGAGCTGACGCGGGAGAACGTGCTGAAGCAGGCCACTAACCTCAACCGTGTCGAGCTCGGCATGCTGCTGCCGGGCATCAGCATCACGACCTCGCCGACGGACTATCGCGTCAACAAGCAGTTGCAGATGATCCAGTTCGACGGCGCGCACTGGCAGAACATCGGCGGCATCGTCACCGACACGGCGGCGGAGTAGCAGCGGGCGTTGCAAACACGTTGCCCGGCCGACCTTGGCGTCGGCCGGTCACAGCCCCCGGATCAGCTCGGCGTCGATCAGCATGCGGTTGAAGCGGCGCGCCTCGGCGCCGTCGCCGCAGGCGTAGAACACGCCCTTGCAGCGGAGCATGATGTCCTTCTGCTCGGCGAAGGACGGATCGAGCGGAATGCCGGCGGCTTCGAGCGTGACCAGCGGCAGATAGGCGGCGTCGATCCGATCCATCACGACCGCGCTCTGGCGCGGCTCGAAATTGACGGCATCGACGGCGTAATAGGTCCGATAATAGCGCGGATCATAGCTCTCGAGCTTCTCGCCGATGCCGGCCTCGTCGAGCTTGGGATCGAGAATGTGCGGCGAGAACTCCGGCTGGTGATCGCCGTAGCGCACGATCAGGAACGGCTGGTCGCCGAAGCGCTTCTTCAGGCTGGCGAGGAAGCGCTGATAGTCCGTCGCGCTCATCGCCTGGCGGCGCAGATACTCATCGATCGAAGGCAGATTGCCGGGCGCTCGCCAGGATGGCGTCAGGTCGGGCCGGAACGTCGTCTCCCACGGGAAATGGTTGGCGGCGAGATAGACGAACATGAACAGCGGCTTTCCGCGCGGCCGGTGCTGCATCAGATCGAGCGCGGCATCGTAGAAGAAGCCGTCGGGCTCGACGCCCTTGGCGCCGAGATCGCGCGCGTCGAGGAAGCGGTCGACGCCGACCGTGGTCTGGAAGCTGCGCGCGCTCATGAAGGCGCCCTGCGCGGGATAGAGCGACACCGTGTCGTAGCCGCAATTGCGCAGCGCCAGCGGCAGGCCGCGCTCGACCCGGCCGGACGCGATCCGGGTCACGAAATAGGCGAAGCGGCCGAACGAGCGCGACGACAGGCCGGCAAGCACGTTGTACTCGGTGAACCAGCTCGGTCCGCCATTGCTCTCGGCCATGAACTGCCGCGCCTTGCCGTCGAACGACTTGAAATGGCTGCCATAGCCATCCGGCACCTTGATGCCTGGCGCCGAGCGGATGTCGAAGCTGGATTCGTCGTGGATCAGCACGATGTTCGGGCGCCGTCCGGCCGGATGACAGGAATCCGGGACGAAGGCAGCCAGACTTCGATCAGCCGTGGCGTCGGATTCCATGAAGCCGTTGGCGAGGAAGTCCGACACCGCCGTGACGCCGGAGCGGGCGAATTTCGACAGATAGCCGTCGTCATAATAGCCGCGCCAGGTCTCGTCGCGCCAGTTGAGCGAATACAGCGTGAGCGCGGCAAGGCAGGCGAGCTTGCCGGCCAGCGCCGGCAGCCGCGCGATCCGGAACGGATCCGCCCACCACAGCAGCCCCATCAGCGGCAGCACGACGGCGGCCGCCACCAGCACCGACAGCTTCAGGTTCGGGAAGATCGTGAACAGGAACGCCGCGCTGTCGTGATCGATCAGCATCACGTCGACGAAGTTCGCCGTCATCTGGACCACGGCGTGCTTGAGCTGCGACAGCAGCACCAGCACCACGACCATGGTCAACGCCAACGCGCCGGACACCGCAGGCCGCCGCAGCAGCACCAGCCAGAAGCAGTTCAGGATGCCCCAGGCCAGCACGAAGCCGAGCCGCGAGCCGAAATCGGTCTCGGTGTGCAGCATCAGGGCCAGCGCCGCGACATGCGGCGCGGCGACGGCGGACAGCCGGACGGCCGCGGAGCGTGTTGCGCTCGCCGCGGCGAGCGTGGTGATCGGTTGGTCGTTCGGGGTCAGTGACATCAGGCGGTCGAATGCAGGCGCCCTTCGCCGGCGCATGCCGACAGATCAAGGAAGCCTATCCTGTCATCCGACCGTAATGAAATCGTCACAAATCACAACAGCCCGGATTTACACGGAGGGCGGCGTGTCGTCTCGCGCCACGACGAGAGGTGGCATCACTGCCGTCCTCGCGTACCGATCCTCGCCCTTTTTCAATTCTGGGTGCCGGTCTCGAGCAGCCGCTCGCGCACCAGACGCACCGCGCCGCGACTCCAGGAATAATTGGCGCCGAGGCGCAATCCGCTGTCACCGGCGGCGACGAGCGCGCCACTGTCGGCCTGGCGGACACGAAAGCCGATGATGTATTCGGTGCGGCCGATCCGCCGGACGATGCCGAGCAGCGATTGCTGGGCGCCGACGGCGCGGGCCGCCCGGGCCTCGCAATCGTCGCACTCACGCACGGGCTGCCCCGGCTTGATCTCGCCGGCCGCGTCCACCAGGCGATAGCGCCCGGACTGCGCCAGCAGCTGCCGCACCGCGTCGGTCGCCTCCTGCAGCCCCTTCTGGTCGGATTCGGTCTCGCCGAGCGCCGCACCTGCGCTGGTGTCGTCGAGCTCGAACGGCAGCAGCGCCAGCCGGATCGGCTCCGGCGGCGCCAGCGCGTCACGGACCTGGCGCGAAACGAAGATCGCAGCGCGCTGCCAGGCCTCGTCGCTGTCGCCGCGGAAGGTGAAGACCTTGTCGAAGACGACCCGATGGGAGGCGACGTCGATGGCCGCGGCGCGCGCCCACTGCACCAGCGTGGAGAGCTTCTGGACTCCGCCGGTGATCACGACGGTTGCGCCGGCCGCGGCCGCCATCTGCAGCCGGGCCTCCGGGGACGCATCGGTGGGACAGGACGGCGCGCAGGACGGGCTGACCGGCCGCAGCCGCGCGTCGGCGGCGACGTCGCTGCGGAGCGCGGCGATGAATGCATCCAGCCGCCGCTGATGCGCTGCGGTCTGATCGACCGGCTCGCCGGACGTGTCGAGATAGCTGAAATCGTCGACCAGCACAGCCGGGACATCGCCGGAGGCGGCGCGGACCGGACCGGCCGCGAAAGCAAGCGCGAGAACGAGACAACGGACGACGCGACGGTTTGACATGGGATCCCCCTGCAGAGATGTGTGGCGATCCAAGGCTAGACGCAGCGGCGCTATGGCCGCAGCGGCCGCGGTCCCGGCGCGGCACGGGAAATTTTCACGACGGTGACGGCGACCAGGCCGCAGCGCTTTTGGCCCAGGCGGTTCTGCCGTTAAATGCCGGCGGGCAGGGCTACCATGGACGTGCCGAAGATGTGGACCCGCTACGACCTCAAATACCGTCTGACACTGCGCATCTCGGTGGTCTCGGCGCTCTGCTTTGGGGCGATCTGCGCCTATGTGCTGTTCGACACCGACCGCTCGGTGCATGCGCGCAATGAGCGGATCGCCGAGATCACGGCCAGGACGCTGCAATTGCAGCAAAGCAAGATGCATTGGGTCAACAGCCCGCCGGCCGGCTTTCCCGACCTCGATGCGGTCGCCGCCGCCGCGATGCGACCGGGCCTGTGCATCGCCTATCGCGGCGTCGACGGCGCGATCGTGCAGCGCATCTGCGGCGGCGCCGAGGCGCAGACGGACGATCCGCCCCGCGCCTTCGCGATGCTGTATCGGCGGCTGTTCGATCCGGGCCGGGAAGCGGCACGGCCGGTCAGCTTTCGCGGCGAAACGACCGGCGATGCCGTCGTCTGGGCCGATGCCGGCGTCATGACCGCGGAGGCCTGGCGCGAGCTCAGCCGGCTACTGCCCGTGCTCGGGACGGCGCTGGCGCTGCTGTGCATTCTGGCCTACGCCGCGCTGGCCCGCGCGCTGCGCCCGACCCGGCTGATCCGCGCCGGGCTGGAGCGGATCACGGCCCATGATCTGTCGGCACGGCTGCCGCCGTTCGACCTTGCCGAGCTGTCGGCGATCCGCGATGCCTTCAACCAGCTCGCCGAGGGGCTGGAGACAGCGCTGGCCCAGCGCAGCGAATTGACCCGGCGCCTGATCGCCCTGGAGGACGACGAGCGCCGCAACCTCGCGCGCGAGCTGCATGATGAATTCGGCCAGTCGCTGGCGGCGATCCGGGCGCTCGCGGCGTCGATCCGTCACAGCGCGGCGCAGGATTGCCCCGCTCTGGTGGGCGATTGCGACGGCATCGCGCGCACCGCGAGCGACATGATGGACCAGTTGCGCGGCGCGCTGATGCGGCTGCGCCCACCTGATGTCGACGAGCTCGGCCTCGCCGCCAGCCTCGAAGGCCTCGTCGCCGGATGGAACAGGCGGCAGCACGGCCGCACCGTTTTCGAGATCAGCCTGTCGGGCGGCATCGACCGACTGCCCGGCATCATCGCCACCAACCTCTACCGCATCGCCCAGGAGGCGCTCACCAATACCGTCAAGCACGCCGGAGCGACGCGCGTGCGGCTGCAGCTGACGCTTCAGGACGGGCCGGCGAGCGCGACCGTGCTCACCGTCGAAGACGACGGTCCCGCAGGTGAAGCTCCCGACAAGCCGGGCATGGGCCTGCTCGGCATGCGCGAGCGCGTCGCCTCCATGGGAGGCCAGATGAGCTTCGCGGCCACCTCCGGCGGTGGCGCGCGACTCCGCGTCGAGATTCCGCTGCCGGCCCTGCCCGATCTCTCGCCGACCCAGCCGGAAACGGCTTGCGCGGCATGACGGCGCCCGCCGGCACCATCCTGCTGGTTGATGACCATGCCGTGGTCCGCGAGGGCTACAGGTCGATGCTGCAGAAGCAGCCGGGGCTGCGCGTGGTCGCCGAGGCCGCCGATGGCGCCGAAGCCTACCGGCTGTTCAAGGAGGTCAGGCCCGATCTCGTTATCATGGACCTGACCATGCCGGGCGTCGGCGGCATCGAGGGCATCCGCCGCATCCGGCAATGGGATCGTAGCGCGCGCATCCTCGTCTTCACGATGCATGAGAATGCGGGCTTCGCGGTGCAGGCGATCCGCGCCGGCGCCCGCGGCTATGTCACCAAGAGCAGCCCTCCGGAGACGCTCGTGCGCGCCGTCATGGACGTGCTCGCCGGCCGCATCGCGATCAGCCCCGACATCGATCACGAGCTCGCGCTCAGCCGGCTGTCCGGCGAGCGGGCGGCCGCCGACGTCCTGTCCGCGCGCGAGTTCGAGGTGATGCAGATGCTGCTGGCCGAACGGACCACCGACGAGATCGCGTCAGCGCTGCATCTCAGCCCGAAGACGGTTGCCAACCTGCACTCGCTGATCAAGGACAAGCTCGGCGTCGCCAGCGACATCGAGCTGGTACGGCTGGCGCTGCGGCAGGGCCTGCTGACCTGAGCCCGCAGCGCTCACGTCAGCGCAGGGAATGTCAGGAGTCGTCGGTGTCGATCTGCGGCGTCGCGGCGGCTTCCGACGCTGGCTCCGTGACGGGATCATCGATCAGGTGAAACTCGCGCCCGAGTCGGCGCTGCACGCTCATCACGGCGCGGTCGACGTCGCTGATCAGGCTGTCGCCGAGAACGACGTGCGGGATCTCCCAGTTGCGGCCACTGCGCACGTCGAGCGCATGAACGGCCGGCACGCGTGCCGTCTCGCACCCCGGCTGCGCGCGAATCTCCTCCTCGACCAGGCGGGTCAGCTCCGCCTGGGTCTTGCCGATGGTCGTCATCGCCCGCATCAGGCCCTGGTCACCGGCGTCAGGCCGAGCCGCTTGGCAATGATGCGATCGACGGTCCGCTTCGGAAGCACCCGCACGATCCATTGCCTGATAGCATCGGGCGCGATCTCGTAGCGCACCCTGGGCGCCGGCAGGGTCAAGGCGTCGGCCACCCGCGCGGCGATGGTCTCGGCCGGCAGCCCGGTCTTGCCGAGATGCAGTATGAAGCCACGAATCTTCTGCAGCGCCGGGAAGAACGGCGAGGCCTGATACGGCGACAGGTCGACCTCCTCGGCCTTGGCCCAGATCGGCGTCTTCACCGCCCCCGGCGCGATGACGATGACGTCGATGCCGAACAGCATCAGCTCGCGGCGCAGGCTCTCGGATAGCCCCTCGACCGCATGCTTCGAGGTCGAATACGGCGCCATCAGCGGGTTGCCGTTGCGGCCCGCGACCGAGCTGATCATCACGATCCGGCCGCGCTCTCCCTTCATGGCCGGATCGGCGCCGAGCAGCGGCGCGAACGCCTGGGTCGCAATGACCGGACCGATGACGTTCACTTCCATCTGATGGCGAAACTGCTCGATCGGCAGCTCCGTCACCGGCCCCGCGACGGCGATGCCGGCATTGTTGACCAGACCGGCGAGCGTCTCGCCCTTGAGCGCCGCTCGCACCTCGCCGGCGGCCGCCTTCACCGCCGCTTCGTCGGTCACATCGAACAGCAGCGGCGTGAAGTTGGCGCCGAGCTCGCTGCGCAGACGGTCTGCATCAGCCTGCTTGCGAACGCTGCCGAACACCTGGAAGCCACGCGCGAGCAGGAGCTTCGAACAGGCGAAGCCGATGCCGGTGGACGCGCCGGTGATGACGACGGATTTCATGGCGACCTCAACGATTTGCGCGGCGATTATCGCACGGGATGCAGCGCGATGCTGGCGCTGATTTTTCGCGCGAGATCATCCCTCTTCCGAGCCCGCCCTGGAACACCGGGAGACCGCACGCAGCGCACGGCGCATCAGCAAAATGGCCGCGGCAAGAATGGGGTTTAAGTTTCAATGCTTGGGAGGATGACAGCTGACGTGAGATCGAGGGCAGCGAGCAAACTGGATGAAGGAAGGTCCGTGACCTTATGAGATCATTAACCTTTCCGTTTCGCTGGCCTGTCGTCGCCGCGTCCGCGGGGAGGTGTTCGGGCCTCATTCCATCGCCTGTCCGGCGAATCTCCGGAAAACCGCGCTCCAGCTCGTCGTCCCCTCTACGCGTATCGCCTTAATTTTCCGTATCCGTGTTTCTCCGGGGTACTACGTCCTCCGACCCTAACGCGTTGTTATCGCCCGTGCCGAAAACTGCTCCGGCCGAGAGCCTTGCAGCGGGATCACAAGCGCGTCGCTGTCGCTCCGGCCATCCGGACAAACGAGCGCGATCGTGTCACAGCCAGAACAGCTCCCGCCTTCAGAACACTCCATCATCACCGAGCTCGAAGAGGCCGTCCGCAGCGGCTCCTCGGCGAAGCGCGTCAACACGCTGCGCCAGGTCACCAATCTGTTCCTGCATGACGGCGAACGCCTCACCGAGGACCAGATCAAGGTGTTCGACAATGTGCTGTGCATGCTGGTCTCGCGAGTAGAGACCCGCGCGCGGGCCGAGCTCTCCAAGCATCTCGCGCCGGTCGACTACGCGCCCGTCGAATTGATCCAGCAGCTCGCCCGTGACGACGAAATCTCGGTGGCCGAGAGCGTGCTGATGCACTCGAGCCGGCTGACCGAGCATACGCTGGTCGAGGTCGCGGCGACCAAGGGCCAGGATCACCTGATGGCGATCTCCAGCCGTCCGCATCTGACCGAGGCGGTGACCGACATCATCGTCGACCGCGGCGAGCGCCGGGTCATCCGCAAGCTCGCCAACAACCAGACCGCGCGCTTCTCCGATACCGGCTATTCCGGGATGATGGCGCATGCCGAGGACGACGACGAATTGTCCGAGATCATCGGGCTGCGCGTCGATCTGCCCACCAAGCACCTGCGCGACCTCCTGCGCCGCGCCACCGAAGCCGTGCGCGCCAAGCTAATGGCCTCGGCGCCGCCGGCGTTGCAACAGGAAATCAAGAAGATCCTCAAGGCGATCGCCGACGTTGCGCGCAGCGACGGCGGCCTAGTCGGGCGCGACTTCACGCTGGCCGAAGAGGCCGTCAAGCGCATGAAAGGGCTGAACGAGCTCAACGATGCCGCCATCGCCTTCTTCGCCGAGACCCGCCGGTTCGGCGAGGTTTCCGCCGCACTCGGCCTGCTCAACAACGTGCCGACCGAGATGATGGCCAAGGTGCTCGAGGGCCCGCGCACCGACATCGTGCTGATCCCCTGCCGTGCCGCCAGGCTGGCCTGGTCGGTGGTGGCGAAGATCCTGACCCACCGGCCGATCAAGCACGCCATCGACAGCGACACCCTGAAGCTCGCCGAGCGCGACTACGGCCGCCTGTCGCTCGACACCGCCCAGCGCACGCTGCGATTCTGGATGGTGCACAACAAGGTCGAGAAGTGAGCGGGTGCTCACAAGACGCAATCCTCATCAGCAACGACTCGCGAGCCTCCTCATACTCCGCTGTCGTCCCTGCGAACGCAGGGACGACAGCTATGGTTGTCGCAGGCGGCCGGGCATCATCAAGCCGACCGGCCAGCGTTATCGCCAGGAGATCGCCGGGCGCCGGATTGACTTTGGTGCGCCCGCACTCCTACGGTGATCGTGACGGTGCCCCTCGACCGGGGCTCAAAAGGGAATGCGGTGCCGGATGCGTCTCGCAAGAGACGTGATCGAAGGCCGCAGCTGCCCCCGCAACTGTAAGCGGCGAATCTCGCGTCATAGGCCACTGGGAAATCTCGGTCCCGGGAAGGCGACGTGGAGGTGACGACCCGCGAGCCAGGAGACCTGCCGTCAGCCGTGGTCACACGCGAGGATGCCGGTCGGGGCGTTATTGGCATCGTTTTCAGGCAGGTCTGCAAAGGTCTGCGTGAGACCTCGTTCGCGGTGACGTGCCACTGACGTCATGCCGAGGTCCCTCGTGTCTCCCGTTCCCCATGCCAGGCGCAGTCGCGCCGTTCTGTCGTCGTTCTGCGTCCTCTCGTCATTCGCCCTGCTCGGCCCCTCGCCCACAGCAGCGCAGCAATCCGCCTCCCCCGACCTTCTGCCCCCGGTCGAGGTTGACGCGCCGCGCAAGCCGGCTGCCGCAGGGCCGGCGGTGTCCGGCGGTTCTCCAACCCGCAACGCCGCGCGACGGCAGACGCCGGCTGCAAAGCCGGCAGCGCCGGCCAGCGCCCCCGTCGCCGTCAGCCCGACCGGCGTTGTGACGCCGGTCGCCAACGTCGCGAATGCGATCACCGTGGTGACCGACAAGGATATCGCCGCGCAGCAGGCCCGCACCGTGCCGGACATCCTGAGCACGGTCCCCGGATTGAACATCGTGCAGGCCGGCGGCCCGGGCGGCCAGACCAACGTCTTCATGCGCGGCACCAATGCCAACCACACCAAGCTCATCATCGACGGCATCGACGCAGGCGACGTCACCAACGGCAACGGCGCGTTCGATTTCGCACATCTGCTCGCCGCCGACATCCAACAGCTCGAGGTGCTGCGCGGGCCGCAGAGCGGGCTGTACGGCTCCGATGCCATCGGCGGCGTCATCTCGGTGGTCACGCGCAAGGGCGACGGACCGGCGCGGGCGACCGCCTCGGTCGAGAGCGGCTCGTTCAAGACCTTCAACCAGTCAGCCGGCGTCAGCGGCTCCCAGGACAATGTCAACTACGCAGTCAACGTCGCGCGTCTGGACGCTGGTGACGTTCCGGTGACCCCGTGGCAATTGCTGCCTGCGGGGCAGAAGGCGATCGGCAACGCCTACGACAACGTCACCGCCTCGTCCAAGCTCGGCGTCGATCTCAACGAGGCCTGGACGCTCAATTCGGTGGTCCGCTACACCGACGCCACCCTGCTGTTCACCGGCGACAGCGGCTTTCCCAGCTTTCCCGACGCCGCCCAGAGCAACCACACCGTCCATCAACTGGCGACGCGCGAGGAAGCCGTATGGTCGCTGCTCGGCGGCCGCATCAGGAACTACTTCGGCGTCAACTATGTGAACAACTGGTCGTCCGATCTGACGGCCGGTAATCCCGTCGCCGCGGTCGCGACCGGCGAGCGCATCAAATATGACTGGCACGCGGTGACCGAGCTCGCCCCGCGCAACAATCTGATCGTCGGCCTGGAGCAGCAGACCGAACGGCTGAAGACCACCGACCTTTCGGCCGAGAACGGCAACAAGGCCGGCTTCGTCGAGCTGCAGACCGAGTTCGCGAAGCGCTGGTTCGTCGTCGCGAGCCTGCGCAACGACGTCAACGACCAGTTCGGCGGCCATGGCACCTACCGGATCGCGCCGGCGGTGATCCTGCCGGTCACCGAGACCAAGCTGAAGGCGAGCTACGGCACCGGCTTCAAGGCACCGACCTTGAGCCAGTTGCACCAGGATTTTCCGGCGTTCAACTTCTTCGCCAATCCCAACCTCCGGCCGGAGCAGAGCACCGGCTACGATGCCGGCTTCGAACAGCCGCTGTTCGACGATCGCGTCCGCTTCGGCACGACCTACTTCCACAACAGCATCACCAACCTGATCAATTTCAACGCGACCTTCACCTCCTACGCCAATGTCGGCCTCGCCACCACCGAAGGCACCGAGAGCTTCGTGACGGCGCGGCTCACCGATCGGATATCGCTGCGCGCGGACTACACCTTCACCCGCGCCGTCGACGCGGCTACCGGCCAGCAGTTGCTGCGCCGGCCGAAGGAGAAATGGAGCGCCACCGCCACCTGGCTGCCGATCGATGCGCTGAGCCTGTCGGCCACCTTGCTGCGGGTCGGCGACTGGCTCGATGTCAGCCGCGACGGCATGACCACCGGCCTCGTCGCACCCGGCTATGCGCTCGTGAACCTGCGCGGCGACTACGCGCTGTCCGACCAGGTCAAGGTGTTTGGCCGGATCGATAACCTGTTCAACCGTCACACCCAGAACCCGACCGGCTTCTTGGCGCCCGGCTTCGGCGTGTTCGGCGGCATCCGGCTCGCGAGCTTCGGCGTGCAGTGATGCAGACCTCCCGAAGCGGCTGACAGCCGCCTCAAAACTGGACTACAATTGCAACAACAGGAGATGTTCCATGACTCTCGACGTCCTCGCCCCCTCTGGTTCCGAGGCTCGCCTCGCGCCCGTCCCGCCGCGGCATGCAGCCGCGTTTTGTTTCGCGCTGCTGACGACCGCCTGTGCGCTGGCGAGCTTCGTGTTCGCCTGTGCGACGCCGTTTGCGGCCTTCGCCGTGATTGCGGCCGCCATGCTTCCGCTGCGCACGGCGCTGCCGGTGATGCTCGGCGCCTGGCTGGTCAACCAGGGCATCGGCTTCGGCGCCCTGCACTATCCGGTCGATGCCAACACGCTGGCCTGGGGCGCGATGATCGGCGCCGCCGCGCTCAGCGCCACTGCCACGGCCCGGGGCGTGCTGCAGGCTCTGCGCGCAAGCCCGGCTCCGCTCGCCTTTGCCGCCGCCCTGCTGGGCGCCTACACGGCGTATGAGCTGGTGCTGCTGGCCGCCACGCCCGCGCTCGGCGGTGCCGCGAGCTTCACGCTCCCGATCGTCGCCCGCCTCGGCCTGACCAGCACCGCCTGGCTCGTCGGCCTGGTCGCTGTCAGCGAGATCGTCCGCCTGCTCGCGCCGCTGGCCTCACGCCGCGCGACGTCCTGAAACAGCCTAAGGACTCACCTACCAAACAAAAACGGCGGGCCTCGGCCCGCCGTTCTCAATTCTCAGCAAGTCCTGCGCGAACTCAGTTCTTCGACTTGTCGACCAGCGCGCCCTTCTTGATCCAGGGCATCATGTCGCGCAGCCGGGCGCCGACCTCCTCGATCGGATGCTGGGCGAGCTTGGCGCGGGTCGCCTTGAACGAGGTCTGGTTGACCTTGTTCTCCAGCATCCAGTCACGTGCGAAGCGGCCGGACTGGATGTCGCCGAGCACCTTCTTCATCTCCGCCTTGGTCTCGGCCGTGACGATGCGCGGGCCGGTGACGTATTCGCCATATTCGGCGGTGTTGGAGATCGAGTAGTTCATGTTGGCGATGCCGCCTTCATAGATCAGGTCGACGATCAGCTTCACCTCGTGGAGGCACTCGAAATAGGCCATCTCCGGGGCGTAGCCGGCCTCGGTCAGGGTCTCGTAGCCGGCCTTGATCAGCTCGACCAGGCCGCCGCACAGCACCGCCTGCTCGCCGAACAGGTCGGTCTCGCACTCTTCCTTGAAGGTGGTCTCGATGATGCCGGCGCGGCCGCCGCCGATCGCCGAGGCGTAGGACAGGCCGAGGTCATGGGCGTTGCCCGAGGAATCCTTGGCGATCGCAATCAGGCACGGCACGCCGCCGCCGCGCTGGTATTCGGAGCGGACGGTGTGGCCGGGGCCCTTCGGGGCGATCATCAGCACGTCGAGATCGGGGCGCGGGTCGAGCAGGTTGAAATGCACGTTGAGGCCGTGGGCGAATACGAGCGCGGCGCCCTGCTTCATGTTGTCGTGCAGGTGCTCGCGATAGATGTCGCCCTGCAGCTCGTCCGGGGTCAGCATCATCACCAGGTCGGCCCATTTGGCGGCCTCGGCGACTTCCATCACCTTGAAGCCGGCGCCCTCGGCCTTCTTGGCCGAAGCCGAGCCCTTGCGCAGCGCGATCGCGACGTCCTTGACGCCGGAATCCTTCAGGTTGAGCGCGTGGGCATGGCCCTGGCTGCCGTAGCCGACGATGACGACCTTCTTGCCCTTGATCAGGTTCAGATCGGCGTCGCGATCGTAGTAGACACGCATTGTCGTTTCCTCTTTGAGATGGCCGGAATTGGCTGAAAAGTCAGACGCTTGGGTGAGGCACGGGCGGCTGCGCCCGGACGAAATCCGGCCCGTGTCTAGAGCATTTTGGGCGTGGTTGGAAACCCCGATCTCGCATGGCGGCCGCCTCCCTCATGCGTCCATGAAGACGGGATAGAGCGAGGCGAGCAGCAGCACCGCCATCAGGATGTTGAAGCCGCGCACCGCGCGTTCGGAACTCAGCAGCGGCCGCAGTGCGGTGCCGAACAGGGTCCAGGTGATGGTCGAGCCGATCGCCATCACGAAGCTGATCCCGACCTGCAGCGCGACATTGGCAGGGAAGCTGGCGATCGCGGCATAGGCGGTGATGGTGCTGATCACCATCACCCAGCCCTTGGCGTTGACCCACTGGAACAGCGCCGCGCCCCAGAACGACATCGGGCCGCGCGGCGTCGTGTCGTCATCCGGCTTGGCCGATCCGGAGAACGCGATCACCACGGCGAGATAGATCAGGTAGGCGACGCCAAGATATTTCAGCACCTCCTGCAGCACCGGATAGGAGATGAACACCGTGGCGAGGCCGAAGCCGACGGCCCCGACCATGAAGGCGAAGCCGAAGCTGACGCCCATCATGTGCGGCACCGTGCGGCGGAAGCCGTAGGTCACGCCCGACGACAGCAGCATGATGTTGTTCGGCCCCGGCGTGAACGCCATCACGAACGCGAAGGTGACGAAGGCGATGAGGAGCTGCTGGGACATTCTAATGAGTTCTCTCCGCACGACGACTCTTCACCCTCCCCTGGAGGGGGAGGGTCGATCGCGCATGCAATGCGCGATCGGGGTGGGGTGGGCCGCAGACACGGCTCCGGCGTGGAGGCATCACCCCACCCCGGCTCACATCGCAGCTTCGCGCGATGTGAGCCGACCCTCCCCCTCCAGGGGAGGGTGGCAGCGTGGCCACCTCACCGTCGTGCACAAGCATCAGCGCCTAGCCCTGCCCCGTCGGCTTCTGCAGCACGTAGGTGGCGTGCATCGGCGCGTGGTAGTCGGCGGAGACGGTCACGAATCCGACCTCGGCGAGCATGCGCTCCATCACCCAGGCGAAGGTCGAGTTCTCGTCACGCATGTGGGTGATGACGCTGTCGCGAGCGAGGTCGTGGTTCTTGATGTTGAAGTCCGCCCACTGCTCGACCGAGCGCTCGGCGCCGTCGGGCATGCTGACATAGACGATGTCGCGCAGGAAGAACTGCGCGCCCGGCTTCAGCGCCGCGAAGATGCGCGCCAGCGCCACCGCCTTCCAGAAGTCCGGCAGATGGTGCAGCGTGAACTCGCTGGCGATCAGGTCGTAGGTCGCAGCCTCATAGGCGAACGACAGCAGCCCCGCCGAATGCATCCGCACCGCGGTACGGCGGTCGCGGCTGTAGATCCGGGTCAGCGCCAGCATCGCCGGCGAGATGTCGATGGCGTCGACCACCGCGCCCAGCAGCGCCGCTTCGGTCGCCAGCACGCCGTTGCCGCAGCCGATGTCGGCCACCCGCCAACCCGGCTTGACGCCGAGCATCGTCAGAGCGGCGCGCGCGCGCTCGTCGGCATCATCGCCCGAGCCATAGATCGAGGCCACGGCATGGTCGAGCCCGATCCGGTTGCGTTCGTTGTAGTACCAGTCGCGCGCCAGCATGGCTCACATCCCTTCCGATCCCCGCCCGATCGCCGCAATGCCGGTCCTGGCGACTTCCACCAGGCCGAGCGGACGCATCAGATCGATGAATTGCGTGATCTTGTCGGTATTGCCTGTGATCTCGAACACGAAGCTTTCCGTGGTGGCGTCGATCACCCGGGCGCGGAACGCATCCGCCAGCCGCAGCGCCTCGACGCGCGGCTCGCCGGTGCCGCGCACCTTGACCATTGCGAGCTCGCGCTCGATCGCGCGCTTGGTCAGCGTCATGTCGACGACGCGGTAGACCGGGATCATGCGGTCGAGCTGGTGCTTGATCTGCTGGATCACCATCGGCGTGCCGGTCGTCACGATGGTGATGCGCGACAGATGCTTCTGGCTCTCGGTCTCGGAGACGGTGAGGCTCTCGATGTTGTAGCCGCGGCCCGAGAACAGGCCGATGACGCGCGCGAGCACGCCCGGCTCGTTCTGGACCAGCACCGCAAGCGTGTGCGTCTCGTTCGGATCGTGACGCTCTTCCATGAAATAGGCCGATGCTGGCTGGTTCATTGGTGTCCCCATAGGATTTCAGCCGTGATGGCCGGGCATAGCAGTCTGCCTTGCGCAGACTGCGTAGACTTGTCTGCGCTCCCGGCCATCCACGTCGAGCGTCGAGCGCGCGGTTCGTGGATGCCCGGGTCAAGCCCGGGCATGACGGCGGTGTTTGTGGCGAGTTGCGAGCTCCTCATGCGGCCCCCGCTTCGGCATGCGTGGCCGCCGGCAGCACCCAGCGCCTGAACAGGTCGAGATCGATGTTGCCGCCCGTGAGCACCAGGCCGACGCGCTTGCCGGCGAGCCTGCCCTTTTCCTGCAACGCACCTGCGAGCGGTGCCGCGCCGGCGCCTTCGGCGAGATTGTGGGTGTCGGTCCAGAGAATGCGCACGGCCTCGGCGATCTCGGCGTCGCTGACCTGCACGATGCGCGAGGCGCCTTTAAGAATGATCGCCAGCGCATCGGCATCGGGACTGCGGGTGGCAAGGCCGTCGGCGTGCGTATCGGCGCTGTTGGTCGTCACGACGGTGCGGGCCGCAAACGACAGCGCGTAGGACGGCGCCTCGGTCGATTGCACGCCGACGATCTCGGTCTTCAGGCCCAAGAGATCACGCGCCAGGATGCAGCCGCAGATGCCTGAGCCCTGCCCGATCGAGACGTAGAGCACGTCGAGATCGGGCGCGCTGCGGAACAGCTCCAGCGCGTAGGTGGCGACGCCGCGCACGAGATCGGGATGGAACGACGGCACCATGTGCAGGCCGTCGCGCGCGGCGTGGCGGCCAGCCTCCTCGCGCGCCTCCTGGAAGTCGCTGCCGTGCTCGATCAGCTCGGCGCCGAACGCCGCCATGGCGCGGTTCTTCTCGACCGAATTGCCACGCGGCACGTAGATCGTCACCGGCAGGCCGTTGCGACGGCCGGCAAACGCGACGCTCTGGCCATGATTGCCGCGCGTCGCGGTGATCAGGCCGCGGACGTCCGGCCGCGTGCGCTTGAGGTTGTCGACATAGACCAGCCCGCCGCGCACCTTGAAGGCGCCCGCCGGCGTATGGTTCTCGTGCTTGACGACGACATGCGTCCCCAGCCGCTGCGCCAGCAGCGGCCACGCATGCGCCGGCGTCGCCGGCACCGCGGCCGCGACGATGGCGTGGGCGGCTTCGAGCTCGGCTAGTGTGAACACGGCCACCTCCTCATAACGACTGTCATGCCCGTGAAAGTGGGCATCCAGTACCCACCAGCAGTCGTGAGAGCCACGGCTGCCGCGGCGTACTGGATCGCCCGGTCCCGTCTTCGCCAAGGCTTCGACGAGGCCGCGCGTTCAGGGCGCGCCGAAGCTTTAGCGAAGGCGGCAAGCCGGGCGATGGCAGCGGAGTGTTGGGTTGGCATCGCCCTCACGATCAGTCCTCACACCAGCGCCTTGCCGCCGGCGAACGCCGCGGCCGGATCGGACGCTTCCGCGGGCAGGATCATCTCGTTGTGCGCCTTGCCGGACGGAATCATCGGGAAGCAGTTCTCCAGCGCCGCGACGCGGCAGTCGAACAGCACCGGCTTCTTGACCGAGATCATCTCCTTGATCGCGCCGTCGAGATCGCCGGGCTTAGACACCTGCAGGCCGACGCCGCCATAGGCTTCCGCCAGCTTGACGAAGTCCGGCAGCGCCTCCGAGTAGGAATGCGACAGGCGGTTGCCGTGCAGGAGCTGCTGCCACTGCCGCACCATGCCCATGTACTGGTTGTTGAGGATGAAGATCTTGACCGGCAGCTCGTACTGCACGGCCGTCGACATCTCCTGCATCGTCATCTGCACCGAGGCGTCGCCGCCGATGTCGATGACGAGGCTGTCGGGATGGGCGACCTGGACGCCGATCGCCGCCGGCAGGCCGTAGCCCATTGTGCCGAGCCCGCCCGAGGTCATCCAGCGGTGCGGCTCCTCGAAGCCGTAGAACTGCGCCGCCCACATCTGGTGCTGGCCGACCTCGGTGGTGATGTAGGTGTCGCGCCCGCGCGTCAGCTCGAACAGCCGCTGGATCGCATATTGCGGCATGATGACGTCGCGGTTCGGCTTGAAGGCGAGCGAGTTGCGCGCGCGCCAGGTGGCGATCTGCTGCCACCACGCCTTGATGTCGGGCTTCTTCGCCTCGGCCCTGAACACCTGCAGGATGTCGGCGAGCACGTCGCCGCAATCGCCGATGATCGGCACGTCGACGCGGATGTTCTTGTTGATCGAGGACGGATCGATGTCGATGTGGATCTTCTTCGAGTTCGGCGAGAACGCGTCGGTGCGGCCGGTGATGCGGTCGTCGAAGCGCGCGCCGACGCACAGCATGACGTCGCAATCATGCATCGTCATGTTGGCCTCGTAGGTGCCGTGCATGCCGAGCATGCCGAGCCAGTTGGTGCCCGACGCCGGATAGGCGCCCAGCCCCATCAGGGTCGAGGTGATCGGGAAGCCCGTCACCTCGACCAGCTCGCGCAACAGCTTCGAGGCCTCGGTCCCCGCATTGATGACGCCGCCACCGGAATAGATCACCGGCCGCTTGGCGCCGGCCAGCAGCGCCACCGCCTTGCGGATCTGCGTCGCATCGCCCTTGACGCGCGGGGCGTAGGAGATGTGCACGTCGGACTTGCGCGGCGGATGATAGGTTCCGGTCGCGAACTGCACGTCCTTCGGCACGTCGACGACAACAGGGCCGGGACGGCCCGTGGTCGCGACGTAGAACGCCTCGTGCAGCACCTTGGCGAGATCGTTGACGTTGCGGACCAGCCAATTGTGCTTGGTGCAGGGCCGGGTGATGCCGACCGTGTCGCACTCCTGGAAGGCGTCGTTGCCGATCAGGTGCGTCGGCACCTGGCCGGTGATGCAGACCAGCGGGATCGAGTCCATCAGCGCGTCGGCCAGCGGGGTCACCATGTTGGTGGCGCCGGGGCCGGAGGTCACCAGCACCACGCCGGGCTTGCCGGTCGAGCGGGCATAGCCTTCGGCAGCATGGCCGGCGCCCTGCTCGTGGCGGACCAGGATGTGCTGGACCTCGCTCTGCTGGAAGATCTCGTCATAGATCGGAAGCACCGCGCCGCCGGGATAGCCGAAGAGGTGCTGCACGCCGTGGTCGATGAGCGCGCGCACGATCATCGCGGCGCCGGTCATCTGGTTCGGATCGTGGCTCTTGTCGGTCATGGCAGGCTCCGGATCGCTTCTGTCAGCGGCTTGTCGTCTTGGTCGGTCGGGTCTAGCGGATGGCTTCGGTCAGTGGCTCGGCTGGTCGGTTCGACGGCTTCCGGGCAATAAAAAAGGGCCCTGGAAGGCCCTGCGCACCGCTCGGATCATGGATGGCCGCTAGCCATCCCCGGCGATGCGCCTGGGTACGACTACAATAAGGATGGCGGTAATAATGTTGCGCATGGTGCCGATCGAACTTCCCAAAGGTTGCGCGAAAGATAGCCAGCGATGCCCCAATGTCAAGGCAAAGCGAGCTCATGAACGCGATTTTATCAGGTTAACGCGGAATTTGCCGTTCGGCGAGCGGTAATTTGGCCACCCCGGTCGTTCCGCAGGAGTGCCCGCGACGGGTCACTCCCAAGGATCGATCAGCGCAAGTCCCAGCCCGGCGAAATCTCCGACGTTACGTGTTGCGAGATCGAGACCATAGGCCGACGCGATACCGGCGATCTGCAGGTCGGCAAGCTTGTTCGGGATCTGATGCAACGGCAGCCCTCGCGACCGCGCTTGTGCAAGCAGCAGTGCTGCCGATTGAGCGGCAGCAGCGTCGAACGCGTAGACCCGGCTTCCGAAGCGGCGGATCGTCCTGCTGACAGCCTTTTGAAGACTGTCTTTCCGCCGGCCGTCATTGAGCAACGCCAGCCCGGCCGCCAATTCGACAATCGTAATGCTCGAAATTGCGGTATTCGCAAAGTTTGCATCAAGCCAACCGATCACTTGCATGGCCGGCGCAAGTTTCTGCACCTCCGAGATAACGTTGGTATCAAGCAGGATCATTCGAACTCGACAGGCCGAATGGGTGCGGACCGAAGCAATTCAAGCTCCGCATCGAGGTCGACGCCCGGTCTCGTAATGTTAAAGAGCCAAGTGCCAAACGGCTCTGCATCATCAGGCGACGATGCTTCCTCACGCGCGAGCTTTTCGAGCGTCTCCCTCAGGTCGGCTTCCAAGCTCTTGCCACGCCGTTCGGCGCGAAGCCGCAACAGCTCCTTGGTCGCATCGTCCACTTTGCGGATCAGGATGTCAGCCATCTATGCCTCCGCCATTACGATATCACGATATCAAAGCTCGCTCAACGCTGCCACCCACGCCCGCGCCTGCTCCGGCGTCATCCACCCGAACTCCGGCAGCTGATGCCGAAACCAGGTGAACTGCCGCTTGGCATAATGGCGGGTGTCGGCCTTGCCGATGACGGCCGCCTCCTCCCGCGTGATCTCCCCGCGGAGATAACGGATCAGCGCCGGCACGCCGTGCGCCTTCATGGCCGGGAGCAGCGGATCGAGCCCGCGGGCCGCCAGCTGTTCAACCTCCTCCGGCGCGCCGCGATCCAGCATCAGATCGAACCTCGCGTCGATCCGCGCATAGAGCGTCTCGCGCTCCGGCGCGATGAACAGCGCCCGATAGCTGCCCGCCGGCAGCAGCGGCGGGGTGGTCTCGGCATGCCACTCGGCCAATGGCCGACCGGTGGCTTCGATCACCTCCAGCGCGCGGGCGACGCGGGTGCGGTCGCGCACGTTCAGCCGCGCGCCCGCCGCCGGATCGCGCCGCGCCAGCTCGGCATGCAGCGCCTCGACCCCGTCGCGGTCGAGCCGCAGGCGCACCGCGTCTCGGACGTCGTCAGGGACGGGCGGGACCGCCGCCAATCCCCGTGTCAGCGCTTTGAAGTACAGCCCGGTGCCGCCGATGAAAATCGGCAGCCGCCCGGCCGCGTGCACCTCGGCAAGAACGACCGCGGCATCCCGGACATAGTGGCCGGCCGAGTAGTTCACGGCTGCATCGACATGGCCGTAGAGCCGGTGCGGCACATCAGCCTCGTCGTCAGGTGTTGGCCGCGCCGTCAGGATTCTCAGGTCACGGTAAACCTGCATGGAATCGGTGTTGATAACGACCCCGCCCGCTTTTTGCGCAAGTTCCATCGCCAGCGCCGACTTGCCGCTGGCGGTCGGCCCTGCGATAAGCACGGCTTTGTTGATCCCTGGCAAAGTCACCTGATGTCTCTCGTCGCCACCTTCATCTGCAATCCCGCCGATCCCGCGCTTGATACCACGATCGTGGAGGCCTTCCTGGCCGTGCTGCCCTCGCCGGGCACGCCGCGCTGGCTGTTCGACGAGGTCGCGATCGACATCCCCTTCGCCCACGACGGCGAGGTCCACAAGCTCGAGGCGCGCCTGCGCGACCTGCGCGGCGACATGCCGATCGACATCGTCGTGCAGCCCGAAGCCGTCCGGCGCAAGAAGCTTTTTCTCGCCGACATGGATAGCACCATGATCGGCCAGGAATGCATCGACGAGCTCGCCGACTTCGCCGGGCTGAAGCCGCGTGTCGCCGCCATTACCGAGCGCGCCATGCGCGGCGAGATCGCGTTCGAGCCGGCGTTGCGCGAACGCGTCGCATTGCTGAAGGACCTGCCGGTGAGCGTCGTCGACGAGGTCCTGACCAAACGCATCAAGCTGACGCCGGGCGGCCGTCATCTGGTGATGACCATGCGCGCACACGGCGCCTATACCTGCCTGATCTCCGGCGGCTTCACGCTGTTCACCAGCGCCATCGCGGCCAAGATCGGCTTCCAGGAGAACCGCGCCAATGAGCTCGTCATCGATGGCGGCAAGCTCACCGGCGAGGTGCGCGAGCCGATCATCGGCCGCGACGCCAAGCTCGCCACCCTGATCGAGCTGCGCGAGTCGTTCGATCTCGACGAGATCGACACCCTGGCGGTCGGCGACGGCGCCAACGACCTCGGCATGATCGAGGCGGCCGGCCTCGGCGTCGCCTATCACGCCAAGCCCGCGGTCTCGGCCGCCGCCTCGGCCCGCATCGACCACGGCGACCTCACCGCCCTGCTCTATGCGCAAGGCTACACGCGCGATCAGTTCGTCGACTGACAGGGCCGCCGCCGTGGCGCGGATGTCAAACGACGCGTGCAAGCGAAGCGCAATACGGCGCCCTCTCCCCTTGTTGTGAGAGAGGACGCATTCATGGGCAGCCGCCAGGCCGTCATTGCGAGCGCAGCGGCGCAGCGAAGCAATCCAGAGTCGGACGCAAGGCAAGCAAAGCCGTTACGAAAAGCCTGATCAGCACATCATTAGGATTTTATTTCAATCCTATGCACTCGCACGTAACTTCATTCCAATCTCATCTCAGATCGCAGATCAGATCATTCGCCCTCCGCATCAAGGCGGGGCGCGCAGTGTCGCTTTAACCGCATCACCAATCGATGAATTGTCAAATCATGCTGCAGCGCATATAAAGCTGACAAGGCTAGGGAGTGTCCAAGGAAACGAAAGCGATTGCACGCGATGCAATCGATCATCGTCACAAAAGGACCTCCCGATGACCATCAAGCACATCATTCCCGGCTCTCTTCTTGCCCTCGCGCTGCTGACCGGCGCGGCTGTCGCCGGTGAGCTGCCGAGCTACGAAGTCGGCGCGCTGCCGGCCACCCCGCACCAGCTTTCTGTCGTCGGTGCATCGGCCGCGCAGCAGACCATCGCCGCGGACAGCGCCGCCTCCCCGCACCAGCTCGCCGTGCTCGCCCAGCACCGTCGCAGCGCCGCTCTCGTCGCTCCGACCACCGTGGGCAGCGTTCGCAACTGAGCGACGCGAGCAACCCATCGTCACATAGGCAGCGCGCGTCTCGCTCGGCGAGGCCGCGCTCCCTATCCGAGAAAACGCGTGGCGTCGCGCGTGGTGAAGATCCTGGACATCCGCTCCGCGGACAGCCCAGACGCCCAGCCCGCTGCACCTTTGGGTCTTCGAGGCCAACATCGCCGCTCTCCGCTTTCATGCCCCGCTCGGCGGCCGCGTCGTCGAGACCAGTCGCACGGACATTCCGGCCGCCGGCGGCAAGACCATCCTGCGCGTGCATTGGCCTGACGCCAAGCAGCTCGCCTAATTTCCCAACCTGGATCTCGCAGGGCGTCGCCGCGCGGGCCATGCATCACCAGCCATTGTCAGCCTGACGCCGCGCGCCGCGCCGATTGCCGGTCAAACCGCATATCCATAACCATTATATGCGTTATTGCGCAAATACGAAAATACGCATATATCGCCGCCATGTCCGATCCCGTCCCGCTGCTCGTCGCTCTGGCCGAGCCGACCCGTCTCGCCGCCCTGCGCATCCTTTGGGACGGCGGCGAGCATTGCGTCTGCGAGCTCATGCAGCAGCTCCGAGCCAGCGCATCGCGCATGAGCCGGCACATGTCCGCCCTCAAGGCCGCAGGTCTCGTCATCGACCGCCGTGACGCCCAGTGGGTCCGGTATCGGCTGAGCCCTGACCTGACGCCCGATCGGCGCGCCATCCTCGACGCCGTCATGGCGGCCATGCCTGAGCCGGACAGGAGCGCAGCATGAAAACCGAAGCTTCGACCTATCCTGACGGGTCGGCATCGGCTGCGATCTGGATCATGGCGACGGCAACTGCCGTCGCGATGTGGTTTGCGATCTACTGGCAGCTTGAGGCGCTCTCGGCATGGCTGGTGTCGTTGCTGCCGGTGCCCCGCGGCAGCCATCTGGAACAAGCCACGCGCTTCTTCGTGTTCGACGCGCCCAAGGTGCTGATGCTGATGACGCTGGTCGTATTCGGCATGGGCGTCGTGCGCAGCTTCTTTTCAGCCGAGCGAACCCGCGCATTTGCTCGCCGGCAAGCGCGAGGGCCTCGGCAACGTCGCGGCTGCGATCCTCGGCGTATTCACTCCCTTCTGCTCGTGCTCGGCGGTGCCGCTCTTCGTCGGCTTCGTCTCGGCGAGCGTCCCACTCGGCGTGACCTTCTCGTTCCTGATTGCGGCGCCAATGGTGAACGAGGTCGCGCTCGGCCTGCTGTTCGCGCTGGTCGGCTGGAGGATCGCCGCGATCTATCTGGCCTTCGGCCTGGCGATCGCGATCGTGGCGGGATGGATCATCGGACGACTGCATCTCGAAGGCTGGCTCGAGCAATGGGTTCGCGACGTGCGCGCAGGACAGGCGGAGCTGCAGCCCGATTCACAGACCGTCGCCGATCGGATCCGGGCCGGGATCGACGCGGTGCGCGACATCGTCGGCCGCGTCTGGGCCTGGATCATCATCGGCATTGCGGCGGGCGCATTCATTCACGGCTATGTCCCGAACGACCTGCTCGCCTCGATCATGGGCAAGGACCAATGGTGGTCCGTGCCGGCCGTGGTGCTGATCGGCGTGCCGATGTACGCCAACGCTGCGGGCATCATTCCCGTCGTCGAGGCGCTGCTCGGCAAGGGCGCGGCGCTCGGAACGGTGCTCGCCTTCATGATGAGCGTCATCGCGCTTTCGTTTCCCGAGATGCTCATTCTGCGCAAGGTGCTGACGCTCCGGCTGATCGCTGTCTTCGCGGGCGTGGTCGCCGCCGGCATCGTCGCCGTCGGCTATCTCTTCAACGCCCTGTTCTGATGAAAGGACAAGCCCCATGAAGAACGTCAAAATTCTCGGCGCCGGCTGCAAGCGCTGTGTTCAGACCGCAGCAATGGCCTCCTCGGAAGCAAGCAAGCTCGGCATCGAGATCGAGCTGGAAAAGATCACGGACTTCGCCGACATCGCCCGGTTCGGCATCGCCTCGACGCCGGGCGTGGTGATCGACGGCAAGGTCGTCCATGCGGGCGGCCTGCCGAAGCCAGAAGACATGGCGAAATGGCTGTCGGCGTGATGGTGTTGCGTCCGCTGCTCGCAGTGGTCCTCCTGCTCGGCCCGGCTGTCGTGGCGCGCGCCGACGAACCCACGTGGACGCGCCGGATCATCGCGCCGGACACGGCGCTCAAGGCGGCACAGGCGGCGCTCGCGGAGTGCCGCAAACGCGGCTGGCAGGCTGCCGTGACCGTGAGCGATCCGTCGGGGCTCGCGCTGGTCACCCTGCGCGATCGTTTCGCCGGCTGGCATACGCTAGAGGCCGCGACGGGCAAGGCGCGGACGGCCGCGAGCTGGCGCGAGGCGACGAGCACGCTCGCAGCCCGCCTGGCACGACCGGATGCTCGGGAACGGGCCATCGTCAACGTTCCCGGCGTTGTCATGGTCGGCGGCGGCATGCCAATAGAGGCCGCTGGCCAGCAGGTCGGAGCGATCGGCGTATCCGGCGCGCCCGGAGGCGACAACGACGACATCTGCGCGAACGCCGGCATCGAAGCCGCCGCTGCGGACATCGCGTTCTGAGCGCTTGTACCGGCGGATCTCGAACGAGGACGGCCAACGCCGATCATTTTGCCGGAGGATACCGCGTTGTCTGACACGATGCCTCAATTGGACGAAACCTCATTCCGTGCCATCGACCGCGCGAAGCTGCTGGAGCCTGCGCTCTCCTCCCACCCTCCGCGAATCCTGCTGCTCTACGGATCGCTCCGGCAACGCTCGTTCAGCCGGCTGCTGACCGAGGAAGCGGCGCGCATTCTCGCCCGCTATGGCGCGGAGACACGGACTTTCGATCCGCACGGCTTGCCGCTGGTCGACGACGCCGAGCCGGATCATCCGAAGGTCCGCGAGCTGCGCGACCTCGTGACCTGGTGCGAAGGCATGGTGTGGTGCTCGCCGGAGCGGCACGGCGCGATGACCGGCGTGATGAAGACGCAGATCGACTGGATCCCGCTGTCGCTCGGGGCCGTCAGGCCGACGCAGGGCAAGACATTGGCCGTGATGCAGGTCAGCGGCGGCTCGCAGTCGTTCAACGCGGTCAATCAGCTTCGGGTCCTCGGCCGCTGGATGCGGCTGATCACCATCCCGAACCAGTCATCGGTGCCAAAGGCGTTCGCGGAGTTCGACGACACCGATCGCATGAAGCCGTCGTCCTACTACGACCGCGTCGTGGACGTCATGGAGGAGCTCGTCAAGTTCACGCTGCTGACGCGCGACCGGGCGGACTATCTGGTCGACCGCTATTCCGAGCGCAAGGAAAGTGCCGAGGAGCTTTCGAAGCGGGTCAACCAGCGGTCGCTCTGAGCCGGCGCCTGCCGTGGAGCGGCTGCCGACGGCTTACCGTCGGCTTCTGAAAAAAATAAATTACTTGCTATTTTACAGAATTTATGATTGTCTAGCGCCATCCCGCCTCACTGCGGAGGGGCGTAGCGCGCGATCGTCACGACACGCGAGGCGGGGAGCGGTGGCCGCGAGAGATCGCAGCATTCTCTTCAATGAGAGTGCGGACGAACGATCGCTCGCGGACGTGAAGTCGCAGCGTCCTGACACCCCGATGCTGGTGTCACGCTCGTGACAATGCTTCGCATTGCATGGGCAATGGTGGCCAACAAGCCCGGCGCACCAGGGAGACTGCGTATAAGCGTGAAGACCGTCGCGCAGGGAATGCCGGTTGAATCGGCTTTGCCTGTGGTACCTGCCGCCTGCATTTTTTCAGCAGGCGGGCCATGGGTGAGGCCTTCACCCGGCATTCCCTGCGCCCTCTGCATTGTCGCGAGGGACGAACTGATTGCAGACCTCGGGCGCGATGCGCCGCGAGACTGCAAAGCTATGTCGATCGCTGTTTGAGCCGTGAATTCGCCTTGCGAACCGTCGTCGTCCCGGACAAGCCACGGCGCGCGCCAGCGCGTCGGGGCGCCGATCCGGGACCCATACGCCGCGGCCGTCGTGACGAGCAAACGGCCAATGATCAGCCCGGCCCAAACTGCTCCCTGGGGCTATGGGTCCCGGCTCAAGGCCGGGACGACAGCGGAGTGTGGAGCTGCCGTAGGGTGGGCAAAGCAGCCGTCCGCAGGGCGGCAGCGTGCCCACCGTCGTGCCGCGAACGCAGAGCCACATGGTGGGCACGGCGCGCGAGAGAGCGTCGTACCAAGCGTAGGTCACGGTGCGCCTTTGCCCCACCCTACGCACCGTGCCCCGCGATGTGGAGGCGTGGACTCCTGCCCTACTGCAAACTCAACGCCACGAAGCGCAGCTCGCCGTCGGCGTTGGAGACGAGCAGCAGCACCGACTTCTTGCCGTCCTTCTTGAGCTGGTCGACGCGCTTCTTGATGTCGACGCCCGAGGTCACCGCCTCCTGGGCGACCTCGACGATGACGTCGCCGGCCGACAGCCGCTTCTCGGCGGCATCGGAGGCCTGGTCAACGCCGGTGACGACGACGCCCTTGACGCTGTCCTTGATCTTGTAGCGGGCGCGCAGGTCCTTCGACAACGCGGCGAGATCGAGCCCGAGCGCCTTCTGGGTCACCGGCTTCTCGGCCGGCTCGTCCTTCTTGATCGCCGCCTGCTGCACCTTCTCGGTATCCTCGAGCCGACCGAGCTTGACCTTGAGCGTCTGCTCCTGGCCCTTGCGGATGACGATGACGTCGACCTCCTTGCCGACGGCGGTGTCGGCGACGATGCGCGACAGGTCCTTCGGCTCCTTGATGTCATGGCCGTCGAACTTGACGACGACGTCGCCCGGCTCGATGCCAGCCGGCTTGGCCGGTCCCTTGTCGTCGACGCCGGCGACCAGCGCGCCGCGCGCCGGCTTGATGTTGAGGCTCTCCGCGATCTCGTCGGTGACGCCCTGGATGCGCACGCCGAGCCAGCCGCGGCGCAGCTCGCCGAACTGGCGCAACTGGTCGACGACGCCGGCCACGGTCTTCGATGGCACCGCGAAGCCGATGCCGATCGAGCCGCCCGACGGCGAGATGATCAGCGTGTTGACGCCGATGACCTCGCCCTCGAGGTTGAACAGCGGGCCGCCGGAATTGCCGCGGTTGATGGCGGCGTCGGTCTGGATGTAGCTGTCATAGGGCCCCGACGAGATGTCGCGGTTCTTGGCCGAGACGATGCCGGCGGTGACGGTGCCACCGAGGCTGAACGGGTTGCCGATCGCGACCACCCAATCGCCGAGCCGGAGCTTGTCGGAGTCGCCGAACTTGACGACGGTCAGCGGCCGCGGCGGCTTGAACTTGAGCACCGCAAGGTCGGTCTTCTTGTCGACGCCGACCAGCTCGGCCTTGATCTTGGTGCCGTCGTTGAGGATCACGTTGATCTCATCGGCATCGGCAATGACGTGGTTGTTGGTGACGACAACGCCCGAGTCGTCGACGATGAAGCCCGAGCCCAGCGAGTTGGTGCGGCGTGGCGAGTTGTCGGCACCGCCCCGGCCGCCCGGACCGCCGCGGCGGTTCTTGAAGAAGTCGTCGAAGAACTCCTCGAACGGCGAGCCCGGTGGCACCTGCGGATTGGCGTTCCGCCCCTCGGACGAGCCGCCCTTGGGCTCGACAGTCTGCGAGGTCGAGATGTTGACGACGGCGTCGATCACCTTTTCGGCGACATCGGCGATCCCCTCCGGCCCCCGCGCCGAGGCCGGGGCCGGCGCGAGCGCCCAGCCCGCGGCAAGAACCGCCGCGGTCAGGATCGGGCGCAGTCGACGGCTGAAAGCAAGGGTTGCGGTCATCGGGCGGATCTCCAGAAAAGTCGGCAAATTCAACCGTTACAGTGCGCCGGAACCGGCGGGGGACGCAAGCACGCCGGATCGGACCGCAGATTCATCATTGAGGGCGACCTAATACGGCAAAATGGCGCAGCCATCGCCTCACAATGGCGTTGGCCGGCCGGCGGACCGTCGTTTGCCGCGGCCGCCCCTCGTTCGGCGAACGCGCAAACGCACAACAATCCGCCGCTCAGATCGGTCGCCGGATCACCCAGATCAGGACCAAACCGGCCACCGCGGAGCCGATGCCGACCGCGCGCAGCACGTTGTCGGGCGTGGTCATCGCAGTCTTCATGGCCCGCCGCATCCACTCCGGACTGGCCGCGAACATCAAGCCTTCGAGCACGAACAGGATACCTAATCCGATGAGGAAATCGGAAAACGCAATGGACCTCATCGGACCCGGACCTCCCGTTCAACCTTCTTGATATGTAACGGGGCGAAGCAACGGCTTCGCCCCGTCCATGTCAACTCCTATTCGCCCGGATCAACCGCCCTGGGCATCAGGCAGGTGCCATCAGGGCTTGGGCGCCGGCACCGCGACGGCCGCGGTCGAGCCGGCGGTGGACGAGGTCTCCGCCGCCGGCTTCCCCGAGGGGTTGGCGAAGTAGCGGAAGAACTCCGAATCGGGCCGCAGCAGGAAGCGGGTGTCGCCGGATTTCAGGCCGTTCTCATACGCCGTCATCGAGCGATAGAAGGCGAAGAAGTCGCGGTCCTTGCTGTAGGCCTCGGCGAACAGCCGGTTGCGTTCGGCATCGCCGGCGCCGCGGGTCTGCTCCGCCTGCGAGTTGGCCTCGGCGACGATCACGGTGGCCTCGCGATCGGCCTTCGACCTGATCTCCTGGGCCTTCTGGCCGCCGAACGCCCGGAACTCCTCGGCCTCGCGCTGCCGCTCGGTCTTCATCCGGTTGTACACGGCCTGGCTGTTGGCCTCCGGCAGGTCGGCGCGGCGGATGCGGACGTCGACCACCTGGATGCCATAGGCGTCGGCCTCCTTGTCGAGCTGATCGCGGATCTTGCGCATCAGGCCCTCGCGCTCGTCGCGCACGACTTGCGTGAAGGTGACCTCGCCGAGCACGCGGCGCAACGAGGCGTTGAGCAGCGTGCCGAGCTGGACGTTGGCGGTCTGGATCGAGCCGACGCTCTGGTAGAATTGCAGCGCGTTCTTGATCTTGTAGCGCGCGAAGGCGTCGACGACGAGCCGCTTCTGGTCGAAGGCGATCACTTCCTGCGAGGGGTTCTCGAGGTCGAGGATGCGCTTGTCGATCGAGATCACGTTGTCGATGAACGGCGCCTTGAAGTTCAGGCCAGGCTCGGTGACGACGTCGACCGGCTTGCCGAACCGCACGACCAGCGCCTGCTCGGTCTGCTGCACGGTGAACAGCGAGCTGTAGCCGATGACGACGAGCACGAGCACGGCGACGAGCGCGACGATGCCTGCAACGGGGGACCTCATCGGACGCCTCCCTGCTGAGCGGCCGGCGCCGTACGGCGCGGCAGAAGATCGCCGAGCGGCAGCAGCGGCACGGGGCCGCCGGAGGCACCGCTGTCGAGCACGAGCTTCTCCGAGCCGCCGAGCACGCGCTCCATGGTCTCGAGATAGATCCGTTCGCGGGTCACGTCGGGCGCCTTCTTGTACTCGTCATAGACCTTGAGGAAGCGCGCGCTCTGGCCCTTGGCCTCGGCGATCGCCTGCTCCTTGTAGCCTTCGGCGACCTGCAGGATCTGCGCGGCGCGACCGCGCGCATCCGGCACGACCTTGTTGGCGTAGGTCTGGGCTTCGTTCTGGAGACGCTCGAGGTCGGCACGCGCCGCCTGGACGTCGCGGAACGCCTCGATCACCTGGGCCGGCGGATCGACCTTCTGCATCTGCACCTGGGTGATCTGGATGCCGGAGCCGTAGTTATCGAGCGTCTTCTGCATCAGCTCCTGCACGTTCTGCTCGATCACGGTGCGGGCGCCGGTGAGAATCGGCTGGATGTTCGACCGGCCGATCACCTCGCGCATCGCGCTCTCGGCCACCGCCTTCACGGTGCCCTCGGGGTTCTGGATGTTGAACAGGAAGTCGGCGGCGCCCTTCGGCTTGATGCGCCAGAGAACGGTGACGTCGACGTCGACGATGTTCTCGTCGCCGGTCAGCATCAGGCTTTCCTCGGGGACATCGCGACCGCCGCGGCCGCGCCGGCCGGGATCGTCATTGGCGGTGATGCCGATCGAGATCGAGTTGACGCGCAGCGCCTTGGGCAGCAGCACGGTCTCGATCGGATAAGGCAGGTGATAGCGCAGGCCCGGCTGCTCATCGCGGACATATTTGCCGAAGCGGAGCACAACGCCGAGCTCCTCGGACTGCACGCGGTAGATACCGGAGGCGAGCCAGATGATGATGGCGCCGAGCACGATCAGCAGGACGCCGGCGGTGCCGAAGCCGCCACCGGGGATGAACTGCTGCAGCCGGTCCTGGCCGCGCCGCAGAAGATCTTCCAGGTCGGGCGGCCTTGGACCGACCGGTTGCGGTCCCGAGCCCCAGGGCCCCTTCGGACCCTGACCCCACGGGCCTCCGCCCTGATTCTTCCACGCCATCGATCGATCTCCTCCGAGAGGCTGAGTGTGCACCAACGCCGGCCCCGACGGTCGCCGGGTTATAAGGGACGGCCCCGCCCCTTACAACGTAGCGCTCCAGCTAAGCCCGAACCGGGTTTTGTCAATGTAAACAGGGCCGGAAGCGCCGGTTTGCCGCGGCCTCAAATCCGCCACGCGGCCAAACAACGCGACTTCATCATTAACGGACGGTCTTGAACGGCCGTCGCGCCGGTCCCACCGGCAAACGCTCACCGCCGCCGGCGATAGGTGACGTAGGAGAATTCGGCCTGATCGTCAGGCCCCGAGGCATGGCGCTCCCGCGCCACCTCCTCCCATTGCGCCGCGTCGATCGCCGGAAACACGGTATCGCCCGGCGGGCTCGCATGCACCTCGGTGATCTCCAACCGGTCGGCGATCGGCATCGTCGCAGCAAAGAGCTCGGTGCCTCCGATAACCGCGATCTCCGCGGCTGAACGCCGCAGCGCATCACCACGCGCGATGCCGAGCGCTTCATCGACGGTATGGGTCACGATCGCGCCCGGCGCGCGAAACTCGGCATCGCGGGTGACGACGATGTTGGTGCGGCCCGGCAGCGGCCGGCGCGGAAACGAGATGAAGGTCTTGCGGCCCATCACGATCGGGCGGCCCATGGTCATCGCCTTGAAGCGCTGCATGTCACTCTTCTGCCGCCACGGGATCGCACCGGCGGCGCCGATGATGCCGTTGTCGGCGACTGCGACGATCAGCACGATCTCGATCACGGCGCCCTCTCCGCGAGCTGAGCGAGCGCCTCGCCCATGACCTTGCAGAGCTTCCAGTCGTCCATCAGCTCGGCACCGAGCGACTTGTAGAAGGTGATCGACGGCGCGTTCCAGTCGAGCACCGACCATTGCAGCCGCGCCCAGTTGCGCTTGACACAGGTGCGAGCGAGATGGCCGAGCAGCGCCTGGCCGATGCCGTTGCGGCGGAACGCTGGGCGAACGAACAGGTCCTCGAGATAGATGCCGGGCTTTCCGGCGAAGGTGGAGAAATTGACGAACCAGACCGCAAAGCCCGCGACCTCGCCGTTCCACTCGGCGATGTCGCAGAACAGCGTGGGATGCGCGCAGAACAGCGCCGCGGCGATGTCCGCCTCGCTGGCTGAAACCTCGTGCGAGAGCTTCTCGTAGTCGGCGAGCTCCCGGATCAGCGCGAACACGCTTCCGATGTCGTCAGGCCGGGCGCTGCGGATCGACAGTGGCATGCGTCAGACCGCGACCTCGGCCTTGATATGCGGATGCGGATCGTAGCCGGCGAGCGCGAAGTCCTCGTAGCGGAAGCCGAAGATGTCCGTGACGTCCGGATTGAGCGTCATGGTTGGCAGCGGACGGGGCGCGCGAGTGAGTTGCAGCCGCGCCTGCTCGATGTGGTTGGAATAGAGATGCACGTCGCCGAAGGAGTGCACGAATTCGCCGGGCTTCAATCCCGTCACCTGCGCCACCATCATCGTCAGCAACGCGTAGGAGGCGATGTTGAAGGGCACGCCGAGGAACACGTCGGCCGAGCGCTGATAGAGCTGGCACGACAATTTGCCGTTCACGACGTAGAACTGGAACAGGCAGTGGCAGGGCGGCAGCGCCATCTTCTCGACATCGGCCGGGTTCCAGGCGGTCACGATCAGCCGGCGCGAATCCGGGTTGCGCCTGATCATATCGATCACGCCCGCGATCTGGTCGATATGGCCGCCGTCCGGCGTCGGCCAGGAGCGCCACTGATAGCCGTAGACGGGGCCGAGATCGCCATTGGCATCGGCCCATTCGTCCCAGATGGTGACGCCGTTGTCGTGCAGATATCCGATGTTGGTGTCGCCCTTCAGGAACCACAGCAGCTCGTGCACGATCGCCTTCAGCGGCAGCCGCTTGGTGGTCACCAGCGGAAAGCCGGCCGCAAGGTTGAAGCGCATCTGGTGGCCGAACACCGAGAGCGTGCCGGTGCCGGTGCGGTCATGCTTCTCCGCGCCGTCGGACAGGATGCGTTCGAGCAGGTCGTGATACTGGTGCATGGTGCGCGCTGGCGGCCTTTCGCAGAAGGCGGCGAATTTAACGGCAGGAATCGCCCGGCCCTAGCCTCGACTCGGCCCGGTCACCAATTATACCCTGAAAATTGTCGGCCGCCGCAGCAAATGACAAGGGCGGAACCGCGCGTTCCGCCCTGCCCCTTCTGCCCCTTCCGCCTCGATGGTCGTCTCGCGCTAGCTCACCGGCTTGAGCACCGCGGTCCATTTGATGATTTCCGCCTTCACCAGCGCCGCCAGCGCTTCCGGCGTGCGGTCCGCAGCACCGGGAATGACGCTATCGAACTCAAGCAGGGCTTGCGGACGCCCTCGTCGTCGAGCGCCTGGGCCGCGGCGGCGTTGAGCTGGCCCGCGAGGTCAGCCTTCGCTTTCCACGAAAACCTCGTCGCGCTTGCGGCGCAGCGTCGGCAGCACCGCCAGCACCAGCAGCCCCGCGGCAATCGCGAGCAGCACGGCGGACAGCGGCCGCGTCAGGAACACCGACCAGTCGCCGCGCGAGATCAACAGCGCGCGGCGCAGGTTCTCCTCCATCAGCGGCCCCAGCACCATGCCGAGCAGCAGCGGCGCCGGCTCGAAATCATGCTTGATCAGCCAGTAGCCGACGAGGCCGAACGCGCCCGCCAGGACGACGTCGACCGGCGCGTTGTTGACGGAGTAGATCCCGATCGCGCAGAAGATCACGATCGACGGGAACATCAGCCGGTACGGCACGCGCAAGAGCCGCACCCAGATGCCGACCAGCGGCAGGTTGATGATGATCAGCATGAGATTGCCGATCCACATCGAGGCGATCATGCCCCAGACTAGGTCGGGCTGCTTCTGCATCACCTGCGGGCCCGGCACGATGCCGTGGATGGTCATCGCGCCGACCATCAGCGCCATGACCGCATTCGGCGGAATGCCGAGCGTCAGCAGTGGAATGAAGGAGGTCTGGGCCGCCGCATTGTTGGCGCTCTCCGGCGCCGCGACGCCCTCGATCGCACCGCGACCGAACCGCGACGGATCTCGCGCGAGCTTCTTCTCCAGCGTATAGGCCGCGAACGAGGCGATCACCGCACCGCCGCCCGGCAGGATGCCGAGGATCGAGCCGAGCACCGTGCCGCGCAGGATCGCCGGCGTGGAGTCTTTCAGATCCTTCCGGGTCGGCATCAGGCCGGTGATCTTCTTCTGCACGAGGTCGCGGTCCATCTCCGCGCCGGCATCGAGATTGCGGATGATCTCGGCAAAGCCGAACACGCCCATCGCGACGGTGGCAAAGCCCAGGCCGTCGGCGAGCTCGGGAATATTGAAGGCCATGCGCGAGACGCCGGTCTCGATGTCCGAGCCGACCATCGACAGCAGCAGGCCGAGCACGATCATTGCGATCGCCTTCAGCACCGAGCCCTTCGCCAGCACGACTGCGAAGATCAGGCCCAGCACCATCAGCGAGAAATACTCGGCTGGGCCGAACGCCAGCGCGAGCTTGGTCAACGGCGCGCCGAGGATCGCAATCAGCACGGTGGCAACGCAGCCGGCGAAGAATGAGCCGATCGCGGCAATCGCCAGCGCCGGACCGGCACGGCCCTGCTTCGCCATCTGGAAGCCGTCGAGCGCGGTTACCACCGACGTCGCCTCGCCAGGAATGTTGACCAGGATCGACGTCGTCGAGCCGCCATACTGGGCGCCGTAGTAGATGCCGGCCAGCATGATCAGCGCGCCGACCGGCGGCAGGCCGAAGGTGATCGGCAGCAACATCGCGACGGTGGCGATGGTCCCGATGCCCGGGAGAACGCCGACCAGCGTGCCGACCAGCGCGCCGATCAGGCACATCAGCAGATTGATCGGCGACAACGCGACGGCGAAACCGTGGGCGAGATTTGCAAACAGATCCATCACGCCCTCACTGCAAAAGGAAACGCGGCAACAGCGGCATCGGCAATCCCAGCACGTAGGGGAACAGCAGCGCGCAGCCGCCGGTCAGGCAGATGCCAACGATCAGGGCCTCGCGCCAGCGCGTCTCGGGGCTGCCGATCGCCGCGATCAGGAAGCTTGCAAGCCCCGTGACCAATAGTCCGAGCGGGCGAATGGAGACGGCGAAGGTCAGGATCGCGAGCGAGACGAACAGCGGTCCGCGCCAGTGATAGGTCGCAAGCTGCGCGCCTTCACTCACGACGCCGATCACGGCCACGGCAGCTCCGAGCCCCAGCAGCAGCAGACCGAACATCCGCGGCGCAGTTCCGGCACCGAACGAGAAGCCGCGCATGCCCTGCAGATCGCTGGAGGCCCACAGCGCGAACAGCGCGATCGCCATCAGCACGACGCCGCCGAAATAGTCCTGCGGCGCGCGTGGACGTACCATGAATGTGAACACCGCGACCGCGATCAGCGGATAGGTGTAGATGAGAGCCAGCAGAATATCGGAAGACAGCGAGGTCTTGCCGCTTGCGGCATATTGCTGCGCCAGGCTCGGGATCGCCATTGACAAGGCCGACGCATGGGCCGCAATGACCTGCAGCGGACCGCGTCCGGATAGTGGCGCCACGAGACCAGCCAAGGCGATCAGCAGTTCGATGATCTGTGGCGCGAAGGCAAGGACCAGAATGATCGATGCGCCGGTTGCGCTGCGGGCAGCCGGCATGCCCGCCGTTTCGCCCGACAATTGGCCCGTGGTCTCGGCCATGCCTCGCCCTCCCCGATCGGCCTTGATGGCCGGCACTGTTTTCGTTCGGCGGCCCGGAGCAAACCGGTCGCGCTTCTATTTTGCCTAGCGACTTTCCCTAGAGAAGGCCAGCAAAACCAAGACAGCCGCCCGCGGCGAGCAGCCAGAGCGGATTGAGTCGCGTCATAGATGCAACGACTGCGGCAAGGACCGTCAGCGCGAACGCCCGCCACGTCTGGTCGGAAGCCTGACCGAGAATCCATGCGCTCGCCGCCATCAAGCCGATCGACAGCGGCACCAGCGTCGCCTGCAGAATGGCGGGCCAGCGCGCATCCCGCGCATTCGAGAGCCAGCGGCTGACAAAATAGGAGAGCACGGCGGTGGGACCGCACATCGCGATCGTCGCGACCGCCGCACCTGCCACGCCTGCAACCGAATAGCCGATCAGGGTGACGATCAGAACGTTGGGCCCGGGCGACAATTGCGAGAGTGCGAACAGATCGGCGAACTGTTTGTCCGTCATCCAGTGCCGGGCCTCGACTGCAACACGTTGCAGTTCGGGAATCGCCGCCACTGCGCCGCCAACCGCAAACAGCGAGATCAACGCAAAGGTCCAGAACAGCTGGAACAGCGGATTGTCGTCCCCGCTCATCGTGCCCGCCGCGTCTTGGCATAGGTGACGGCAAGGCTGAGCGGCACGGCCACCAGCAGAACCTCCTGAAGCGGCAGGCGCGCCAACCCGATCGCCACGAACACGCCGGCCACGACGACGAGGCCCGCCAGGTCGCTCTTCTTCAGGAGCGGCGAGATCATGCGAAACACCACCGACGCCAGCAGGCCCACGGCCACGCAGGACACGCCAGCAAGCCCCCGTCGCCACGTGTCGGCTTGTCCAAAATGACCGTAGATGGCGCCGAGAGAGGTGATCAGCAGCATCGGAGGCCCGAGCAGGCCGGCAAAGGCAGCGAGTGCGCCGGGGACACCGCGCAACCGCGCGCCGAACACCACGGAGAAATTCACGATGTTGGGTCCGGGCAGGAAATGGCAGAGCGCGAAGGTCGCGTTGAACTCCTCCGCCGTCATCCAGCGATGCTCATCGACGATTGCACGCCTGGCGAACACCAGCACGCCCCCAAAGCCCGACAGCGACATTTTCGCGAATGCGAAGAAGAGCGTGCGAAGGTTGGGCGGGTGTTTGGCGATGTCGGCCGCGGGAGAGGCAACCCGCGCAACTTCGGAAGGCATGCCGCACTGTAGGAGGACAAAAACCAGAATGCCAAGGTTGAACCAGAGGGTTCCCGGCAGCCGCCCACATTTTTGTCGCGTGCCGCGGCGTTTCGGCCCTGTGCATCCGCCGGCCGGGGGCCTATATAGAACCTGCCGGCTTGCCGGCTATGGAAATAAATCGCCGTCGAAATAAACCATTCGGACCCGGGGGCGGTACCCGGCGCCTCCACCAAAGCCCATCGACAGATGGGTTTTGGCGGGGGCGAAATAGGATCGACGAGGGCGTAAAGGGCGAGCTTTTTCCCGGTATTGTTCCGCCGTTATCGGGCTACTGCAATAGTTGCCAACGACAACTTTGCTCCGGTTGCTCAGGCTGCGTAACGCAGTTTGAAAGACCACCTTAAAGTCCTAACGGGTTAAGCTCCGTTAGGCGGGGTTCGGAGGCACCTGGCAACAGAAGCCTCCACTTTCACGTTCCTCCGCTTTAACCTGTCTCCGCTTTAACCCATCTCCGCTTCAGGGCCGTGCTGTCCCCAGCTTTTTGGCGCGGCTTCGATTCATTCCTTCGTTGACCGGACTTCCGCCAGCTTCTACCCGTTCCCATATCTGGCGATCGACCGGCATGGCTGCTGACCTCAGCGCCGATGCCGGGTACGATGTGATTGACGCGAGTCGGGAATGCTGCTGCCTTGCCGGGCGCGGCCGCCCGAAGCGTCGGGCGCAGCCCTACACGACACAGGACCGATCATGGCGACGGATCATATTCGATACGATGTGCTGGCGCGCGACGCGTTGCGCGGGGTGCTGCGCCGGGTGCTGAGCGACGCTGCCGCCCATGGACTCCCAGGCGAGCATCATTTCTTCATCACATTCGTGTCCAAGGCCGAGGGCGTGAAGCTGTCGCCGCGGCTGCTGGCGCAATATCCGGAGGAGATGACGATCATCCTGCAACACCAGTTCTGGGATCTGGTGGTTTCGGAGGATCGGTTCGAAGTCGGCCTGTCGTTCGGCGGCATCCCTGAGCGCCTCGTGGTGCCGTTCCACGCCATCAAGAGCTTCTTCGATCCGTCCGTACAATTCGGACTGCAGTTCGAGCCGTCGGAGGCGATTGCCGAGACGCCGGCCGCGCCGAAACTGCCGGCCGCGCCGGCGCCATCGGCCATTGCCGGTCCGTTGCCTGCGACGCCGGCCGAAGCCGGCGACGACAAGCCGCTGCCGCCGGCCACGCCAGGAGAAGGCGCCGAAGTCGTGCGTCTGGACCGTTTCCGCAAGAAGTAGGCGCATTCGCCCCGCGCGGAACGACGGTCGGATCACTAGATTGAAGCATGCTCGAACCGGTCGACGCCGGTTCGCAACCAATGACGGGCATGCTTCATGGCACATTCAGCTAGTTCATCATCGCACGGATCGACGCGCACGGAGACCGACAGCTTCGGCCCGATCGAGGTCGCCGCCGACCGCTATTGGGGCGCGCAGACCGAGCGCAGCCGGCAGAATTTCCGCATCGGCCACGACCGCATGCCGATCGGCATCGTGCGCGCGCTCGCGCTGGTGAAGATGGCCGCGGCCCAGACCAATCGCGAGCTCGGACTGCTCGAGCCGCGCATGGCGGACGCCATCGTCCAAGCGGCGCAGGAGGTCATCGACGGCAAGCTCGACGACCACTTTCCGCTGGTCGTCTGGCAGACCGGCTCGGGCACCCAGAGCAACATGAACCTCAACGAGGTGATCGCCAATCGCGCCAGCGAACTGCTCGGGGGCGAACGCGGGACCAAGAAGCCCGTACATCCGAACGATCACGTCAACATGAGCCAGTCGTCCAACGACTCCTTCCCCACCGCGATGCACATCGCCGCGGCACGGGCGATCTCGGGCCATCTGGTGCCGGCGCTGTCGGAGCTGCTGGCGGCGTTGCGCGCCAAGCAGGACGCGTTCGCGGACATCGTCAAGATCGGCCGCACCCACACCCAGGACGCCACGCCGCTCACGCTTGGCCAGGAGTTCTCCGGCTACGCCGCGCAGGTCGAGAGCGCGATCGCAAGAATCGAGACGGCGGCGCGAGATCTCTTGCCGCTGGCCCAAGGCGGCACCGCCGTGGGCACCGGCCTGAACGCGGATCCGAAATTCGCGAAGCTGTTCGCCAAGCATGTTGCCGACATCACCGGCTGGCCCTTCACCAGCGCCGCCAACAAATTCGAAGCGCTCGCGTCCAACGACGCCTATGTGTACGTACATGGCGCGCTCAACGCGGCGGCCACCGGCCTGTTCAAGATCGCGAACGACATCCGCTTTCTCGGATCGGGCCCCCGCTCGGGATTGGGGGAATTGATCCTGCCGGAGAACGAGCCCGGCTCCTCGATCATGCCGGGCAAGGTGAATCCGACGCAGTGCGAAGCACTCACGATGGTGTGCTGCCAGGTGTTCGGCAATCACACGGCGATCACCATGGCCGGCAGCCAGGGGCATTTCGAACTGAACGTCTACAAGCCATTGCTCGCACATTGCATGATGCAGTCCGTACAATTACTAGGTGATTCAGCGCGTTCATTCAGCGAACATTGCGTGACGGGAATTCGCGCCGACGAGAATCGGATTCGAGAGCTGATGCAGCGCTCGCTGATGCTGGTGACGGCGCTTGCGCCGAAGATCGGCTACGACAATGCGGCCAAGGTCGCCAAATCAGCGCATCAGCACGGCACGACGCTGAAAGAGGAAGCTTTAAGGCTCGGTTTCGTGTCTGAGGACGAATTCGACCGCCTCGTGCAACCCGAGAAGATGACGAGGCCCGGACGACCCTGACGGTAGTCCCGTAGTACTACGGGGGGTGATGCAATTCTCGCCGTTAACCCCTAAAGGATACTCTCGACTACAAGTTCTGCTGCGTTTGGTGAGTAAACAAATCCCGCTCGCAACGACGCGACTGGCCCTCGAACTATCAGGGAGCGATGACGTGATTGTCTGGAGAACGCCTGGGCTCATCCGCGCAATGCGCATGCTCTCGTCACGACGTTCGATGGCTTAGATGATTGGAGCAAGCATGGGTGATGTCATCAACTTGAAACGTTTCAGAAAGCGCGTGGAGCGCGATGAAGCAGCGAAGGTCGCCGAAAGCAACCGCGCTCGCTTCGGCAGGACGAAGTCCGAACGCGCAAATGACGCGCAACGCGACAAGCGCGCGAACGAATTACTCGATCAACATCGTATCAATGGCGAGGACGCGTGATGAAGTCGCCCGTCGTAAAACGTTCAATCGTGGTTGCTGGCCACAAGACCAGCGTCAGCCTCGAAGAGGCCTTCTGGAACGGCATGAAGGAGATTTCGGGTCTCCGTAACATGACCCTGTCCGAGCTGGTCGGAGAGATCGACAACAATCGCCAGCAGGGCAACCTGTCCTCGGCGATCCGGCTGTTCGTGCTCGACCACTTCAAGAGCCGCGCCGCAGCTTCTTCCGGCCTCGAGCCGAAGGCGGCGGTGGACGCCCGGCACACGGCAGCCGCCGCGGCTCCTTGAGGCAGATCAGACGGCGGTCCGCCCGGCCTGTTTAAAATCGCTCTAAGATGCAGCGGCATTTAACATGCCGCGCTTGACCTCTTGGCACGCGATTGAAAATACAGGCTATGAGCGAAATCTGCGATACAAGGCCGCCTCAGCCGCTCGGTCTCGCCCGGCGAGGCTATACCGGAACAATCCAGCATCTGGCTGCGGGCGGCGCGAGCTCGTCCCTGCCGGACGTCGAATTGGAGAGCCGGCTGATCGAACTGGGCTTCGTCGAGGGCGCCCGGGTCGAAATTCTGCATGAAGGGATCGTCGGGCGCGATCCGATCGCCGTGCGTGTCGACAACATCACCGTCGCGGTCCGCCGGCGCGAGGCCATGGCCGTCATCGTGGCATAGGCCGCGCGGAAAGCGTCGTCATGGAAAGCCCTCTGCTGCATCTGGCCCTGGTGGGTACGCCCAACAGCGGCAAGACCTCGCTGTTCAACGCGCTGACGGGAAGCCGCCAGAAGGTCGCGAACTATCCTGGGGTCACGGTCGAGCGCAAAGAGGGCGCATTCGTCACCCCGCAGGGCCGCCAGGTCTCGCTGGTCGACCTGCCCGGCACCTATTCCTTGCGCGGTCGCAGCCCTGACGAGGAAATCACCAGGGATTTCGTGCTGGGACGTGCCACCGGCGAGGTCCTGCCCGATCTGGTGTTGTGCGTCGCCGACTCCACCAACCTCAGGTTGACGATCCGGCTGCTGCTCGAGCTCAAGAGCACCGGCCGGCCGCTGGCGCTCGTGCTCAACATGTTCGACATCGCCAAGCGGCGCGGCGTCACGGTCGACGTCCCCGCCCTGTCGCTAGCGCTGGGCGTGCCGGTGGTGACGTCGATCGCCGTGCGGAAGGGCGGCACCGACGACCTGCTGCGGCTGACAGACGAGCTCCTCGCCCGGGCGGCCGCGGCCACCGGAGAGCGCGCCAACACCTGGCGTCCTCTCACGGTCCCGGAGCTGCGCGCCACCCAGCGCGAGGCCGACCGTATCATCGCGGAGACGGTCAGCTTGCCCGAGCGGCCCGATACCTGGACTGCCCGGATCGATGCCATCGCGCTGCATCCGGTCGGCGGTCTGCTGATCCTGCTGGCGATCCTGTTCGTGATGTTTCAGGGGGTGTTCGCCTGGGCCCAGCCGCTGATGCAGGTGTTGTCGGCGGCCTTCGATGCGCTCGGCCAGCTCGTTCACGACGAGCTTCCCGAAGGCCTGCTGCAGAGCTTCCTGCAGAACGGGGTGATCTCCGGCGTCGGCAGCGTCATCGTGTTCCTGCCGCAGATCATCATCATCTTCCTGTTCATCCTGCTCTTGGAAGATTTCGGCTACATGGCGCGCGCGGCGTTCCTGATGGACCGCATCATGGGCGGCGCCGGGCTGCATGGCCGGGCCTTCATCCCGCTGCTCTCGAGCTTTGCCTGCGCCATTCCCGGCATCATGGCGACGCGCGTGATCGACAACCGCCGCGACCGGCTCACCACGATCCTGATCGCGCCGCTGATGACCTGCTCGGCGCGGATCCCGGTCTATACGCTGATCATCTCGGCCTTCATCCCGCCGACCAAGGTGTGGGGCTTGGTCAACCTGCAGGGCCTGGTGATGTTCGGGCTCTACGCCGCCGGGATCATCAGCGCGCTGCTGGTGTCGTTCCTGGTGAAGTTCTTCCTGATGCGCGACTACCAGCCGGCGCCGTTCATGCTGGAGCTGCCGGACTACAAGATGCCGCGGTTGCGCAGCATCGCGATCGGCGTCTACACCCGCGCCAAGATGTTCTTGCAGCGCGCCGGCACCACGATCTTCGCGATGATGGTGCTGATCTGGTTCCTGGCGTCGTTCCCGCAGCCGCCGGAGGGCGCGACCGAGCCCGCGATCAATTACAGCCTCGCGGCGATGATCGGCCAGGCGATCGCCCCCCTGCTCTCGCCGGTCGGCTTCAACTGGCAGATCGCGGTGGCGCTGGTGCCCGGCATGGCCGCCCGCGAAGTCGCAGTCGCCGCGCTCGGCACCGTCTATGCGATCGAGGGCGGCAAGGAGGCCGCCGAGCAGATCGGACAGGTGCTGGCCAGCAAATGGAGCCTCGCCACAGCGCTGGCGCTGCTCGCCTGGTACATTTTCGCCCCGCAATGCGCCTCGACGCTCGCCGTCATCCGCCGAGAAACCGGCAGCTGGCGCTGGATGGCCGTCACCTTCTTCTACATGTTCGCGCTCGCCTATGCGGCCGCGTTCGCGACCTACCACATTGCGGTCGCGATGGGCGCGGGCTGAGCCCGCGCCCTCCGCGTCAGCGCACGGCGTCGACATGCAGCGCGAAGCCGCGCGCGTCCGGCGCGCCGAGCTCGGGACGAAGCTGCATCGACGGGATCAGATAGTCGCCGTGGTTCTGCCGCCGGTACGGGGTCGGCTGATCCGTGAACAGCGTCCGCATGCGCTCGCGCAGCCGCTCGGCGATCGCGGCGAAGCCGGCATCATCGAGCCGGTTGACCCGGTGCGCCACGAACGCCGGCAGCACGTCGAAGCCGGGATAGAACAGGATGCCGTGGTTGATCGGAAACAGGAGATCGTCGATCGGCCCGTTGATGCCGCGCGCCGAATAATGCTCCTCCCAGCCGCCGGTGGTCACGACCAGCATCGCGCGCTTGCCGGCAAACACACCCTCGCCATAGCGGTTGCCCCAGCGCTTGTCGCTGTGCTCGCCGACGCCATAGGTGAAGCCGTAGGAATACACCCGGTCGACCCAGCCCTTGAGGATCGCCGGCATCGTGAACCACCACAGCGGAAACTGCAGGACCATCGCGTCGGCCCAGAGCAGCTTGTCCTGCTCGGCCCTGACGTCCTCGGTCAAGGTGTGGGTCTTGAAGGCCTCGCCAGACGCGGTGGCGACGTTCAGAGGCCCGTCCGGAGGCAAGAGCGGGAAGTCGGCGCGGTCGGTGGCCGACTTCCAGCCCATCGCGTAGAGATCTGAGACCCGGATCTCGTGGCCCTGGGCCTTGAGCTCGGCGACGGCGACCTCGCGCAGGGCGCCGTTCAGCGAGCGGGGTTCGGGATGGGCGAAGACGAGCAGCACGTTCATGGCTTGGATCCTTTGCTGGAACAGCCGGAACATAGACGCGCGCCAATTTATCCACTATATGGCATATATCGATAACATTATGCTGTTTTATGGATAAATCAGACATCAGCCTCATCAACATGCGCAGCTTCGTCCGGGTCGCCGAGCGCGGCAACCTGTCGGCCGTGGCGCGCGAGCTCGAGCTGGGCCAGTCCACCATCTCGCGTCACCTTCAGGAATTGGAGGATGCGATCGGCGTGCCGCTGCTCAGCCGCACCACCCGGCGCGTCACCCTGACAGACGAAGGCAACCGCTACTACACGAACTGCGTCCAGATCCTGCGGCTTATCGAACAGGCCGGCGACGAGGCGCGCGGTGCGCGTGGCGCTGCCAGCGGCATCATCCGGATTTCCTGCACGGCGGCGTTCGGCATCCTGCATGTCGCGCGGCTGGTCTTCGCGTTTCAGGATCGCTATCCGGACATCGCGATCGATCTCAATTTGACCGACGAGCGCATCGACCTCGTGCGGGAGGGTGTCGACATCGCGCTGCGTCTCGCCCCGCTCACCGACAGTTCTCTGAAGCTGCGGTCGCTCGGCTACTCGCACCGGCTTCTTGTCGCCTCGCCGGACTATCTGGAGAAACGCGGCACGCCGCGCACGCCGCAGGAACTGATCGGGCATGACGGCATCCGCATGACCAACGTCGCGGGCAGCGAGTCGCTCGTCGTCATGGGACCCGATGAAGAACGCCATGAGGTGCCGTTCAGAGGCTGCTTCCGCACCAATCACGGACTCGCGGTTCGAGAGGCCGTGCTGTCCGGGCGCGGTATCGGCGGGAGCCACGCGTGGCTGGTCGACGATCTCATCGCGGCTGGCAGGCTGACGGTCATCCTGCCCGACCACCGTTTGCCATCGACTCCCCTCAACATGCTGATCGTCCCGGAGCGCGCCGGCATCGCGCGCGTGCGGCTGCTGATCGACTATCTCGCCGAGGAGATCGTCCGCCTGCCCGGCATCCGGCCCGAGCCCTGAGCTACAGCCGCGGCATCGCGTCCGGCCGCACCTCGCGGGCCTGCGCCGCCAGCCGGATCGCGGCATTGGCCGCACCGAAGCCCTGATAGTTGCGCCGCTGCACGATCTCGAAGAAGAAGCGCTCCTCGAAGATATGGGTGTAGACTTGGAAGAACTCGGCGTCGCCGTCGCGGTCGTACAGGATCTCGTTGGCACGGAGCGCTGCGATCGTCTCGGGCGCAAGATCATACTTGGCTTCGAGATCGTCGTAGTAGTTATCGGGAATGTCGAGGAAGCCGGCGCCGCGGGCGCGCATCTCGGCCACGGCTGCAAAAATGTCGTCGCAGGAGAACGCGATGTGCTGGACGCCGGAACCGAAGAACTCGGAGATGAAACGCGAGGACAAGGTGCGCGTCGCCGAGGAGCCGTTGAGGATGAAGCGCAGGCTGCGATCGCCGTTGACGATCGCCTGGCTCTGCACGAGGCCTCGGGGGTCGGCGATCTCCATCTGCGGCAGCCGCGAGAAGTCGATGATCCCGGCATAGAACAGCAGCCAGGACAGCATCTCTTCATACGGCATCGACTGGGCGATGTGATCGACCGCGACGAGACGGTCGGTGCTCCTGTCGCTGGCGACAGCTTCGAAATCGACGTCCCAGTGCCGCCCGTGCGTATCCAGGAAGTACAACAGGCTGCCGCCGACGCCGTGGATCGCCGGAATTTCCAGTTCCCCCGGCCCGACCGGCTGCGTGAAGGTGCGCGTCTTCAAGGACTGCGCCCGCGCCATGGCACGAGCGGCGCTGTCGACGTCCAGCGCCAACGCGCAGACGCCTGCCCCATGCGTGACGTAATGCGAATGCGCAAAGCTGGCCGGCTCGCAGTTGATCACCAGCTCGATTGCGCCCTGGGACCAGCGCTGCACCGCCTTGCTGCGATGACGCCCCGTCTTGCGGAAGCCAAGCTGCCCGAACAGTCTCGCCAGAGACTCCGCTTTGTCCTCGCTGACCGCGAATTCCACGAAGCCGATGCCGTGGCTCCTGACCCGAGGCTCGAAGCGCGGCTCCGGCTGGGCGGGCATCTTCCCGGCGAGGTCATCCTGCAACAGCAGCAGCGAGCGCATGCCGTCGAGCGCGGTGCGCGGCGCCGAGCCGGCGCGGAACTGATCGTTGAAGATCTCCAGCGACAGCGGCCCCGTATAGCCGGTCGCGGCCACCGCCTCCATGAACGCCCCGACCGGCAGATCGCCTTGCCCGGGAAAGCTGCGGAAATGCCGGCTCCAGGACAGCACATCCAGTTCGAGCTTCGGCGCATCGGCGAGTTGCACTAGGAAGATCTTGTCGGCGGGAATGGAGCGAATCGCGTTGGTCGGCAGCGCCGGTGCGAGCGCATGGAAACTGTCGAGGATGACGCCGATGGCTTTGTGATCGGCGCGGCGCACGATCTCCCAGGCATCGCGATAGTCATGCACGTGACGGCCCCAGGCCAGCGCCTCATAGCCGACGCGCAGACCCCGCTTCGCGGCGCGCTCGCCGAGCTCGTGGAAATCGGCGGCGGCGCGATCGATACCGCCGAGCGAGGCCGGCGATACGCTGCTGCAGATCAGCAGCAGATCCGTGCCCAGCTCCTGCATCAGGTCGAACTTGCGCTCGGCGCGGATGAAGTTGCGCGCGCGCTGCGGCTCCGGCATGCCCTCGAAATCGCGGAACGGCTGATAGGCGCAGATCGCAAGGCCGAGGTCGCGGCACATCTGCCCGATCTCGCGCGGCCGCATCCCGAACGCGACCAGATCGTTCTCGAAGATCTCGACCGTATCGAAGCCGGCGGCAGCGATCGCCTTGAGCTTCTCGTCGAGCGCGCCAGAGATGGAGACCGTTGCGATCGAGCGCTGGTTCATGCCGCCGTCTCCTCCATCGCGCCGCCCAGGAACAGTTGGCCGATGCGCGGATCGGCCAGCACGCGATCGGCCTTGTCGATGATGCGGGTACGGCCGAGCTCGAGCACGATGCCGTAGTCGGAGATCTCCAGCGCCGAGCGCGCATTCTGCTCGATCAGGAGCACCGAGACGCCGCGGTCGCGCAATTGTTTCAGCATGTCGAAGGTCTGCTGCACCATCAAGGGCGACAGGCCAATCGAGGGCTCGTCGATCAGCACCAGCTGCGGCTCGAGAAGCAGCCCGCGCGCGATCTCGAGCTGCTTCTGCTCGCCGCCCGACAGGGTCGAGGCCTGACGATCCGCCTTCTTGCGCAGCACCGGAAAGACGTCGAGCGCCGCCTCGACGCGGGCGGTCAGATCGAGATCGCGCGAAGCGGCGACGCCGCCAAGCTCGATGTTGTGACGCACCGACAGCTCACCGAAGATGTTGCGGCCCTGCGGGATGTAGCAGATGCCGGCGCCGAGCAGCGCGCGCTGGCTCAAGCCGGTGACGTCGCGGCCCTTGAAGACCACCTTGCCTTCGCGCAGCTTGAGCAGGCCGAAGATCGCCTTGAACACGGTCGACTTGCCGGCGCCGTTCGGACCGATGACGGTGGTGATCGAGCCCGCCGGCACCGAGAAGGTCGTGCCGTTGAGGATCGTCATCTTGCCGTAGCCGCCGACGAGGTTCTGGACATCGAGAATGGGATCGCTCATCGCCGGCTCCCTCAGTGTCCGAGATAGGCTTCGATCACGGCCGGGTTGGCCCTGATCTCGTCGGGTTTGCCGATCGCAAGCACCTTGCCTTCCGCCATCACCATCACGCGGGAGCACAGCGACATCACAAACTCCATGTTGTGCTCGATCACCACGAAGGTGGCGCGGCGCTCGCGATTGATCGCGATCAGCCGCTCCTTGAGGTCGCCCAGCATGGTCGGGTTGACGCCGCCGGCCGGCTCGTCGAGCAGCACCAGCCGCGGGCCGCCCATGAACGCCATGGCCGCATCGAGCAGCTTCTGCTGGCCGTAGGAGAGGCCGCCCGCCGGCTCGTTGGCAAGATGCTCCAGCTTGAAGAAGCCGATCATCTGATCGGCCGTCTCGGTGAGTCCCGCATCCGACGGACCGAGCAGGCGCGACAGCATGCTGCCACGATGCTCCTGCCCGGCAAGGATCAGATTGTCGCGCACCGACAGTTTGGGAAACACCTGCAGCAGCTGGAAGGTGCGGCTGACGCCGAGGCGATTGAGGTCCGACGGACGCTGTCCAGTAACGAGCTTGCCATCGACCCTCACCTCGCCCGCGCTCGGCACCAGCTGGCCAAGGATGCAGTTGAACAGGGTCGACTTGCCGCAGCCGTTGGGACCGATCAGGCCGAGGATCTCGCCCTCCTGCACGTCGAAGCTGACGCCGTTGACGGCGGTGATGCCGCCGAAGCTCTTCTTGACGTCGCGGACGTCGAGAACTGCTGTCATTGCGCGGCCTCCAGCTTGGATTGAGCCGCCGCTCGCAGCGCGGATGCCGCCTGAGTCCGGCGTGAGCTGAGATAGCGGTCGAGAATGCCGAGGATGCCGCTCGGCGAATAGATCAGCAGCACGATGACCGCGGCCGCGTAGAGCATCAGGTAATAGCCTTCGGCAAAGCGCAGCCACTCCGGCAGCAGCACCGCGATCATGGCTCCGAGGAACGGCCCGAGCATGAAGCCGGCGCCGCCGACGATCACCATCATCAAGAGATCGAGCGAGAGCTGCAGGTTGAACGGCACGGGATCGACATATTGCGTCAGCGGCGCATAGAGCACGCCGGCGATGCCGCCGAGCACGGAGCCGATTGCGAACGCCATCAGCGTGTAGCGCCTGGTGTCGATGCCGAGCGACTGCGCTCGGATCGGGTTCTCGCGCAGCGCCATGAAGGCGCGGCCCCAGGGCGAGCGGATCAGCCACCACATCGCCAGCGTCACCAGACCGAGCGAGCCGAGGCAGAGGTAATAGAACGGCAATGGCTTGCGGGTCGGAAAGCCGAAGATTTCCGGGCGCGGAATGTTGCTGATGCCGTAGATGCCGTTGGTGAGCCAGCTCTCGTTGCGAAACACCAGGAACGCCAAGGTCGAGAAGGCGAGCGTGACAAAGGCGAGATAGTGGTGCTGCACGCGCAGCGCCGGATAGCCCAAGAGCCAGCCGACGGCGAAGCAGATCACGATGACGAGCCCTAGCGCGGCGATCAGTGGCCAGCCATGCGTAGTCAGGATCGCGGCCCCGTAGGCGCCGATGCCGACGAACGCGCCCTGGGCCAGCGACACCTGTCCGGCATAACCGAGCGTGAGGTTGAGCCCCATGGCCGCAATGGTCATGACCGCCCACTGGCTCAGAATATACAGGCCGTAGCGGTTGAAGTTCATCGGGATGATGATCAGACCCGCGATGATGACGAGACCGAGCGCGGCGAGAAGCAGTTTGCTGTGCTTGCTCATACCGTACGCTCCTCGGCGCGTCCGAGCAGGCCCTGCGGCCGGAACAGGATGACAAGGATCAGCAGCACCATCGGAACGGCGGCGCGATACTGAGTGGAGACGTAGGCGGCGGCGAGGTTGTCGACGACGCCGATCAGGAGACCGCCGGCAATGGCGCCGCGCACCTGGTTGAAGCCGCCAACGATCGCGGCGATGAACGCCGCTTGCCCGAGCACCTCGCCGCTGGAAAACTTCGCGAGATAGATCGGCGTGATCAGCAGCGAGGCCAGCGCGACCAGCACGGCATTGATCAGGAAGGTCAGGAGGATCATACGCTCGACGGGCACGCCGATGATGCGCGCCACCGTGGGATTCTGCGCGGCCGCCTGCATCTGATGGCCGAGCGAGGTGCGGTTCAACAGCGTGGTCAATCCGACGACCGCGAGGATCGCGACTGCGAGCACGCCGAGGCTCTGCAGCGAAATCGCCCGGCCCAGGACGGTGACGTCACCTACCGGCACGATCGAAGGGAAAGGCGAGGCCTCGGCGCTGAAGAACTGCTTCACCGCCTCCTTGATCCCGACCGCCAGCGCCATGGTGGCGATCGCCAGCGGCAGCACGCCATGCCGCAGCATCGGATCGACCAGCAGCATCTTGAAGGCGAGACCGAGCAGCAGTGCCGACAACAGGATGCCGACGAGAACCGCGAGCCAGAACGGCGCGCCGAGATGCATCACCGCGAGCATCAGGAAGGCCGGCAGCATCACGAACTCGCCCTGGGCGAAGTTGATGGTCTGCGAGGTCTGCCACAGCAAGGTGAAGCCGACGGCAACGAGCGCGTAGATGGCGCCGGTGGCGAGACCCGCCACGATCAGGTCGAGCAGATTGGACATCGTTTCCCCCTAAGCCTTTGGGTGACGGCGGCACTGGCGTCCCCTCCGGCGCCGCCGGTCGACCGTTGTCCTCAGTTGAGCTTCGGCAGCACCTGCTTCACGACCTGCTTGCCTTCGACCACCTCGACCAGGAAGCCCTGGCGATCGATGTCGCCGTTCTGGTCGAACGTGACATCCATCAGGATATTCGGCTCGGTCGAGGTCTTGATGGTCAGGCCGTGCAGCGTGTCGGCGAAGGCCTTGGAATCCACCTTGCCCATCTTCTCGGTCGTGGCCTTGACCATGTAGATCGCGAGATAGCCCTTGAGGCCGTTGTGATCCGGCACGTAGTTGTACTTCTTCACGAAGCGGTCGCGGAACGCCTTGATGGCCTCGATCGGTGCGTCGGTGGTGAGACCGACATGGCCGCGGGCGCCGTTGGCGGCATCGCCGGCGAGCTCGATCACCTTCTGGCCGACCAGCGTGGTCTCGCCGATCAGCGGCGCGGTCACGCCCTGGCGCTTGATCTCCTTGAGGATGCGCGCGCTCTCTTCCTCGTTGACATAGATGAAGACCGCATCCGGCGCCGCCGCCTTGATCTTGCTGACGTCGGCGGCGAAGTCGGCCTGGCCGGCTTCGGTCGAGAGGTCGGCCGCGACCTTGATGCCGAGACGGTTGAACTCCTTGGTGATGACGTCGCGACCGCCGCGGCCGAAATCATTGTTGACCCAGACCACCGCGACCGACTTCGCCTTCAGCTCATCGTTGATGTACTTCGCGACCTTCGGCATCGACGATTGCTGGCCGAACGAGGTGCGGAACAGGAACTTGTTGCCGGCCTGCGTGAGCTCGGCCGCTTCGCCGCCCATGATCTGGGTGATGCCGGCCTCGGCCGCCAGCGGCGCCGTCACCTTCACCGAGCCGGAATAACCGGGCCCGAGCAGCACGTAGGGCTCGCCATCGAGCGCCTTCTGCACCTGCGCACGCGCAACGCCGGGGTTCGACTGCGAGTCGGCATGGCTGACCTCGATCTTGCGGCCGAGGATGCCGCCCTTGGCGTTAACCTCCTCGACGGCGAGGTCGATGCCGTTCTTCCAGTTGTTGCCGACGGTCGCGCCGCCGCCGGAGAGCTCGGCGACATTGGCGATCTTGATGGGGGCGCCGGATTGCGCGAAGGCGGCTCCGGACAGCAGCACGGCTGAGCACAGGCCAGCCAGGGTGATCGATCTCACGTTGTTTCCTCCTCTGCTTTAAACGCTTGTTTGCGTTTCTTGCTTGAACGACTAGTCCGGCGCGTATTGGCCGGTTTGCTCAGGCGGCGTCAACCGCCGGATATCTCTCCGCCATGTGGTTGTCGAACGCCGCCCCCATCGCCTCGGTCGACGGTGCGAGACCGGTGAACAGCTCGAACGCGTCGGCGGCCTGGTAGATCGCAAGCTCGCGGCCGAGCAGAACGCGCGCGCCCTTGGCCTTGGCGGCTTTCAGCAGCGGCGTCCACAGCGGCGAATAGACGGCATCGGCGACCCAGAGATCGGCACGCAGCAATTGATCTGGCACCGGCGTACCGCGGTTCGGCAGCATCCCGATCGGCGTGCCGTTGACGACGCCCGCTGCCCCCTGCAGCGCCGCTTCGACGCTGTCGACCACCGTATACGCTCTGCCCGCCGGCAACAGGCTCGCGAGCTTTTCGGCACGGGCGCGCTCGGTGTCGTAGATGCGAAGGCCTGCGACGCCGAGGTTCGCAAGTGCGAAGGCGATTGCCTTGCCCACCCCGCCGGCTCCGACCAGCGCCACCGCACCCTGGTTGGTCTGCGCCGCCAGCGGCGCCACCGCGCGCTCGAAGCCGGTGGTATCGGTATTGTGGCCGATCAGCCGGCCATCGCGCACGACGACGGTATTGACGGCGCCCATAGCCGCCGCCTTCGGCGCGAGTTCGTCGAGCAGTTCGACCACAGCTTCCTTGTAGGGATAGGTCACATTGACCCCGGCAAAGCCGAGCCGGCGCACGCCTTCAAGCAGCGTCGCCAGACCCGCGCGATCGGCACCGGCCACCTCGATCAGCTGGTAATGGCAGCGGACGCCGAGCGCCGCCGCAGCATATTCGTGCATCGCGGGAGACGCCGAATGCGCGATCGGCGCACCGATCAAGCCGGTTAGGAATTTGCGGGCTTTGAGCGCGGAAAGATCGGGCACGTTCGCTTTTGTCTCTTGCTGCTGTGACGTGCGAGCGTCGCACGCGCGGATTTCGATGCAGACGATAGCGCGTTCGCTCGCTAACACAATTACTCAAATATCGGCTGAACCTAACATCATGTTATTTTTTGCCGCCGCCGGATTTCGCCGGTTTGGCCACCTGACGTCGGCCGGGCTCCAGCGCGCGCATCTCCGCGCGCAGGCAGTCGATGAAGTGTTCGGCGTAGAGCGACAGCGGCGTGCCGCGCTTGACGGCGATGTAGGTGTCGAACCGCGTGGGCTCGGCAATCTTGATCAACTCGATGCCGGGATAGCCGCCATGCGCGACCGTAAACTGGTCGATCACCGCAATGCCGAGCCCGGCCTTCACCAGCGCGCAGACCGTGGTGCCGAAGCGCGCCTTGATCGAGATGATGTAGCTGAGTTTGTTGCGCGCGAAGATCTCCGCCATGATCCGGCCGTAGGGGTCGTTGGGATCGATGCCGATCAGCGGATAGCGCGTCATCTCGGCAGCCGACACCTGCTTGCGGCCGGCGAGCTCGTGTCCCGGCGGCACGATGCAGAACAATTCGCCTGAGGCCAGCGGCAGGAATTCGAGCCCGGAATGATCGAGTCGGTAGCTCATCGCCACGCACTCGCCCTTGCCCAGCATCAGATAGTCGATCGCTTCCTCGATCTTGAGAATGTTGATGTCGATGCCGAGATCGGGATAGCGGCGGCGGACGCGCTCGATCGCGCGCGGCACCATCACCTGGGAAATGCTGGGCACCGAGCCGACGCGCAGTTCCGACAGCGCGCCGCGGCCGATGTTGGAGATGATGTAGCTGAGATCGTCGACCTTCTCGTAGACGCTGTTGATCTGCTCGAAGATGTTCTGCGCCTCGGGGGTCGGGAAATAGCGGCCGTTCTGGCGCTGGAAGAAACGGATGCCGAGCGAGCGCTCGGTGTATTTCACCAGACGGCTGACGCCCGGTGCCGACACCTTCAGCAGGCGCGCGGCGCCGTTGATGGTGCCCGTCACCATGACCGCGCGGATGACCTCGACCTGTCGCAACGTCATCATCGGCGCGGTCCCCGCACGCCGTCAGCCGGCATCATGGACTGCCCGGCGGCGTCAGCACGACCGGCGGACGCGGCACGGGCCTGGGGCGCGGCGGCAGCGCACCCGGCGCGGGCTTGATCTCGACCGGCGGCGGCAAGGGCGCGACCTGCGGCTGGCTCGATGCCACCGGTGCCGCCGGCTGAGGCGCGGGAGCGGAGAGCGGCGGGGTCAGCGGCGGCACGACGGCGCGGGGACCGCCGAGCTTGGCGCGCGGCTCACGCCGCGGATCACGCCCGGGCAGCGGCACGTCGGCCGCGCTCGGCGCGGCCGGGCCAGCCTCGGGTACACCGGGCAGCGACGCGGTGGACGACGGATAGGCCGGCGGCACCTCGCCGCGCGCGATCGCATCCAGACGCCGCGTTTCGCGATCGATCGCACGCACCGCGAGCCACGACGACAGCGAGGTGACGTCGACCGCGCGCGTCAGCGCCCCGGACGTGCCGATCACGAACAGCTGGATCTCGGGACGGCTGTTGGCGTTGCCGACGGTGTTCGCGCTCAGGCTGGCGCGAATGTCGGCCTGGTCGGCAGGAATGTCGAAGCCACCGGACACGACGGCGCGGGCGCCCTGCGCTTCGAGCGTGGTGGCGCCGACACGCAGCCGGCCATCGCGGATGATGAAGGGGATCTGAGCAGACGCGACCGGCAACGTCCCCGATGTCAGCACCGGCTCGATCACCTGCCGCAACTTGCCGTCGTCGCTCACCTGGCCTGCGTCGGCCGCGCGCAACGCCGCATCGAACGCCCGCGGGTCGAGATTGGGGAGCGCCGCATTGTCGAGCGTCACCGTGCCATTGCCCGAGAGCGCGTTGACCAGTGCCTGCACGCTGCGCCCTTCGGCGGCGAGCGTCATCTGCGCCGAAACCTTGCCGGCCGGCATCTTCAGGCTGTGATAGCGCAGCGCGTTGCCGTCGATGCCGGCGAGCTCGACGCGGCCGTTCAGGACGAGACCATTCGCGTTGGAGCGCGCATCGACGGTCGCGGTGACGTCGCCGCCGCCGAGCTTGCCCTTGACGTTCTCGATGGTCAGCGACTGGCCGTCGCTCTTGATGGCGCCACCCAGCGGACGCAGATCCGTGCCGTTCAGAATGGCGCCGCTGAGGGCCTGGAACGAGACCCGCCCGCGCCATCCCTTCAAGAGACCTGCGCCGAGAGGCTCGGCCTGCTCACGCCCGGCTGCGCCGACCAGCACCGAGAACACTTGCGGCACGTCGAGCGCGTCCAGCCCGAGCTCACCATCGATCTGCTTGTCCTCGTCGAGCACCAGGGCGAGCCGGCCGCGCAGCCGCGATCCACCGACCGTGCTGTCGATGTCGTCGAGCGTCACGCGATTGTTGGAAAGACCGAGACGGCAGAACAGGCGGATGTTCTGCGCCGCCGGATCCTGCGGCTTCAATCCGAACAACGGCGACAGATTGGCGCTGCGCAGGCGCAGATTGACGTTGGCCTTGGCGGTGTCCCCCCAGGGATCGACGGAGCCTTGCGCATCGCCATCGAGCCCGGCGCCGGACAGCTTCGCATTCACCCGCAGCGGCGTGCGCCAGCTGCCGGTCACGCTGGCGTCGAACTGGGCCGGACCGTTGCCGGCCGCCGCGACGCGATCGAGCCCGAGCAGCGCCAGCACGACATTGCCCTGCTCGGCCGCGACGCGGCTCTCGATCCCAAGCTCGGTTCGATCGATCGCGTCGACCTCGAAGCTGCGCAGCGCCGCCGCCGACGGTTTGGCCGTCAGCGTCGCCGAGCCCTTGAGTTGCGGCGCATCGAGATCGAGCACCGCCTTGGCCTGGCTGCGGTCGGCATTGGCAGGATCCTTGGCGAGATCGAGCGTGAGCTTCAACCGGGCAGCGCCGGCAGGCGTGCCGAGTGCATCGAAGCGCGCGGCGATCTGCGGCGCGAACGGCTGCACCAGCGCCGTGATCTCCTTGAGCGAGCCGGCCATCGAGGTCACGACCAGCCGCCCGGTCGCGTCGGCGCGATCGAAACGGCCGGAGCCCTCGCTCGTCACGCCGCCGCTCTGGCCAAACTTGATCTGGTCGATGGCGATGGTCTTGGGATCGTAGGAAAAGCGCGCGGTGAGCGGACGCAGCTCCTGGCCGCTGAGCTTGGCGCGGCCGACGTCGAGCGCCACGGTGGCCTCGGCGGGCCACTCGCCGGTGACGCCGACCAGCGACCGGGTCACGGCCATCGCCGCGTCGAGGTCGAGCCGGTCGCCCTTCAGCACCGCTTCGAAACGCGAGCCCGGCCCGGCCGACCGGTTGACGAGAGCGACGCGTCCATCGACGGAGCCGCCGTCGATATCGGCCTTGAGGCTGTCGATCGCGATCCGCTCCGGCGCCACGTTGAGGTCGCCGCGCAGCCGCAGCGGACGCTGGGCGCGGTAGCTGCTGTCGCTGCGGCCCTGCAGCCAGGCCACCAGCGTATCGGGCTCCGACGATTCGAGATCGAGCGCGCCGGTGAAGCCCGATGTCACCGAGGTCGAGATGCCGATGGTCCGGAAGGTCAGCCGCGTCGAACCGGGCGCGCGCAGATCGACCTTCTCGAGGCTCCATGCCGACGGCTCGTTGTGCAGGTCGGCGGTGAAGTTCTGCACCGGGCGGCCGGAGAGCATGATCTGCTCGGTCGCGAACTGCACGTTGGCCGGCATCGGCAAGGTCGGCAGTTGTGCAATCCAGTTGCGCAGCGCCGGCAGCACCAGCGCGGGCGCAATCGCCCGCCGGTCCTTGACGTCGTCACCGCCGGCCAGGAGCTTGTCGGCATCGAGCTGGCGTGCGGACAGTGAGGCTTTCAGCACGGGGGCGGCGCCGAAACGGACGTCGCCGCTGCCCGCGAATTTCAGTGAGCGATCCTCCTGGCCGAAGCTGACCTCGATCTGGTCGAGCTTGGCCGTCGCCTGGTCGCCGACGATCTTGGTGGCGATGCGCCAAGGCGTCGCGCCGGCCTGGTTCAGCGGACGGGTCTTGGCCTGTTGGACCTGCTTTGCGGACGGCTCCTTCGCAGACTGGGCGGGCTTGTCGTTGTCGGCGCCCTGCTCTTTCGGGGGCGACGACAGCGTCAGCGCGCCTTCGAACTTCGGCGAGCGGTTGGGAAAGCTGATGAGGCCTTCGATGTCGGCCATCACGGGACGCTCGCCCGGGTCGATGTTGAGGTGGACGCGCAGGCCGTTGGAGTCCTTGTCCTGGCTCGACGACACCCGGAACGGGTAGCGGCCGCCGCGGATCGACACGGCGCCGTCGCCGCGCAGGGAGCCAGCCAGCGAGCGCACGTCGCCGGAGAAGACGATGTCGGTCAGCTCCAGCGTCGAGCGGCTGGCTGCGTCGTGCAGGGCGACGCGGCCGGTGAGATTGAACCGGTCGATCGCGAGCGCGGCCAGATTGAAGCGGCCGGAGGCAGCCGGCAGGTCGACCAGGCCCTTGGCATCGAGGCCGAGATCGGCGGCCATGCCGCCGATGGTGAGTTCGTTCGCCCGCCATTCCCCGCGCATCAGATCGCCAAGGCTGAACTCGACGTCAAGCTTGTCGGCGCGCAGCTTGCCGAGGTGGTTGGCGCCGCCGAACGTGACCTGGCGCAGCCTTAAGGTCGGCGTCGGTAACAGCCGTGCATCCAGCGCACCGGCGACCCGCACGGGCACACCGATGACCTGGCTCGCCTCGGCCTCGAACTGCGGCCGGAACTGGTTCCAGTCGACGAAGTACGGGCCGATCAGCGCAGCAAGGAGCGCAAGGATGAAGGCAATCGCCAAGCCGAGCAGGGTCGTCTGCACGGGGTCTCCCTCGAAGGACAACGCTCCGGTGTCCCAACCTTAAAACCAATGCGGCCGCGGCCCACTGGCATCGATACCGGAGCGCTGCATCATATAGGATTAAGTATGGCGAAGTCACAGCGCTGTCGGTCTTTCCGGGGGCGTTGCACAACTCCGTTAACGAAGATGGTTACCAGTGGGCCGGCAGCCGCTTGAGGCCGCGCAGCACGAAGGTCGGCCGCCATTCCGGGTTGTCCGGATCGTCCAGCTTCAGCTCCGGCAGCCGCCGCAGCAGGGTTCCGATCGCGATCTCGGCCTCGATCCGGGCAAGCTGCGCGCCCAGGCAATGGTGGATGCCGCCGCCGAACGACAGCGGCTTCACGTTTGGCCTGGTGATATCGAGCTGTTCCGGATTGTCCGGATACACGGCGGGATCGCGGTTGGCCGAGCCGAGCAGGCACAGCACGCTCTCGCCCGCAGGAATCCGCCGGCCGCCGAGATCCTCGATATCCTCGAGCGCGACCCGCCCGGTGAGCTGCACCGAGGAATCGTAGCGCAGGAACTCCTCGATCGCGTTGGTGATCAGCTCCGGCCGCGCCTTCAAGAGCGCCAGCTGCTCCGGGTTGCGGTGCAGTGCCAGCAGGCCGTTGCCGATCAGGTTGACCGTGGTCTCGTGCCCCGCGCCGAACAGCAGGATGATGTTGGCGGTGAGCTCCTCATGGCTGAGCTTGGCGCCATCCTCCTCGGCCTGCAGCAGCTGCGTCGTCAGATCGTCGCCGGGATGTTTCCGGCGCAACTCGAACAGGTGCTGGAAATACGCCTTGGACACGGCGTTGCCGGCATTGCCCTCGGCGATCTCGGCCTTCGACAGCGGCACCGGCTCGAGTAGTCGGCCGCCCTCGCGCGAGCTCTTGTAGAACGCCTCGCGATGCTCCTCGGGAATGCCGAGCATGTCGCAGATCACGGTGACGGGCAGCTTGAACGCGAAGTCCTCGATCAGGTCCATCCGGCCCTGCGGGATCACCTGATCGAGCGTGCGGTCGACGATCTCCTGGATGCGCGGCCGCATGTCCTCGACGCGCCGCGCGGTGAACGCCTTCACGACCAGGCCGCGCAACCGGGTGTGGTCCGGCGGGTCCTGCTGCAGCATCCAATGCCGCATGCTCTGGAACACCGGCTCCTGCATGATGTCGGGACCGTAGCGCCGGATCGAACGCGCGACGAAGTCCTTGCCGAAGCGCTTGTCGCGCAGCACCAGGCTCGATTCCGCGTGCCGGCTGGCGAGGAACGCGCCGAACGGCGTCACATGCATCGGATCGTTGTCGCGCAGTTGCGCATAGAAGGGATAGGGGTCGCGGATGAACTCCGGCGACAGCGGATTGAACAGCGGCGCAGCCTTGGCGGCCTGGACATGCTCGTTCATGTGGTCCCTCCCTTGGATTGGCCGATTAGCTCACGGCCGCGCGGCGATGGCAAGTCGGCCGGATCACACATCACGCCGTGGCCCCTGCCGTCCTTAACCTGTGCAATTGGCCGGCGACGAGGCGGACCCTGCGGGGTGCCGCGATCCAGATCGCCGCCGCCGAGACGAAGGCGCCGAGGAAGGCGATCACGAAGCCCGGCGTGTAGCTCAGGGTGTAGTCATAGAGCACGCCGGTCACCCACGGCCCTGCTGCGCCGCCGCACAGCCCGATCAGCATCAGCGTTCCGAAGATGCTGCCGAAATGCGCGCCCTGGAATATTTCCAGCGCGACCGCGCCCATCACCGAGGTCAGGCCGTAACCAAGCGCGCCCTGCGTCGCCACCATGACGTAGATCAGCACCAGCGACGGCGCGGCCTTGAGCGCGATCAGCGCGGCGAAGCAGATCGCGAAGCCGAGACAGCCTAATCCCCACACCGCCTCGCGCCCCAGACGATCCGACAAATGGCCGAGCGCGATCTGGCCGGGAATCCCGAGCAGGCTGACGGCCCCGAGCGCCCACACCGCGACGCTCGAGCTGAAGCCGATCTCGAGCAGGTATTTCGTCTGGTGCACCTGCACCGCGTACCAGACGTAGAGCCCGAAGAAATAGCCGAGCGCGAGCCACCAGAACCGGCCCGTGCGCAGCGCGCGCGACAACGTCCAGTCGGTGCCGGCCCAGGCGGCATCGACGATGTTGGAGACCGGCTTGGCCGCATTGGCGAGCGGCGCGACGTCGCCGTCGGGACGCAGGCCGATCTCCTCCGGCTTCTTGCGCAGCAGCAGATTGATCGGCGCCAGCACGACCAGCACGACGATGCCCATCGCGGTGCAGGCCGTCCGCCAGTTGGTCTGCGCGATCATATGCTGCACCCACGGCAACAGCGTCATCGAGCCGATGCCGACGCCGGCAAAGGCGATGCCGATCGCCAGCCCGCGGCGGCGGATGAACCAGTTCGGCAGGAACAGCGACTGGCCGGAATAGCCGAGGCAGACGCTGCCGGCGCCGACCATCACGCCGATGGTGATGTAGAGATGCCAGGGCTGCGAAGTCAGCGGCGCCAGCAACAGGCCGCCGGCCATCAGCGCGACGCCGAGTTCCATGACGGCCCGCGGGCCGGTGCGATCCATCAGCCGTCCGATCAGCGGACTGACGATTCCGGAGGCAACGAAGCCGAACGAGAACGCGCCGGCGGTGACGCCGCGGTCCCAGCCGAATTCGGCGAGGATCGGCGGATAGAACAGCGAGAACGCCGTGCGTGCATTGACGCCGACGGCCATCGTCACGAAGGTCACGGCGACGATGACCCAGCCATAATAGAACGGCAGGCGCATTGTTGTTTCACTCCCTGGTGCATCCTTCGCATCATCTGCATGCGGAGGGGTCAAGGATTTTCTACGCCGCGCCATCCCGTGTCAGTTACCTCCGAGGTCATGTGTGCGGCGCACAGATTGGAGGCAGCTCCTCTCCGCCGTCATTGCGAGCGCAGCGGCGCAACGAAGCAATCCAGACTCGTGCCGCGGAGAGATTCTGGATTGCTTCGCTGCGCTCGCAATGACGATTGTGGCGATAGCTTGAATCCGTCGATCGAACGCGCATCTATAATTCCGCGGCATGACATGCCCGGGCTGTGCAACGTCCGTTCACCCTCAATCAGGAGGGCGCAGGGAAGGCCGGGTGCTGGCCGCGCCCGTGGCCCGCCTGCTCAAAAAAATGCAGGCGGCAGGTACCACAGGTTCAGCCGAGATCACCCGGCCCTCCCTGCGCGATGGTCTTCACGCTTATATGCAGGCTTCCTGGCGCTCGGCTTGTTGGCCGCCATGCGCGACAACGCGTTTCACGCGTTGCGCGGTGATACCAGCGTCGAGGTATCAGAACCCTGCAACTTCACGTCCGCAAGAGCATCGTTCGTCCGCACATCGAAAAGGACATGCTGCGAGTTCTCGCGGCCACCGCTCCCCGCCTCGCGTGTCGTGACGATCGCGCGCAACGCCCCTCCGCAAGTGAGGCGGGATGCGCGGAAGGATCGCGGTGATTTGCCCGACGACACAAGCGAAATCACCTGCGACATAGTAACCCGACGGGCAGGCAACGCTCCGCCATCGCTCGTGATTAGTAGAAGACGTCAGCCAATATCGAGATTTCGGGTTCAAGGCGAGCGGCCATCCCCCCGGAATGACGGCGGCTTGGACATTGCAGAACTAATGAGTTCAGCGGCTCACGCCGCTGCCCTCGCCTCGTCGACGCCATGGAACGCATAGACATCCATGCGCAGCACGCCGTAATTGGCGCTGTTGTGCAGGCGCTCGACGCGCCCGCCCTCGCCGGCCGCGCCCATCGCTGCGAACAGCGGCAGGAAGTGCTCGTCGGTCGGATGGTTGTCGCGCGCATGCGGAGCGAGACGGCGGTAGTCGACGAGATCGTCGACGCGGCCTTCGATCGCGGCGTTGTGCACCCAGTCGGCGAAGTCGACCACCCAGGACGGCGCGGGGTCGTCGATGTCGAGCCGGCGCTTGCGGAATTCGCCGAGATTGTGGGTGAAGCTGCCGCTGCCGATGATCAGCACGCCTTCCTCGCGCAAAGGCGCCAGCGCGCGGCCGAGTTCGAGATGATGCCTTGGACCGCGCTCGGTCTGGATCGAGAGTTGCAGCACCGGAATGTCGGCTTGCGGATACATCAGCAGCAGCGGCACCCAGGCGCCGTGATCGAGGCCGCGCGCGCGGTCGATGCCGACCGGCAGGCCGGCCGCCTGCAACCGCGCCGCCACGGCGTGCGCGAGATCGGGCGCGCCCGGCGCGGGATAGCGCAACTGATAGAGCTCACGCGGAAAGCCATAGAAATCGTGGATCGTCTCGTTGGCAGCGACCGCATTGACGGTGGGGATGTCGGTCTCCCAATGCGCCGAGATCACCAGGATCGCCTTCGGCCGCGGCAGGCTGTGGCCGAGACCGACGAGGAAGTCGCGGGCGGCCGAATCCGTGAGCGGCAGCATCGGCGAGCCGTGCGACAGGAAGATGCTGGGCAGGGTCATGTCATGGCTCCTGGTTCAATTGGTATCTCAGGTGGCGCCCCAAACTACAACTGTCGTCCCGGGCAAGCCCGAGCGTCGCATCGCGACGTTCGGGCGCCGACCCGGACCCATACCGCGTGATGTCGCGGCTGGAACAGACTGGTCGTCTCACCTGCCCCAAATAGCGCCCTGCGGTTATGGATCCCCGCGTTCGCGGGGATGACATCGAGATTGGGGCGATGGGCAACCGCCCCTCACCATCAATGCGCGCTGCGGAGCTGGCCGCCGGCAAGGCTACTCCGAAGGCCGCCGAGGGCGTAGGCGCCGTCGCCGAGCAGGGCCTGGACCACCAGGGTCACCGCCCAGAACGCCGGATACTCCCAGCCGCCCTTCGGATTGTTGAAGAAGAACCCCGCGGAGCCATGGACGGTGAAGATGGCGCCGAGCAGGATCGGCACGGCGGCGAGCGCCACCCAGCGGGTGTAGACGCCGAGGATCAGCGCGATGCCGGCGAGGATCTCGGCCGTGATGACGAGGTAGGCGAGCTCGGGCGGCAGGCCGATGCTGCCGAAGAATTTTGCAGTGCCGGCCGGGCTGAACACGAACAGCTTGAGGCTGGCATGGGCCAGGAACAAGCCACCCAGCGTCAGGCGAAGCAGCAGGGCGGCGTAGGGTGCAGTGCGCGAATCGATCATCTCGGGCTCCCAATGGATAGTGCCGAGACATAGATCATTCCCTGGGAGACGATAATCTGGCCGCCAGGAAAGACAGCTCAAACCATTGAGGTGAGGTGGCAGGCGGTTCGTCGTGGACGTACCGCCTTACGCACCGACGCCACGGCGCCTCGAATGCCGACGCCCCGTTCGTCCACCGTTGCATGACGCCGACATGCCTCCGGAAACCGGGGGCACATGCCGCCGCTCCCGATCAGAACCGGTAGCTCGCGCCAACGCGGATCAGGTGGAGTTCGTTCTTGAAGTCGGCACGGTTGCCGTCGCGATTGAACAGCGTCACGTTGCCGTAGTCGGTGTAGACATATTCACCGCGTCCGACCCAGTTGCTGGTGAAGGCGTATTCGACACCGACGCCTGTCGTGAGGCCGGCCTTCACCTGATCCTCCCACACCACCTGCTCGCCGGCGTTGCGGCCCTTTTGGATATTGTTGGTCAAGTTGGCGATGCCGACACCGAGCGTGCCGAAGACCAGCAAGCGGTCGAACGCATAGCCGGCGCGCGCGCGGACCGAGCCGAACATGCCGTATTTGGCGTAGGACGAATCGTTGTCGAAGATGTCGTTGCTCTGCGACGCGGTGGACCGGCCGAGATCGACCTCGGCGCCGACCACGAAGCGATTGGCGAACTGATAATTGTAGCCGCCATAGAGGCCGAAGGCCACGCCATCAGCGCCCTCCTCGGCATGGCCGTGATTGTTGTTGCGATAGAAGTCGATGGTCCACAGCCCGTGCGCGCCCCCGGCGAATGCGCCGGCATAGAAGCCGGTCCAATTGTAGTACGGGGCATCGTAGACTGCTATGGGCCGCTGGACCCTGAAATCTCCTGCCTGCGCGACCGTGCCGGCAAGCAGGACGCCACAGGCGGCAACAGCAAGAGTGTACACTGCTTTCATCAACCCATCCTCACAAACTCAATACATGTGCAAGCGAGTGCATCCCCAGAAGGCGCTCGCGCGGGGCGGAAACTGAAAACGAAGTCGGGCACCAAGTTGACCCGCTTTGGGTCAGGAAGTGATCAAATGCGGCATTGTTCGGGACTGCACTGTGGCGCGGCAACTGATACCGGCGAGAACCCGAATTTGTTGCGACATCTTTTCACTTGCAGTGCGATGACGCGAAGGCAGCGCGACTGATTCGCGCCATCGTTATGACGGACGCCCACCCCCGCCCCCGTCCGCAAGAGTGATGATTCCCCGAACCTCACGAGTCTGCTAGCGAGACACCTCACACCCGGCGAGTGAGGCTGAATGCTGGACCGTCTGACTGGACTGGAAGTGATGTCGCGGATCGCCAGTTCTGGCAGCCTGTCGGCGGCCGCGCGTGCGCTTGGCATGTCGCCAACGATGGTCACGAAACATCTGGCGGCGCTGGAGGCGCGACTCGGCACGAAGCTGTTTCACCGCACCACGCGCCGGCTGACCATCACCGAGGCCGGTCGGCGATATCTCGATCTCGCCGAGCGGGTGCTCGGCGACTTCGAGGCGGCCGAGAGCGCGATCGCGGCCGACCGCGTCGAGCCGCGCGGGCTGTTGCGGCTCAATGTCCCGCTCGCCTTCGGCACACGCCAGATCGCGCCGCTGCTCGCCGGCTTCGCCGCGCTCTATCCCGGCGTCAGCGTCGAGCTCGGCCTCAACGACCGGCTGGTCGACCTGATCGAGGAAGGCTGGGATCTCGCGATCCGCATCGGTACGCTCAAGGACTCCAGCCTGGTGGCGCGGCGGCTCGCGCCGTGCCGGATGGCGGTCTGCGCGGCGCCGTCCTATCTCGCGGCGCATGGGACACCGCGCACCACGGCCGATCTCGCCGGTCACAACTGCCTCGGCTACACGCTGGCGGCGGCCGGCCCGTCGCGCTGGCGCATGGGCGGCAAAGCCGCGGTCGATGTCACGGTGAGCGGCAATCTGCGCGCCAACAATGGCGATGCGCTGCTCGCCGCGGCGTTGGCCGGACAGGGCGTGATCTACCAGCCGACCTTCATCGTCGGCGACGACATCCGCGCGGGCCGGCTGGTACCGCTGACGCTCGACGCGCCGCCGTCGGACCTGCTGGCGGTACACGCCGTCTATCTGCCGGATCGCACGCCATCGGCCAAGGTGCGCGCCTTCATCGACCACCTCGCCGCGGCGTTCGCGCCCGAGCCACCTTGGGATCGCGATCTTGCGTGAGCGGACGAACAGCTCGGCCGCGATGCACTCGGAGACATCGACATGAGCGAGCAACCACGCCACGACGGCAACCATCATTGGCCGATGCTCCGCTCCCTGCGAGGCTGGCGGATCAGCGCCCTGCCCGCCGATCTCGCCGCCGGGCTGACGCTGGCGGCGATCGCGATCCCCGAGCAGATGGCGACCGCCAAGCTCGGCGGCTTCACGCCCGAGACCGGCTTCTTCGCCTTCATGGCGGGATCGCTGGGGTTCGCGCTGTTCGGCGCCAACCGCTTTCTGTCCTGCGGCGCCGATTCCACGATCACGCCGATCTTCGCCGGCGGCCTGGCGCTGCTCGCGACCAGTGGCACGCCCGAATACGGCAGCCTGGCCGCGGCGCTGGCGCTGCTGGTCGGGGTCATGCTGGTGCTGGCCGGCGGCTTCAGGCTCGGCGGCATCGCCAACGTGCTGTCGGTGCCGGTCACCGTGGGCTTCCTGGCCGGCATCGCCGTGCACATCATCGTCTCGCAATTGCCGGGCGTGCTCGGCCTGCCGTCACCGAGCGGGCCAACGCTGGCGCGGATCGCCACCCTGGCGGGCGAACTCGGCAAGGCCAACGCGTACACGATGCTCATCGGCTTCGGCGTGCTCGCGACCATCACGGTCTGCGAGCGGATCAGCGCCCGCATACCCGGCGCGCTGATCGCGCTCGCGGCCTCGACCTTGTTCGTGGTGTCGGCCGGGAGCGGCGTGCCCGTCATCGGCGAGATCGCCGGCACGGTGCCGATGCCGTCCGTGCCGCTGATCGGACCGGAACAATGGGCGAAGCTGATCCCGCTCGCCTTCCTGATCGCGGTCGTGGTGATGGTGCAGACATCGGCGACGACGCGCTCGTTCCCTTCCGATCCCGATCGGTCGGCCGATGTCGACCGCGACTTCCTCGGCGCCGGTGCCGGCAGCCTGCTCGCCGGATTGTTCGGCGCGTTTCCGGTCAATGCCAGTCCGCCGCGCACCGGCATCGTGGTCGAGACCGGCGGCCGGTCCCAGGTCGCGGGCCTGCTCGCCGCCGCGATCGTGCTGCTGCTCGTGCTGTTCGGAGCCCGACTGCTTGCGAATGTGCCGGAAGCGGCGCTCGGCGGCGTGCTGCTGTTCGTCGCACTACGCATCATCCGCGTCGCGCAGATCACAAGCGTCTACCGCGCGTCCAAGGGCGAGTTCCTGCTCATCCTGGCGACCGCGGTGGCGATCGTCGCGCTGCCAATCGAGCAGGGCGTCGCGCTCGGCATTGCGCTGTCGCTGCTGCACGGCATCTGGAGCACGACACGCGCCCACCTCATCGCCTTCCAGCGCGTGCCGGACACGACGATCTGGTGGCCGGCGCATCCGCAGATCAAGGGCGAGGATCTGTCCGACATCGCCGTGGTCGGCTTCCAGGCCCCGCTCAGCTTCCTCAATGCAGCGACGTTCCGCGCCGACATGCAGCGCCTGCTGCGCAGCCGCAAGCCGCGGCTGGTGGTGTTCGAGGCCAGCGCCATCGTCGAGATCGATTTCACCGCCGCGCAGACTCTGCGCGACGTGATCCATATCTGCAACGAGACCGGTATCGTGTTCGCGGTGGCGCGGCTGGAGTCGCTGCGGGCCCAGGAAGCCTTCGAACGGTTCGGCCTGTACGATGTGCTGCCGCGGGATCGCGTGTTCCACAGCGTCGATCACGCGCTGCGGAAGCTGCGCAGCAGTGCCTCGGATGTGCACGCTTGAGGGAATGGCGGCACGAGCGCCGCCGTGGTCGACGACGACTCCGGGGCAAGCGGACGCTTGCGCTCTGCGCAGTGACCTCGTGATACAAACCGTTACACGTTGCGGCGACGGTCGACATATGCCCGCTAAATTCATCGGCGAGACAACCGCCTCACGAGGCCCGGCGCGTCGGCCGCGGCGAGAGAGGAATCATCGATCATGCACAAGCTGCTTCCGCTGCTGTTGATAGTCATCTCCAGCACCGCCGCCCAGGCTCAGGACAGGAGCGCCATGCGCCAGGCCTGCGGCGACGATGTGCGTACGCTCTGTACTGGAATCATGCCGGGCGGCGGCCGCATCAAGCAATGCATGATCGAGAAGTTCGACAAGCTCTCCGACGGCTGCAGGACGGCGCTGAAGGACGCAAAGGCGCAGCAAGGCGGCAAATGATGCCGCCTGCGACGAAAGCCAGCAGGACGCGTCGCTGATCGTTCATGTTCCTTGCAGCGAATGTCTGCTAGAACACCGCACGACGGCGACCAAACTGCAGCGATGCGCCACATGATCAGCAGAGCTGCATCGCGCGATCGGTGTCATGGAGATCTCTGTGGTACCAGGAAGAGGTTTCGCGGCGTCGAGAAAATTGCGAAACCAAAACCTGTCCGACGACGTCTAAGGACTACACTGCTTCGAAACCAACGAGAGGACCGCACTGCAATGCGCAATCTGTTCACCTCCGCCCTGCTCGCCGCGACCGTCATGTTGGGCGCGTCGGCCGCGCAGGCCTTCACGCTGCCGGCTCAGCCGGCTGCTCCGGACAGCAATGTCGAGCGCGTCGCCGGCGGCTGCGGTCCCGGCTGGTTCCCGGACCGCTGGGGCCGTTGCCGGCCCGCCCCGCGCGTCTACCGCCCCTATGGCTACGGCGGCTTCGGCCCGCGCACCTGCTGGGTGCGGCCGACCCCGTGGGGACCGCGCCGCGTCTGCCGTTGATCTGAACGGAAACAAAATGCCGCCGCGTGTCAAACGCGGCGGCATTTTCTATTTGGCGAATCGTCACGCGATCCGACATCTCCCCGCAAGGAGGGAGATGTGAGCAGCGGCCCTGCACGCCGAACCAAAATCCGAAACTCAGCTCGGCTCGGATTGCCAGTCAGCGCGCCGGGATGATCTTGCCGGGATTGAAGATGTTCTGCGGATCGAGCGCCTGCTTCACCGCGCGCATCGCATCGAGCGCTTCCGGGCCGAGCTCGGACTCGAGATATTTCTGCTTGCCCTGGCCGATGCCATGCTCGCCGGTGCAGGTGCCGTCCATGGCCTGCGCGCGCTCGACGAGGCGATGCATGAACTCGTCGCCGCGCGCCATCTCATCGGCATCGTCGACATCGCACATCAAGGAGCAGTGGAAATTGCCGTCGCCGACATGGCCGACGATCGGCGAGGTCAGCTTGAGACGCGCGAGATCCTCCTCGGTCTCGGTGACGCAATCGGCGAGCCGCGAGATCGGCACGCAGACATCGGTCGCGACCACGCCGACGCCGGGCCGGATCGCCTTCACCGACCAATAGGCGTCGTGACGCGCCTGCCAGAGCTTGGTGCGGTCCTCGGGCTTGGTGGTCCAGGCGAAGTCGCCGCCGCCGCACTCGCGCGCGATCTCGGCGAAGTTCTTCGACTGCTCGGCGACCTCGGCCGCGCTGCCGTGGAATTCGAGCAGCAGCAGCGGCGTCTCCGGCAAGGTCAGCTTGGAATAGGCGTTGCACGCCCTGACCTGCGCGGCGTTGAGCAGCTCGATGCGCGCCATCGGAATGCCGGTCTGGATCGCGAGGATCGTCGCCTGGCAGGCGCCGCGCACGGTCTCGAACGAGCACGACGCAGCCGCGATCGTCTCCGGGATGCCGCGCAGGCGGATGGTCATCTCGCAGATGATGCCGAGCGTGCCCTCGGCGCCGATGAACAGGTGCGTCAAATCGTAGCCGGCGGCGGACTTCTTGGCGCGGGTGCCGGTCTTGATGATCTCGCCATCGCCGCGCACGACCTTCAGCGCCAGCACGTTCTCGCGGATGGTGCCGTAGCGCACGGCATTGGTGCCGGAAGCCCGCGTCGAGGCCATGCCGCCGAGGGACGCGTCGGCGCCGGGATCGATCGGGAAGAACAGGCCCTGGTCGCGCAGATATTCGTTCAGGGTCTTGCGGGTAATACCGGGCTGGATCACGCAATCGAGGTCCTCGGCGTGCACCTCCAGCACCTTGTTCATGTCGCGCATGTCGATGCAGATGCCGCCGGCCGGCGCATTGACCTGGCCCTCCAGCGAGGTGCCGGTGCCGAACGGAATGATCGGCACGCCCAATGGCGCGCAGATCCGGACGACGTCCTGGATGTCGGCCGTCTCCTGCGCCAGCACCACGCCATCCGGCGGCTGCGTCGGCAGCCAGGTCGTGGTATGGCCATGCTGCTCGCGCACGGCCTGCGAGGTGATAAGCCTGTTGCCGAAGCGGGCCGCGAGCGCGTCGAGCGCACTTTTCAGCGCCTCCGGCGCGGGCCGCTTCAAATCGTGATGGGGGATCGTCGTCGCCACTGCTTCCTCCGAAAGTTGGGCGGACCGTGACAAAGGACGATCAAGGGGTCAAGGGAGCAAACGGAAGAGCCGATGAGCGATAATGCAGTGCCCGCAGCGCAAGGCGCCGGACCGTTTCTGTCACAGGTCATGCAGATCGAGCCGCAATGGATCGACTACAACGGCCACCTCAACATGGCCTATTACAACGTGATGTTCGACCGCGCGATCGACCAGATCTGGGCCGAGCTCGGCATTGGACCTGCCTACATGACGGAGCGCCAGGGCTCGACCTTCACCGCCGAATGCCACGTGCGCTATTTGCGCGAGATTCATCTCGGCGATCCCGTTGTGGTCGCGGTCTGGCTGATCGCCGCCGACGAGAAGCGGCTGCACACCTTCGAGGAGCTGCGCCATGCCGAGGAAGGCTGGGTCTCCGCCACCTCGGAGAACATGTCGGTGCACATCGACATGACCAAGCGCAAGGTCGCGCCGTTTCCGCCGGACATCCAGGCCAACATCGCCCGCGTGCTGCAGGCGCATGCCACGCTACCGCGGCCCGACGGGCTCGGCCGCGCCATCGGCATGCCGAAGAGATGACGGTGACCGGCCGCCGCTACGCCGGCAGGCCGGCGTCGGACAATCCCTCGAATACCCGGGCCGAATAGGCGTCCGGCAGCGGCGGCATGCCGCGCTGGACCTCGGCCAGGGTCAGGTCCGGATAGCCGGCACGCAGCGCCTGCAGACTGCGCAAAGCCGCGGATCGCTCGCCCGCCAGCACGTGGGACGGGCACATGGTCCGGTGCACCCACAGCGACGACGGATGCTCGCGCAGGCCGCGCTGCTGCCAGCGCGCCGCCTCCGCGTAGGTCCCGGCGGCGAAATGCGCGCAGCCGATTCCAATGAGGGCGTTGAAGGCGAGCGGGTCCTGCGGCGCGAGATCCAGCGCAATCCGAAAGCGCTCGATCGCCGACGCGGCATCGCCGCGATAGACATCGAGCCAGCCGCTGCGGCTCCAGGCCCAGGGGGCACCGCCATCCAGCGCGAGCGCCCGGCCCACCACCTGCTCGGCCTCGGCGAGCTCATCCAGCAAGGTGAGCGCATTGCCGAGCACGCACAGCACGGTCGCATCCGCAAGCTCGGTCGGCACGCGCTGCGCCAGGGCGCGACCAAGCTGCCGATCCTGCCCGGGCGCGGTGCCGAAATGATAGACCGCGCGCTGGCCGTAGGCCCAGGCCGCGAGCACCGTGGCCAGGGCATGACGGGGATCGCGGGCGATGGCCTGATGCAGCAGCTCGAGCGCACTGCGGTTGCCGTCGGCGTCGAGCGACAGCACGCCGGGCATGGCGCGCAGCGCGAGATCCTGCGCGGTCAGATCCTCATCCGGTTTGCGCAGCGCCCGATCGATCTCGGCGCGGCGCAGGCTTTGCAGCAGCGATGCCGCCACGCGGGCGGCCAACCGTTCGTGACTGTCGGCCTCCCACCGCAGCATGACCTCGCCGCGATGCGCCCATATCAGCCCGCCGCTGTCCTGGTCGATCAGCTGCAGCAGCAGCCGGGACGCGCCATCCCGACCGTGGAGCGACGCGTTCATGCGGTAGCGCGCCGCGCGCGGCTGGGTCGTCACGGCAAATCCCGCGCGGGTCAGCGCCAGCGTGAGCTCGGCCGCAAGGTCGTCCGCCAGCTCGCGCGCGCTCGGATCGGTGGCGATCATGGCGAAGGCGATGGTCGGCCGGTCGCGTACCGGCGCAATGGTGGTGCGCGACGCGGCGAGCTGCGCCATCAAGACCGCCTGCCGCCTCAGGGTTTCCGACGGCGTCTCGCCGTGGCAGCGACGATAGCCGGCGGCGAAGCGGCCGTAATGCGGGAAGCCGCAGCGCAGCGCGACGTCCATCACCTTCTCGCCGGCGCGCCCCTGCAGAAACTCGACACGGGCGCGCGCGTAGCCGAGCTCCTGCCGGACCATTTGCGGCGACCGGCCGATCGACCTGACGAACTGGCGCTGCAAGGTCCGTCCGGAAACGCCGGCAATCTTCGCCAGATCGGCCAGCGTCCAGCGCCGCCCGAGGTCGTCATGCATCGCTTCGAGCGCGCGGCGTACGCTGCGTGGCAAAGGCTGCCGCGCCGCCAGGGGAACCTGATCTCCGTCCATCATGCGACGACGTCCAATTGCCTATGGGTCATCGGCGGCGCTCGAAAAGTTCACGATCTGGATGGCCGTGTCGCGATCTGGATAGCGCTGCCCAAAGCCTGTCGCGTACGTCTCCACACACCAGCGCGCGCAACAGCGCTGCATTCTCCGGAGGAGACCATCATGACCGCATCAGCTGCAATTCAGGCCGGCGTGACCGCAGAGCCGGATTTCACCGCGCTCAAGGCACGCCAGCACAGCGCGTGGTCGTCCGGCGACTACGCCATCGTCGGCAACACGCTGCAGATCGTCGGCGAGGAACTCTGCGAGGCGCTTGACATCCGCGCCGGCCAGAAGGTGCTCGACGTGGCCGCCGGCAACGGCAACGTCACATTGGCTGCGGCGCGGCGCTGGTGCAACGTCGTCTCGACCGACTACGTGCCTGCCCTGCTCGACCGCGGTCGCCAGCGTGCCGCCGCCGACGGCCTGTCCGTGCAGTTCCAGGAGGCCGATGCCGAGGCGCTTCCGTTCGGCGATGGCACGTTCGACGTGGTGGTCTCGACATTCGGCGTGATGTTCACGCCCCGGCAGGAGCGCGCCGCCGCCGAGCTCATCCGGGTGTGCCGCAGCGGCGGCAAGATCGGCCTGGCCAATTGGACCCCCGACGGCTTCATCGGCCAGTTGTTCAAGACGCTCGGCAAACATCTGCCGCCGCCCGCCGGCGCCAAATCGCCGGCGCTGTGGGGCACCGAGGCACGCATCCGAGAGATGTTCGCCGATGCCGCCGACATTCGCTGCCATCGTCGTCATTTCGCGATGCGCTACCGCTCGCCTGAGCATTTCGTCGACGTGTTCAAGACCTACTATGGTCCGGTGCTCAAGGCCTTCGCTGCGCTTGATGGCGACCGCCAGGCCGATCTCAAGCGCGACATGCTGGCCCTGATCGGGACGCTCAATCGCGCCGAGGACGGCACGATGGTGGTGCCTTCGGAGTATCTCGAAGTGGTCATCATCAAGCGCTGAGATCGTCAGCTCTGCACCACCCAGTCGGGCAAGCGGTCGAACCAGGGCTGCGCCTGCTCGAGCTGGCGGGCGAGCTGCAACAGCCGTGTCTCGTCGCCGAGCCGGCCCGTGAACTGCACGCCGAGCGGCAGGCCGTCGGCGGTCCAGTGCAGCGGCACGCTCATCGCCGGCGTGCCCGTGAGATTGGCGAGCTGCGTGAACGGGACGTATTGCAGGCTGTCGCGGGCGATCTTGTCGATCATGCCGTCGAGCACGCCCCAGCGCGTCAACAGCCCGAGCAGGCCGATGCGGTCGAGCATGTCGAGCAAGGTCTGCTCGGCGGTCGAGGGATCGCCCTGGCCGTGCCGGATCGGCGGATGCGCGAGCGTCGGCGTCAACAGCAGATCGTAGCGCAGATGGAAGCGGGCAAGCGCGCGCGCGAAGCCGTTCCATTTGAGCAGCTGCGTGGTGAGCGCGCCCGCCGAGATCGCGCCGCCGAGCGTCGACAGCACCCGCGTCAGCAGCTCGAACTCCTCGCGCCTCGCGCCCTTGCGGCGCGCATCGGCCACCAGCGCCGCGACCTGGCCGAAATAGATGTGCAGGAACGAGGTCGCGAGCGCGGCGCCGTCGATGTCAGGGGTGGCCTCCTCGACCTCGTGACCGAGGCCCTGCAGCAGCTTCACCGCGTTATCGACCGCGAGCTTCGCTTCGGCATGCACCTCCGTCCCGATCGGCGACGCCGTCGTGTAGCCGATGCGCAGGCGGCCGGGATCGTGGGCAACCGCGTTGGCGTAGACCACGCCGGGCTCAGCGGTGAGAAAAGGATCGCCCGGCTCGCTGCCCGCGATGACGTCGAGCGCGAGCGCGGTGTCGCGCACGCTGCGCGAGAGCACGCCTTCACAGGAGGCGCCGAACCAGTACTCGCCGAAGCCCGGGCCCGACGAGACCAGGCCGCGCGACGGCTTCAGCCCGAACAGGCCACAGCAGGCGGCGGGAATGCGGATCGAACCGCCGCCATCATTGCCGGCGGCCATCGGCACGACGCCCGAAGCGACGGCCGCGGCTGCGCCGCCGCTGGAGCCGCCCGGCGTATGTGCGGGATTCCAGGGGTTGCTGACGCGGCCGAAGGCGCGGGAGTCGCTGACGCCCTTCAGCGCGAGCTCCGGCAGGTTGGTCTTGCCGAAGATCACGAGGCCGGCTTCGAGATACCGTCTGACGACCGAGGCATGCTCGCCGGCGACGAAACCGGACAGCGCCTTGCTGCCATAGGCCGTCGGAAGGCCCGCATAGTCCTGGGCGCAGTCCTTGATCAGGAACGGCACGCCCGTGAGCGGGCCGTTGGCAGGCTTGGCGAGCTGCGCACGGGCCTCGCGCTCCATCAGCCTGCAGACGGCGTTGGTCCTCGGCTGGGCCAGCTCGTGCTGCGCCAGTGCGAGCTGCAGCAGCTCCGCCGCATTGGTCTCGCCGCCCTTCACCGCGGCGGCAAGCGCCGTCGCATCGCGCCGCACATAGTCCCGGACGTTCACATTGCCCTCCCCCGTACTGCAATTCGCCGCCGTCATCGTAGCTGATTCTGGTTGCAACAGAGGCGCAGTTGCGCCGAACGCGGCATCAATCGGGCGCAACGGTGGCAATCGTGGCGGCACGATGGTCGACCCCGGTCGACCTGACGGCCGGATTGCGCAGCTTGGTCCCGAATCTAGTTAATTTGATTCAGATCATTCGTCGCGTCTCTTGTGCCGACCTAACCTTACGCATCGTTAGTTGCGTAGAGTTGACGAGAGAGCGATGGGACGCCTCGCAAGCCTGCTGAGCCGAGCGCACGGTCCGCATGAGGATGCGGCAGCTGTTCCTGTGACCACCGCCGACTACTTCATCCTGCTGTCGCGCGCGATGGAGAACCTGCCGGATTCCTCCCCCGAGCGCCGCGCCGAAGTCTACCAGTCGGCACGCCAGGCGCTGGTGACCCAGTTGCAGGCGATGGATCCGCCGGTCTCGCGCTCACGCATCAAGGCCGAGCAGCGCGCGCTCGACGATGCGGTTGATACGATCGAAACGCGCGCGCTGACGGCGCCGGACGGCAGTCCGGAACAAACGACGACGCTGATCCCGGACGACCAGCTGCATCCCTCCTCCATTACTGCACACCCCGACATTCCGACCGCTTCCGTTTCAACAGCTCAAGATGACACCCAGGATCCCGCCATGGCTCAAAGTCAGTTTCATTCCAAGTTTGCCCCGCGCGCCGTCGAGGAGAAGCCGATGTCACGACTCGATGAAATCAACCGGGTGCTGCGCAAGCTGCAGAGCGACTCGTTCGGGGTCGAGGCCTGCGCGCTGATCTCGGAGGACGGGCTGATGATCGCGAGCGTGCTCGCGGCCGACATGGAGGAGACGCGGGTCGCCGGCATGACCGCGACCTTGCTGTCGCTCGGCGGCCGCGCCGCCATGGAGCTCGGCCGCAGCCATCTGCAGGAGGTCATCATCCGCGGCGAGTCCGGCTATGCCGTGCTGGTCAGCGCCGGCCGCGGCGCGCTGCTGCTCGCGCTCACCAACGAGAACAGCAAGCTCGGGCTCACCTTCTTCGACATGCGCGAAGCCGTCCGGTCGCTGCAGAAGGTGCTGTAGCGCACCGTCGTCCATTGAGCCGGCGCGCGGCGACGACGCGGCGCCGACGGGAGTAGTTTCATGGCCAATACCGTCCTCTATGACGACGGCGTTCACAAGAACATCCTGCTGGAGGATTTCGGCGCCGGCGATCTCGCGGTGCAGGCGAACCAGCATCTCATCATCCACGACCGCGTCGGCATGCTGCTCGATCCCGGCGGCCACAAGGTCTATTCGAGGGTGCTCAGCGAGACCTTCAGCCAGCTCTCGGGCGGGCGGCTGAAATATCTGTTTCTGTCGCACCAGGACCCCGACATCGTCGCGGCGATCAATGGCTGGCTGATGACGACCGATGCCGACGCCTACATCTCCGAGCTATGGACGCGCTTCGTGCCGCATTTCGGCTTCGACCACATCGTCGCCCACCGACTGAAGCCGATTCCCGACGAGGGCATGGTGTTCGATCTCGCAGGCAGCAGGCTCTACGCGCTGCCGGCGCACTTCCTGCACAGCGAGGGCAATTTCCAGCTCTACGATCCGATCTCGAAGATCCTCTACAGCGGCGACCTCGGCGCCTCGATCGGCGTCGACTACACCGTCGTGCGTGACTTCAAGGCGCATACGCGCTTCATGGAAGGCTTTCACCGGCGCTACATGGTCTCCAACCGCGTCATGAAGGCGTGGGCGCAGATGGTCAGCACGCTCGACATCGAGATCATCGCCCCGCAGCACGGCGCGCTGTTTCCGGATGCGACGATGTCGCGCCAGTTCATCGCGTGGTGCGCGGGGCTCGAATGCGGCATCGACCTGATCACGCCGAAATTCAAGGTGCCCGTGGGCTGACATGCTGGCGCCTTCCCCGAACTCCGTTCCGCCGTCGCCCGCAATGCGCGTCGATGCGTGCGCCGTGGCCGGCGAGGAGGCGCCGGTCTGGCTCGCCGCGGCCTTCGCCATCGCCGGCACCCTGATCGCCGTCATGTCCGCAGCGCTCTGGCAGCAAGGCACCGCCACGCCGCCGACCGCGACGGCCGCAATGCCGGTGACGGCCGTGCCGCAGGGCGACGACCGCGTTGCCGACGCGGCGCCCAAGCGACGGGAGGCGCGGATCGTCGAACCGGCGCCGATCATCGCGCCGCCGACGCCGCCCGCAATCGCTCCCGTCGTGATCGCGCCAACTCCGCCAGTCGCCCCGGCAGCGCCCCCGGAGCCCCAGAGCACAGCAAAGCCCCCCGCCGAGTGCTTCGCCCCGCTGGCGATCGGCTTCGAGCGCGGCAGCGCGCGACCGAACCCTGCCGACATGAAGCGGTCGCTGGCGATCCTGCAACGCGCGCTCGCGCGCCACGGTGAGGCGACCATCATCATCGAGGGCCATACCGACGCCAGCGGCACCGAGGATCTGAACGTGCTGCTGAGCTATTCGCGCGCCAAGGAGATCGCGGCCCAGTTGAAGCGCGAGGGGCTCTCCGCGCAGCGGATGTCGGTGCGCGCGGCCGGCGCCGGCGAGGCGCGCGGCGATGCCCAGGCGGTCGCGGGCGACCGCAAGGCCGTGCTGCGCATTGCGGGCGTCGACGATTGCAGTCAACTCACAGCGACGAAGCGACCATGACGATCTATGCCATCGTGAGCGGCCTCGGCGCCGCCATTCTGCTGCTCACCTCGGGCTATTTGTTCGGCGCCCGCCAGGGCGCGCTGTCCCGCGAGCTGTTGCGGCGGCAGGTGCAAATGCAGGCGGCCAGCCTCGACCAGTTGCAGGAGCAGAGCAGCCACGACGCCATCGAGCGGGAGACCAGCCTGCGCAGCGCGATCGAGGATGTGCTGGCGCCGCTGGTCGAGCGTGAGCGTATCTCGCTGGATCTGGCGCAGCTCGCGAGCCGGCCCGGCCGGCGCCGCGAGCTGGTGCCGCTGCTCGACCGCATCGCCGAAGTCGGCCGCTTCCAGACCGTGCTGCTCACCAACGAGGAAGGCCTGCCGCTTGCGGCCAATACGACTGCCCACCGCACCGAGCAGCTTGCGGCAGCGGCGACGCGGCTCGCGCTGGTGGCGGAGAAGATCGCCGACGAGACCCACATCGCGCCGTTGTCGGTGATGCTGCGCGACGCCTCCGAGGCGACGACGCTGTGCCGGATCTTCCGCGTGCAGGACCAGACGCTCACTCTGACCGCGCTCTCCAACGATGCGCGCCTCGCCTCCGTTGCGCTCGATCCCGCGCTCGCCAAGGTGCAGGTCGCGCTGACTGCGCCGGCCTGACACCTCCCCAGAACGCAAAGGGCGCAGCACCTCTTGCGAGGCACCGCGCCCTTCGCCGACCTCATTGTCAGGGATGAGGCCGACTACACGCGGCTGCGGCCGCGGGCGAGGCCCACGACGGCCGACACCAGAAACAGCACGATGGCGATGAAGAAGATGATCTTGGCGATCTCGATCGACGCACCGGCGATGCCGCCGAAGCCGAGGATGCCGGCGATCAATGCGATAACCAGGAAGGTGACAACCCAGCCTAACATGACACGACCTCTGTCTCTCGATTACGGTTCAAAGCGACGCGGAGCTTGCGCCGTTGCCAGGACAATCGTGGCTCGGAACAAAGGTTCCGGGCGCGCGGGCCGCTAAAAATTCGCGATTGGCCGGAACAAACGCCCATGGAGGCTGGAGCGGCGTCCGTCTGCCCCGAATTAGGGCTGTAAAACGCCCCCCGCCGGCCCCATATAGCCGTCAATCCCTGCTATGAGGGCTCCTTCCTGCAGACCTCGTGATGCCGTCGTATGATGCCATCAGAGGGACGAGACTGATTCGCTGATGACCGAGCCCAACCGCGTGAGCCCTTTTCCTGCGCCTGACCACCAGCCCGTCGCCGGCGGCATCGCCGCGCGCGCCCGCGCCGCCGCGACCGGTGGGGCGCGCTATCTGGCGGGCCTCAATCCGGAGCAGCGCGAGGCGGTCGAGACGCTCGATGGCCCGGTGCTGGTGCTCGCCGGCGCAGGCACCGGCAAGACCCGGGTGCTGACCACGCGCATCGCGCATATCCTGAGCCAGGGGCGCGCACGGCCGAGTGAGATTTTGTCGGTGACCTTCACCAACAAGGCCGCGCGCGAGATGAAGACGCGGCTTGCCGAGATGCTGGGACAGGCGGTCGAGGGCATGCCGTGGCTCGGCACCTTCCACTCGATCTCCGGCCGCATCCTGCGCAGCCATGCCGAGCTGGTGCAGCTCAAGTCGAACTTCACCGTGCTCGACGTCGACGACCAGATCCGCCTGCTCAAGCAGTTGCTGCAGGCCGAGAACGTCGACGACAAGCGCTGGCCGGCGCGCATGCTGGCCGGCCTGATCGACGGCTGGAAGAACCGCGGCCTGGCGCCATCCCAGGTGCCCTCGGGCGAGGCCGCCGTGTTCGCCAACGGCAAGGGCGGCAAGCTCTATGCGAGCTATCAGGAACGGCTGAAGATCCTCAACGCCGCCGATTTCGGCGACCTGCTGCTGGAGAGCATCCGGCTGTTCCGCGAGAACCCGGACGTGCTGCGGCAGTACCAGAGCCGGTTCAAGTTCATCTTGGTCGACGAGTATCAGGACACCAACGTCGCGCAATATCTGTGGCTGCGGCTGCTGTCGCAGGCGCCGTCGTCCTCTGGTTCGTCATTGCCGGGCTCGACCCGGCAATCCATCGCGTCTTCGGAAGAAGATGGATCACCGGGTCACGACGCGGCGCGTCGGCCCGGTGATGACGAGACGGGTGTTACTGCGCCCAGCCCCGCGTCTCCTCCCAAAAACATTTGCTGCGTCGGCGACGACGATCAGTCGATCTATGGCTGGCGCGGCGCCGAGGTCGATAACATCCTGCGCTTCGAGCACGACTTCCCCGGCGCCAAGGTCATTCGCCTGGAGCGCAACTACCGTTCCACGGGGCACATCCTCGCCGCCGCCTCGCATCTGATCACGCACAACGAAGGCCGGCTCGGCAAGACCTTGCACACCGAGGACGTCGAGGGCGAGAAGGTCACCGTGACGGGGGCCTGGGATTCCGAGGAGGAAGCGCGCGGCATCGGCGAGGAGATCGAGGAGCTGCAGCGCCAGGGCGAGCATCTCAACGACATCGCGATCCTGGTGCGCGCCTCCTACCAGATGCGCGAGTTCGAGGACCGCTTCGTCACGCTCGGCCTGCCCTATCGCGTCATCGGCGGCCCGCGCTTCTACGAGCGCGCCGAGATCCGCGATGCGCTGGCTTACTTGCGCGTCATCAACTCGCCGGCCGACGATCTCGCCTTCGAGCGCATCGTCAACGTGCCCAAGCGCGGGCTCGGCGACGCCACCGTGCAGATGCTGCACGACCACGCGCGCAAGCGCCGCATCCCGCTGTTCGAGGCGGCGCGCGCGGTGGTCGAGACCGACGAGCTGAAGCCGAAGGCGCGCGGCTCGCTGCGCGGGCTGATCCTGCAGTTCGAGCGCTGGCGCGCCCAGCGCGAGGTCACGTCGCATACCGAGCTCGCCGAGATCGTGCTCGACGAGAGCGGCTACACCGAGATGTGGCAGAAGGACCGCTCGGCCGATGCGGCCGGGCGACTGGACAACCTCAAGGAGCTCGTCCGCTCGATGGAGGAGTTCGAGAACCTGCACGGCTTCCTCGAGCACATCTCGCTGGTGATGGACCGCGAGGGCGCCGCCGACGAGGAAGCGGTGTCGCTGATGACCTTGCACTCGGCCAAGGGGCTGGAGTTCGACAACGTGTTCCTGCCGGGCTGGGAGGAAGGGCTGTTCCCGAGCCAGCGTACGCTCGACGAGCAGGGCCGCGCCGGGCTGGAAGAGGAGCGCCGCCTCGCCCATGTCGGCCTGACCCGCGCGCGGCGTCGGGCAAAAATCTATTTCGCCACCAATCGCCGCATCCACGGCACCTGGACCACCACGATCCCGTCGCGCTTTCTCGACGAGCTGCCCGCGGCGAGCGTCGAGATCACCGAATCGAAGGGGGGCTCGGGCTGGGGCGGTGCGGGCGGCTACGGCCCGTCGCGCTTCGACAACGTGGAATCGTTCGGATCGAGCTATTCCACGCCGGGCTGGCAGCGCGCGCAGGCACGTCGGCCGGGCGCGGCACGCGGTTCGTCGGAGGGCGGCTTCAAGGAAGAGCCGTCGCCGTTCTCAGGCCGTGATCCGTTCGGCAGCGGCTTCGGCGGTCATTTCGGCCGCGGCAAGCGCGGACCGATGACCATCGAGGGCGAGCTGGTGGCGAAATCCACCGGCACGACGTCGGAATTCACGCTCGACGACCGCGTCTTCCATCAGAAGTTCGGCTATGGCCGCGTCGTCAAGATCGACGGCAACAAGCTGACCATCGCCTTCGACAAGGCCGGCGAGAAGCACGTCGTCGACAGCTTCGTCCAGCGGGCGTGATCTGGCGCGACGGCCGCGCCGCCGGGCGGCCGTTGCCGCGCGTCGCAATCGAGCTTCACACTTCGCCGTTGTTTGGCCTTGACCATGGCAGCGTGCATCGTATGAGATGCAATCATGGTCCGAGGATACATTCTGTTGAGTGTTGCGGTCGCGCTGTGTGTGCCCTCGCTGGCGGCGGCGCAGACGATGAGCTTTGGCGACTCCGCGGGGCTGATCGCGTCCAGTTGCGGCGCTGACATCACCGCCAATTGCCGCGGCGTCAACCTCGACTCCAACCGCCTCAAGGAATGCCTCTCGCGCAACCAGGACGTGGTCTCCGCGCAGTGCAAGGCAACCTATTTCAAGGCGTTCGAGGCGATCCAGAAGCGCATCGCCGCGCGGGTCACGGTCGCCAATGCCTGCCAGCGCGAGATCGTCAAGCTGTGCGGCGGCTCCACGAAGGAGACCAGCAAATCGATCCCGTGCCTGATGACGACCAACGGTGTGAGCGCGCGGTGTCAGCAGGCGATGGGCGAAGCGGGGTATCGCTGATGCGGCGGGCAGCGAGATCACTGCTGTCAGGGCTGATCGCGGCTTCGCTGGCGGCCGCGAGCGCGCCCGTATGGTCGCAGGAGGTGAGTCGCGAGGACATCGTGCGCCAGCTCGGCCGCTTCGAAACCGCGCCCGCGCTGGATCTGCCGGCGCTGAAGCAGCAGACCCAGGAGCGCTCCAGGATGCGCGGGCGCAACGAGCCACCGCCGCAGAAGCGTCCGCCGATCGCGCCGGAGCTGATGAATCTGCCGGCCTTGAACGTCGACATCCAATTCGACGTGGACACGCCGATCGTGCGTCCGGAATCATACCAAGCCGTCGGGCGGATCGCCGATGCGATGGTGTATTCCGACCTCCTGCCCTACACGTTCCTGATCGTCGGCCATGTCGAAGCCAACGGCAAGCGTGAGTCGAATGTCATCCTGAGCCAGCGCCGCGCCGACGCGATCCGCGACATCCTGGCGAACACCTTCAAGATCTCGGTCAAGCGGCTGCAATCGATCGGACTTGGCGAGGAGCAGTTGCTTGACCCGTCCAAGCCGACCGCCGCCGTCAATCAGCAGATCCAGATCATTCCGATCGCAAAAACCGTCGAAGAGGCCGCAGCGCCACCTCCGCCCCCTGCTCCGGCGACGCCCAGCAGGCAGGGCCCCCGCAAGCATCGCAATTGATGCAATTGGGCCCTGCGCGGAGGCCATGAACCCGGAGCGCTGCCGGTGCGACTGTTATTTCAGCAGGTTGCCGGTGCGCTCTCCGGCCGGCGCGAATGGAACCCGTTTTCAAGTCGGCGCTCTGCCCGGCGATGCGGCCGGGCCGCGATTGCCGGGTTTGTCGATGCAGCCGCTTGATGGTATAGCCCCCTCTTTGCGGCCGTCGATTGAGCGGCGGTCGATCTCATTGACGAGCGAGCCAGCCATGAACGCCATGTTCCGACGCCAGATGGTCGACTACGTCGAATATCATCGCGATCCGCGCAACGGCCTAATGCATGTGTTCGGGATCATCCTGTTGTTCCTGGGCGCCGTGCTGCCCCTGAGCTTGTGGCATTTCGACGCGCTCGGTATCCGGATCGGCCTCGGCGCCGTGCTGGCGCTGCCCGTCCTGCTCTACTGGCTGCTGCTCGATGCCGCACTCGGGGCCGGCATCCTCGCCTTCGCCGTGCTGTTCCTTGCTGCGGCCATGATGATCGCCGATCACGTCCATGGTGTCGCCTTCTGGGCGCTGTTTGCCGCGCTCATCATCTTCGGTTTCGTCTCGCAGGCCGTGGGCCACAAGGTGTTCGAGCGCAACAATCCATCTCTGCTGGATCATCCGGCGCATCTCTTTCTCGGTCCGATGTTCGTGATGGCGAAATTGTACATGGCGTTGGGTCTGCGGCCTTCGGTGGCCGACCTCGTCGCGCCGAACTGGTCGCCGGATCGGCTCGCATCGGACCGGCTTCAAGGCGATCAGCACTCGCGTCCCTAAATGAAAGTCCTCGTCACCGGCGGCAGCGGTTTCATCGGCCATCACCTCGTCTCTGCGCTGACGACGCGGGGCGCCGAGGTGCGTGTGCTCGACATTCGCTGCCCCAGCCACATGATCGCTGACGTCGAGTACATCGAAGGCTCGGTGCTCGATGCGGGCCTGGTGAAGCAGGCGGTCGCCGGCGCGGATCAGGTCTATCATCTGGCCGGACTGCCCGGCATGTGGATGCCGGACCGCGAGGACTTCTTTCGCGTCAACTGCGTCGGCACCGAGACCGTGCTGGCGGCGGCGCGTGCCGGCCGGGTGCGCCGGTTCCTGCACTGCTCGACGGAATCGATCCTGTTCGACTATCCGGGCTCGACCGGCGCCGCCTCGGCGCCGACCGCACCTCCGGCCGACGCGATGCCGGGCGCCTATACGCGCTCGAAGGCGCTCGCCGAGGCTCGCGCCATGGCAGCCGCCGCGGACGGCTTCCCCGTCGTCGTGGGCACGCCGACGATGCCGATCGGCCCGCATGACAGCAACCTGACACCACCGTCGCAGATGCTGCGCCTCTTCCTGGACAGCCGGCTCCAGCTCTACCTCGACTTCATCGTCAACCTGGTCGACGTCCGCGACGTCGCGGCGGGCCTGATCCTGGCGATGGAGCGCGGCAGGGTCGGCGGCCGCTACGTGTTCGGCGGCGAGAGCCTGCGCCTCAGCCGCATCCTCGATCTGATGGCGACAATCAGCGGCCGCAAGCATGTCGCGGTCGCCGTGCCCGGCCGGCTGGCCGAGTTGTCGGCGGGCATGCTCGAGTTCGTTTCCGATCACCTCACCAAGCGCTGCCCGTCCGGCACCGCCGAGGGGGTGCGGATCGCCCGCGCGGCCTCGGATCTGTCGATCGACAGGGCCAAGCGCGAGCTCGGCTACGCCCCGCGCCCGATCGAGCCGAGCTTGCGCGAGACGATCGCCTTTCTGCTCGATTCCGAGCCGCGAAGGCGGCTCGACGACAAACAACACCCTTTTCGCACCGCGGCCGAATAGCTAAGAGCAGCCGGTCCCAGGTCTCACAACGGTTCCAAGACATGTCCGGCGATGCCAGCCCCATCTCGTCGTTTGCGTTCAGCGGATGGACCACCACTTGGCCCACCTCGCTGCTCGCCATCATCTGGCTGATCTGGCTCGCGAGCTGGGTCGGCGCCTCGTTCTGGTCGGGGCAGACCCGCAAGCATGTGACGGTGATCAAGACCAGCCGCTATCACGCGCTGATCGTGCTCGGCGGCATCCTGTTCACGCCGTGGACCTCGCGCCTGCTCGGCGAGAAGCCGTTCTGGAATCCCGGCGAGACCGGCGTCTACCTGCTGACCATCGTGACCCTGGCCGGCATCGCCTTCACCTGGTGGGCGCGCATCCATCTCGGCCGCTTCTGGTCCAACGCGATCACCCACAAGGAAGGCCACAAGGTGATCGATACCGGCCCCTACGGCATGGTCCGTCACCCCATCTATACCGGGCTGATCCTCGGCATGATCGCCACCGGCATCGCGGTGGGCACGGTGACCGCCGTGCTCGGCGCCGTCCTGATCTCGCTCGGGATGGCCTGGAAGGCGAAGATGGAAGAGGTCTTCCTCGCTCAGGAGCTCGGGCCGGATTACGTCACCTACCGGCAGCGCGTGCCGATGATCATTCCGTTCCTGCCGCCGGGCTGAAGCGCTCAGCGCCTGACCTGGGCTTCCGACGGCAGCTGCGGCGGCTGGCTTGCCACCTGCGGCAGCAGATGGCGCGGCAGGATGATGCGCTGGCCGGGGACCAGCGGCTGGGCGGCGAGGCCGCGATTGGACTGCTGCAGAGCCCAGAGCGGAACGCGATAATTGGTGGCGATCTGGTCCAGGGTCTCGCCCGGCCGCACCGCCAGTGCAGTGCCGCTGTCCCACAACTCCACGGAGGCTCTCGGCGGCACCAAGTAGCGCAGCGGCACCGGGTCGGCCTCGGCAGTGGCCGAGGTCTGCGACAATTGGCTGATCATGGTGACCAATTGGGCGTGCACATCCTCCATCTTGTCGATGTTGATGTGCGTGACCTCGTCATGATCCTTCATGTCGAAGCTCGCATAATGACCGCGAAAACCGGGCTCGGGCTTGACGTCGCCGCCGCCGAGAATGTTGTCGGACAGGAACAGGTTGATGAAGCGCTGCACGTTGGGCGGCACGCTCTTGGTCGCATGCGCCGGATCGACGGTGACGACGAGGGCAACCGGGATGTTCTGCTCCTGCAGCGTGATCGCGATGCGGACGCTGCACAGCCCGCCCATCGAATGGCCGATCAGCACGATCGGGCCCGGCTCCTGGCGGTAGTTCTTGGCCACCTGGAGCGCGATCAGGTCGCACAGCGTGAATTCATAGACACTGGCCCGGTAGCCGGCCTGCTCGATCTTTTCGGCCAGACGGTCCATCCCGGTCGAGAACAGCGGCCCGAGCGCGCCGCGGAACAGGTACACCCGCGGCGGCGGCAGCGGCTGGCTGATCTCGGGCGGCGCGGGGGGTGCGGCGCGGATCGCCGCGGGGGTTGCTGCCGGGGATGCCTTGGCAGATCTGGTCGGCGCGGGGGCGGAAGCAGCGCCGGGCTGGGCGGCCTGCGAGATGCTCGGGGCGGCAAGTCCGGCGAGGAGAGGTGTGGTGACGAGAATCGCGAGCAATCTCCTGCCGGCAGCCGCCTTGGCTGGGCCGAGCCACCGCCTCGCGATTCGCGCCACGCTGGTCATTCGCGCTCCCGGGAAAGCTCTCAAGCTCAGATCAAGCAGGGTCATCTCCCCCCCTGCCATACCGCTTGTCGCCGCCGAATGGGAGCATTTTGGGGCGCGCGCCCGGTGGCGCGGCCGCCTATTACCGGTAACCGGTGACGTTGGCAGCCCGCTGCGGGGCGGCCATGCGGGTCGGCGGCGCCGCCGCCGGGCGGCCCCGACCGCCGAACACCACGCCGTCGATGGCACCGATCACCTTCTGCTGCATGATCTGGTTCTTTTCGATCGTGACGTGGCCGACACCGGGAACCGACTGAACGTCGACATTCTCGAGCTTGCCGCGGAAGCCGTCGTCGCGGCGGACCGGCTCACCGGCGCCGCTGGCGATGTAGAAATTGATGTAGCGCTCAGCGTTGCCGCCGACGAGCTTGGTCTTGAACACCGAGTCGAGCCCGATCGCGAGCTTCACGGGCACGCCGAGCTGGCCGAGCTTGTTGATCATGTCCGGCAGCGCCGTCGCGCCCGAGGAATGGCCCACCAGGATGATGGTCTTGATCCGGCCGGCGCGATAGGCGGCCGCCGCCTCGTCGGCGAGCGACGACCACGACACGAAATTGGCGACCGTGTTCGGAATGCCCTGCGAATCCAGTTTGGCGGCGATGTCGTCGAGCCCGAGCGAGAAGATGTTGAGCACGCCGCGCAGCAGATAGACATGCGTGCTGCTGGCGGCACTCGCGGCCGCCGGGCTCGGCGCCGCCCGCACCGATCCGGTACCGAGCGGCAGAGCCAGCGCAACGGCCAGCGCCACCATGCCAAAGCAGCGCGCCGAGAGGCTGCGCTTGCAGGTGGGTCGAACGGTGCTGGCGCGTGGCGTCATCGGTCCTTCTCCGCGGCGGAAATGTCGAGACGGCGCGACCGTACCCAAGATGCTCGCGGACGCAACATCGTCGGACATTGCGAGGCGCGTTCCTCCCCCGGACGTGGCTGCGCAGCAACACTCACCGGCGTCGGCCACGGAAAAGCCCAACAAGCGACACGATCGAGAGCGGCGCGCGCGATTGCGGTAGCGCACCGCCGTTCCTATCTGAGCGCTTCGCCCGCGCCTGCGCCCCCTCCTTCGCGCAGCTCCCTGCCCTTTTCGAATCCCTCGGATCGAATTCCCTCGTGATGCCTCCCGTCATTTCCGTTACCGGCCTGTCGAAGACCTATTCCTCGGGCTTCACCTCACTCAACAATGTCGATCTCGCGATCGAGCGGGGCGAGATCTTCGCGCTGCTCGGGCCCAACGGCGCCGGCAAGACGACGCTGATCAGCATCATCTGCGGCATCGTCAATGCGTCTACGGGCAAGGTCGCGGTCGGCGGCCACGATATCAACCGCGACTATCGCGCCGCGCGGGCGCTGATCGGGCTGGTGCCGCAGGAGCTGCACACCGATTCGTTCGAGACCGTATGGGCCACGGTCAGCTTCAGCCGGGGACTGTTCGGCAAGCCCAACAACCCCGCCCTGATCGAGAAGATCCTCAAGGACCTCTCGCTCTGGGACAAGAAGGACGCCAAGATCATCACGCTGTCCGGCGGCATGAAGCGCCGCGTGATGATTGCGAAAGCGCTGTCGCATGAGCCGCAGGTGCTGTTCCTGGACGAGCCGACCGCCGGCGTCGATGTCGAGCTGCGCAAGGGCATGTGGGACGTCGTGCGCGAGCTCAAGGCCGCCGGCGTCACCATCATTCTCACCACGCACTACATCGAGGAAGCCGAGGAAATGGCCGATCGCGTCGGCGTCATCAACAAGGGCGAGATCGTCCTGGTCGAGGACAAGGCCAAGCTGATGGCAAAGCTCGGCCGGAAGCGGCTGAGCCTGCATCTGCAGCATCGGATCGAAGCCGTCCCCGAGGCGCTCGCGCCCTATCATCTCGCGCTGTCGGACGACGGCTGGCGGCTCGCCTATGACTACGATACCAAGGGCGAGCGCACCGGCATCACCAGCCTGCTCGGCGATCTCAGGACCGCCGGCATCCGCTTCGTCGATCTCGAGACCAAGCAATCATCCCTGGAAGACATCTTCGTGAGCCTGGTGCGGCAATGAATTTTCGCGCGGTCGCCGCAATCTACAAGTTCGAAATGGCACGCACCTGGCGCACGCTGCTGCAGAGCATCGTGTCGCCCGTCGTGTCGACCTCGCTCTACTTCGTCGTGTTCGGCGCCGCGATCGGCTCGCGCATCAGCCATGTCGAGGGCGTCAGCTACGGCACCTTCATCGTGCCCGGCCTCGTGATGCTGTCGGTGCTGACCCAGAGCATCTCCAACGCCTCGTTCGGAATCTACTTCCCGAAATTCATCGGCACGATCTACGAGATCCTCTCGGCGCCGATCTCGCATTTCGAGATCGTGCTCGGCTATGTCGGCGCGGCCGCGACGAAATCCATCATTCTCGGGCTGATCATCCTCGCCACCGCCGGCCTGTTCGTACCGCTGCACATCCAGCACCCGGTGTGGATGCTGGCGTTCCTGGTGCTGACGGCCGTGACCTTCAGCCTGTTCGGGTTCATCATCGGCATCTGGGCCGACGGCTTCGAGAAGCTGCAGATGGTCCCGATGCTGGTGGTGACGCCGCTGACCTTCCTCGGCGGCAGCTTCTACTCGGTGAACATGCTGCCGCCGACATGGCATTCGATCGCGCTGCTCAACCCGGTGGTCTACCTGATCTCCGGCTTTCGCTGGAGCTTTTACGAGATCGCCGACGTCAGGGTGGAAATCAGCGTCGGCGTGACGCTGCTGTTCCTGGCGATCTGCATGGCGATCATCTGGTGGATCTTCAAGACCGGATACCGGCTCAAGCATTGAGCCGGCATCGGGGGCGGCGTTACAGTTACAGCTCAGCGGTAGCAGTGGAAGCGGCCGTAGCCATCGCGGTATCCCCGGCAGTGATAGTGCCGGTGGTAATAGGAGCGGTGTGGAATGCCGAGCACGCCCTCGACGGCGCCCACGGCTCCGCCGACACCCGCACCGACCGCGCCTCCGACGACGCCGCCGACCGGGCCGCCGATGCGGTTGCCTTCGTGGGCCCCTTCATGGGCGCCACGGATGATGCCCTGGGCATGGGCGAATTGCGGCAGCGCCAGCCAGGCCAGCGCCAGGATGACCAGCGCGAGCGCGGCGAGCAGATATGTCAGCTTCTGCGGCGCGCGATCGTCGAGCACCGCCGTCTTGGCCTTCATCGTCAGCATTTTGAATCCTGGAAACCGCATGGAGGAATCCTTGAAACGCGGATGCGGCCAAAAAGTTGCGCGGTCGTGACGAATTGGACCGATTAGAGAGGTCCTAAGCGCCGGAATGAAAGGCCATCCGCGGGTCGCGAAAATGTCAGCGCCGATGAACGCGGGGAGCCTTTGTCCGGTCCCTGCCCGCCATTAAGGTTGAGGGTGCCCTCGGCTGGAACAAAGCCCGCAATTCCGACATAGTGCAGACCGAGGCGATGACCTGGGCGTTGTCGAAGTCCCGTTTGAGGTCTCTCCACAGTCGAGGGCCCTGGAGGCCAGAGGTTAGATGCGTACCATCCTTTTTGCAGTTGCCGGCTTCGCCTTTCTGTCGGCCACGCCAGCTCTGGCCAAGATCGACATCACCGTCGACAAGAACAACCAGATCATGACGGTCGCCGTCGATGGCGTCGAGCGCTACCGGTGGCCGGTCTCGACCGGCATTCCCTCGCGCGAAACGCCCAATGGCTCGTTCCGCGCCTTCCGCATGGAAGCTGATCATTTTTCCAAGGAGTTCGACGACGCGCCGATGCCGCACTCGATCTTCTTCACCAAGGTCGGCCACGCCATTCACGGCACCGATTCGGAGGGCCGGCTCGGCACCCCCGCGTCTCACGGCTGCGTCCGGCTGTCGAAGGCGAATGCCACGACGCTCTACGACCTGGTGCAAAAGGACGGCGTGCTCAACACCACGGTGACCCTGACCGGCTCGGCCGAGGTGGCGCTGGCGCGCAATCCACGCCGCGGCACCGCTGTTGCCCGCCGCGACGTGCCGCAGCAGTATGACGACAGTGGCGAGCCGGTCGTGCTGACGCCGCAGCCACAGATGCTGCCGGGACGCCAGGTCGTTCCGCAGCAGCGGCCCGATGACGGCTACATCTATCCCGCCGACGGCAGCGACAACGGCGTGCGCTATCCGGCGCCGCGCGGCACGGCCCGGCGCGTCTACGACGCGCAGGCCTATCCGCAGCAGCAGTACGATTACCAAAACGGCAATCCGAGCTACGCGCAGCCGCGCTATTACCAGCCGCGCTCTTATTATCAGCCGCGCGGCTACTACACCTATCAGGACTGATCGCGCATTGATCCTCGCGGCCGGGCGCTGTTACGCAGCGCATCGGCGCCTCCTCACTCGGCGTTGACCCGCCCGAGCGAGGCGGACGCGCGATCGGCGCTGGCCTGCCCGCGGGCCGTCGGCATGCGCGTGCGCCGCTGCACGAAATACTGATCGGCCAGCACGCCGATCAGGATCACCGTGCCCATCACGGCGAAATTGAGCGAGCTCGGGATGCCCAGCAGATTGACCAGGTTCTGCAGCATCTGCAGCAGGATCGTGCCGAGCACGACGCCGATGACCGAGCCCTCGCCGCCGCGCAGCGAACAGCCCCCGAGCACCGCCGCCGCGATCGCATAGAGCTCGTAGAACGAGCCGTGCACCGCCGGCGAGATCGAGCGGGTGTACATCGCGAGCAGGACCGCTGCCAGCGCTGTCAGCCCGCCGCAGATCACATAGGCCGCGATCGTGACCCGATCGGACCGGATGCCGGAGTAGCGCGCCGCCTCCTCGTTCTTGCCGACCGCGTAGAAATAACGGCCGTACACCGAGCGGTGCAGCACCAGCCAGGCGATGCCGGCCACGATGACGAGCGCCACGACGCTATGCGGCAGTGGAAAGCCGAGGACATCGGTGCGGCCGGCGGCCAGCCATTCCAGCGCCGGGAAGCTTGCGCCATAGCCGAAGCCGGCGGTGGCATCCTCGGTGTAGTAGCGCGCCGCGCCGCGATAGATCAGCAGCCCGCACAAGGTCACCACGAAGGGCTGGATGCGCATCTTGGTGACCAGCGTGCCATGGACCAAGCCGATGGCGATGCCGCCGGCGAGGATGAGGAACAAGGCAGCGATCCAGTCGACGTCCCGGTTGACGATGAGGTCGATGAACAGCACGCCGAGCAACGCGATCACCGAGCCGACGGCGAGCTCGATGCCGCCGACGATGATGACGAAGGCCTCCGCGATCGAGAAAATGCCGAACATGCCGACCTGGTTGGCGGTATTGGAGAGGTTGCCGACCAGCAGGAAGCGCGGGTTGATGAAGGCCACGACGGCGCCGACCACCAGGATCAGGATCAGCAGGCTGAGATCTTTCTTCTGCACGGGCGCCCTCGCTCAGACGGTATGGCCGACGGCGAGCTGAAGCACGTTGTGCTCGCTGAACTCGTTGCGGGCCAGGAAGCCCGAAATCATGCCTTCATGCATTACGGCGATCCGGTCGCTCACCCCGATCACCTCCTCCATGTCGCTCGAGATCATCAGGATCGCGACTCCGGAATCCGCCAGCCGCCGCAGCATGTCGTAGATCTCCTGCTTGGCGCCGACATCGATGCCCCGGGTCGGCTCGTCGAAGATCAGGACCTTTGGCCGCATCGACAGCCATTTGGCGAGCACGACCTTCTGCTGGTTGCCGCCGGACAAGGTGCCGACCGAGACCTTGACGTCGGACGCCCGGATCTTGAGCCGTTCGCGCTGCCGATCGGCATTCTCGGTCTCACGCCTGATGTCGACAAGTCCAAAGCTGAGATAGGAGGCGAGATCCGGCAGCGAGATGTTCTCGGCGATCGACAGGTCGAGCAGCAGGCCGCAAGCCTTGCGGTCTTCCGGAATGAGATAGATGCCGCGATCGATCGCCGCGCGCGGCGTCGAGATGCGGATCGGCTCGCCCTCCAGGCTGATGCCCCCGGCCAGCAGCGGCTCGACGCCGAAGATGCCGCGCGCGAGCTCGGTGCGGCCGGAGCCGACGAGACCTGCAAGCCCGAGGATCTCGCCGCGCCGGAGCTGCAGGCTGACGGCCTGGTTGGGATAGGTCGCGGTCACGGCCTCCACCACGTCGAGCACGGCTTCGCCGGGCGGCGCGGCCGGCGGCACGTAGAGCGACCGCAGGTCCCGGCCGATCATCAGCCGGATCATCGCGGCAGGACTGAGCTCGTCTCGCGTCAGCGCGCCGACCATGCGGCCGTCGCGCAGCACGATGGCGCGATCGGCGCATTGCATGACTTCGTTCAGGCGATGCGTGATGAAGATGACGCTGACCCCGTCCGCCTTCAGGCCGGCGATGACCTGCATCAGCCGCTCGGTTTCCGACAGCGTCAGGCTGGAGGTCGGCTCGTCCATGATGACGCAGCGCGCGTCGAGCGACAAAGCCTTGATGATCTCGACCAGCTGGCGCTGCGCCAAGGACAGCTCGGCGAGCGGCGTATCCGGCTCGAAATCAGCGGCGAGGCGCGCGATCAGCGGACGCACCTTGGCCCGCAGCGTCTTGCGGTCGATCAGCCGCAGCGGGCCGCCATAGACCGGCTCGCGGCCGATGAAGACGTTGCCTGCGACATCGAGATTGTCGAACAGGTTCAGCTCCTGGTGGACGAAGGCGATGCCGGACGCGATCGCGTCCGCCACCGTGTAGCTGGTCCGCGCCACGCCATCGATCCGGATCGTGCCGCTGCTCGGCTCCACCACGCCGCCGAGCACGCGCATCAAGGTCGACTTGCCGGCGCCGTTCTCGCCGACCAGGGCGATCACCTCGCCGGGCGCGACCGACAGGCTGGCGTGGTCGAGCGCGACCACGCCAGGATAGGTCTTGCCGATGTCGATCAGCTCAAGGAAGGGCTCGCGCACGCCGGCCGTCGCGTCACTTCTTCAGCATCTGCTTCATCTGCGCCATGAAGTCGTCGACGTTGGACTTCTCGATCACCTTGCCGGGCACGATGATGATGCCGTTGGCCGGAACGCCGGACTTGTCGCCCTGCACGACCTTCGCCATCAGCTTCATGCCCTGATAGCCCCACTCGAACGGCTGCTGCACCACCGTGCCCTCGATCGCGCCGTCCTTCACGCCGCCGAGCGTGATCGGATCCTCGTCGAAGCCGATGACCTTGATCTTGCCGAGCTTGCCGGCCTCCTTCAGCACCTCGTAGATGCGCGGCGTGTTGTAGGAATAGAAGCCGACCAGACAACTGACGTCCGGCATCGCCGCCAGGATGTCCTCGACATTGCGCTTGGCCCGGGTCTGGTCGATCTCGTCGCCGCGTACGTCGACCAGTTCGACCTTCGATCCCTTGATGGTCGCCTTCACGCCTTCGATGCGCTCGCGGGCGTTGTCAGCCCCGAGCAGGCCGACGAAACCGACGCACTTGCCGCCATTCGGCAGCGCCTTCAGCATCAGCTTGCCGGCATCCTTGCCGAGCTCGGTATTGGAGGAGCCGATATAGGCGATGCGCTTCGATTGCGGAGCGTCGCTGTCGGTGGTGAAGAGCACCGTCTGTGCGGCAATCTTGTTGAGGTGCTCAGTCTGGTTCTTCGGATCGACGGCGCTCACCATGATTCCGGCAGCCCCGGCCGCGACGAGGTCATCCAGCATCCGCTGCTGCACGGCGGCTGCCGCCTGCTCGGGATATTTGAGCTGCAGGTTGTAGTTGGGCAGCTCGCCTTGCGCCTTCTTGACGCCAGCTTCGGCGATCTTCCAGAAGTCGGACGCGCCGTTGACGACGAAGGCGAGGACCTTCTTGTCCGCGGCTCCCGCGGAGCCGAGACCGAGCGCCATCGACAACAAGGCAGACGCACCGGCAATCCAAAGACGCTTCATTGAACCCCTCCCATGTGAAGCCGGCCTGCTTTGATGCGGCCGGCATTTTGTAGTCGAACGATATCTAGTCGCGAACTCGTCCGAACCGCTGGCTCCGCCCGGACGAACAGCACCTCGATCTGGACAGCGTCCGCGCGATCGTTCGCTCAGGGCGAGACGACCAGACCGGTCCCTCACCGCTCAGTTTGCGATCCAGCTCGACTGCGCGTGCGTGCCCCAACCCACCCATTCGAAGACGCGCAAAGTACCGACTTCAAATGAGGGGCGCACCTCAAGGTAGCATGGTCATGACGGGCACGCAACAGAGGCCCACGCAGAAAGCGCGTAACCACTGCGTTTTGCGATGCGGTACAGCAAAGTCAGCGATCAGACGCTCGAGAAATCAATGCGGCAATGCAACCGAGGCCCGCCACTGACGAGGCGCGCACCTCTTTGGGCGCAGACGCCATCATCGCGGCGATCCGGGCCCGGCGACGTCGAACGGCGGCAGTGCCCTGTTACTCGCCGTCGCGCAGCCGCCGATACACGGCGCCGAGAATGTTCGAATAATCGTCGGTCCAGACCCGCTCGCCGTCGGTCGGCTCGGTTTCGGTCCACTTGTCCGAGGAGGCCAGCGTGCCGACGTCGGCGTCCTCGCGCGCGCTGATGACGACGTCGGTGGAGAAGATGTACTCGTCGTCGCGCCCGGAGTCCTCGTTGTAGACCCAGCTCTTCAGGTCGTTGGCGTCGGCGATGCCGACGACGACGCTCTCCAGCTCCAGATGCCGATTGGAGACATGCATCACGACGGCGCCCTGCGGCGCCAGCTTCGCCTTGTAGATCGCCATCGCCTCCTCCGTCGCCAGATGGATCGGAATCGCATCCGAGGAATAGGCATCGACGATGATGAGATCGTAGGCGCCGTCCGGCTCCTTGGCGAAGGTCAGCCTGGCATCGCCGATGACAGGCTTGAAGTCCGGCGCGCAGTTCCTGATGTAGCTGAAATATTTCGGATCGCTGGCGGTATCGATCATGGTCTGGTCGATCTCGAAGAATTTCCAGATCTCGCCGGGCTCGGCTGCGCAAGTGAGCGTGCCGGCGCCAACGCCGATCACGGCGACCTTGAGCGGCGCGCCCTTGCGCTCCCGGATCGCGGTGATGGCGCGGCCGATGCCGCCGTCCTTGTGATAGTAGGTGATCGGCTCGGGCCGCCCCGTCACCTTGGAGCCGTCGGCGTTGAGATATTTCTGCGCGCCGTGGATGGTCGTGCCATGCATCAGCACGTGATAGTGCCCGTCGGAGGTCACCACGATCTTGTGCACGCCGAAGAAGCTGCGCACCGTCTCGACGCGGCCGTCATCGGCCGGATAGGCGCGGATCAGGACGAGCGCGAGCGCGGCCGTCGCGAACACCTTCCAGCGGCCACCGTTCAGCAGCAGAGCGAGCAGCACGGCGAGCACGCCCACGGCGCCCGCGACATAGACGCGGTGGTCCTCGAGATAGGTCGTGAGCTTGCCGGTCATTCCGGCGGGCACCAGCAGCGCGAGGGCAATGACCGCGAGCAGGAGCCAGTACCAGCGCGTGATCCGTGGCAAGCGCTCATTGGCCGCCGGCCGGCACAGCGCCGCGAGCGCCAGCAGGATCGGATATTCGGCAACCCATGAGAAGGTGAAGGGGGCGATCAGGCCGGCGAACAGGCCGCCGACCATGCCGCCGAACGACAGCGCGACATAGAAGCCGGTGAGATACTTGGCCGGCGGGCGCGTGCGCGCGAGCTCGCCATGGCAGGCCATGGCGATGATGAAGAAGCAGAGCTGATGGCCGCCGAGCGTGAGCGCGAGATTCTGCTCGCCGCCAAAAGCGAGCAGGACGACGACGCCGGCGATCGCAAGCGGCTGCAGCGCCAGCATCCATTTGTGCGGCAGCAGCGGCCGCGACTGGAACACCAGCACCCAGGTCAACAGATAGAGCGACAGCGGCAGCACCCATAGCAAGGGCGCGGCCGCGACATCGGTGGAGATATGCGCCGTCACCGCAATCAGCAGGCCGGAGGGCACCGCGGCCAGGAAGATCCAGCGCAGACGCAGCAGCCAGCGTGGCGCCGGGGCATTGCTGTCCCCGGTGTGCAGCAGGCTCGTGACGATCACCGGCGACCGCAGCAGCAGGACGCCGCAGCCGGCGATCAGCGCGATCAGGAGGCCATAGCCGCCGGTCCAGATCAGGTTCTGCACGCGCAGGCTGAAGATCGGCTCGATCAGCAGAGGATAGGACAACAGCGCCAGGAAGCTGCCGATGTTCGACGATGCATAGAGGAAATACGGGTCGGGTGCGGCCGGATGACCTGAGCGCACGAACCACGCCTGCAGCAGCGGATTGTTGGCAGCGAGCGCGAAGAACGGCAGGCCGATCGACACGGTGAACAGGCCGAGCAGCCAAAGCCCGTAACCGGAGCTGGGCGGGTCGCCCCAGCTGCTCGCGATCGACAGCGGCAACGTCAGGATGGCGAAACCGAGCAGCAGCAGATGAATCGCGATCGGGAGCACCCGGCTGGGCAGCTGGGTGAGAAAATGCGCATAGGCATAACCCGCGAGCAGCAAGGTCTGGAAGAACACCATTGCCACCGACCACACCGCCGGCGAGCCGCCGAGCCGCGGCAGCACCATCTTGGTGAACAGTGGCTGCACCGAGAACAGCAGCAGCGCGCTGACGAAAATTGCGGCGGTATAGACGACGAGCACCAGCCGGTTGCGTGCGGCAGAGGGCTGAGCGACGGCGGCGGGCGAGGCGATTGAGGTCATGACAACTCCGGCAGCGGCGCGGCCGGCATCAGATGCCAAGACCGGACCGCGATGAGCAGACGAGACATAGCGGATCGCAGGGCGGTATGGCGAGGAGCTGAGGCAGAATGGAGTTTCCCTTGACGTCGCAGCCGTCCGGCGCGACAGCACCAGCCGAGGTTCCCGGTGCGGGTCATTAAACAGGGCTTTTTGAAGCTGACATGAATGAAACCGAGGTCATCATCATCGGTGCCGGCCATAATGGCCTGACCTGTGCGGCCTACCTCGCGATGGCGGGCCTGCGCGTGCATGTGGTCGAGCGCCGCAAGGTGGTCGGCGGCGCCGCGGTCACCGAGGAGTTTCATCCGGGCTTCCGCAACTCCGTCGCGTCCTACACCGTGAGCCTGCTCAATTCGCGCGTCATCTCCGACCTGAAGCTGCACGAGCACGGGCTGGAGATCGTCGAGCGCCGGGCGCAGAACTTCCTGCCCTCGGCCGACGGCCGCTATCTGCTGACGGGCGAGGGTCGCACGCTGGCTTCAGTTGCGCGGCTGAGCGAGCGGGACGCCGACGCGATCGGCCCGTTCTCGGCACGTCTCGAGGCCATCGCGGACGTGCTGCGCAGCATCGTGCTGCGGGCGCCACCGAACCTGGTCGCCCAGTTCGGGCTGTCGGCGATCCGCGAGGCCTTCAACGCGCTCGGCACGGCCAACACCCTGCGCGCACTGTCGCTGGAGCAGCAGCGCGATCTGCTCGACCTGTTCACACGCTCGGCCGGCGAGATGCTCGACGAGATCTTCGAAACCGATCTGGTGAAGGCGCTGTTCGGCTTCGATGCCATCGTCGGCAACTATGCCAGCCCCTACGCCGCCGGCTCGGCCTATGTGATGCTGCATCACGCCTTCGGCGAGGTGAACGGCAAGAAGGGCGTCTGGGGCCATGCGATCGGCGGCATGGGGGCGATCACGCAGGCGATGGCCGGGTACCTGAAGGAGCTGGGCACGCTGATCGAGGTCGAGGCCGGCGTGCGCGAGGTGATCGTCGAGCGCGACCGCGCGGTCGGCGTCGTGCTCGAGGATGGCCGCACCATCCGCGCCCGCCATGTCGTCGCCAACGTGAACCCGAAGCTGCTCTATACGCGCCTGGTGCCGGCCGGCGCCGTGCCCGCGCCGTTCCTGAGCCGCATCAGGAACTGGCGCTGCGGTTCGGGCACGTTCCGCATGAACGTGGCGCTCGGCCGGCTGCCCTCGTTCAGCGCGCTGCCGGGCGACGGCGACCATCTGTCCGCCGGGATCATCCTCGGCCCGAGCCTCGGCTACATGGACCAGGCCTATCTCGACGCGCGGGCGCATGGCTGGAGCCGCGATCCCGTGGTCGAGCTGCTGATCCCCTCCACCCTCGACCCGACGCTGGCGCCCGCAGGGCAGCACGTCGCCAGCCTGTTCTGCCAGCATGTCGCGCCCGAGCTGCCGGACGGCCGTTCCTGGGACAATCATCGCGACGAGGTCGCTGACCTCATGATCGCGACCGTGGACCGTTATGCACCGGGCTTTGCGGCCAGCGTGCTCGGTCGGCAGGTGCTGTCACCGCTCGACCTCGAGCGCCAGTTCGGGCTGATCGGGGGCGACATCTTCCACGGCGCGCTGACCCTGAACCAGTTGTTCTCGGCCCGCCCCATGCTCGGTCACGCCGATTATCGCTCGCCGCTGAAAGGGCTCTACCATTGCGGCTCGGGCAGCCACCCCGGCGGCGGCGTCACCGGCGCCCCCGGCCACAATGCGGCCCAGGCGATCCTGGCCGACCATCGCGCCCTGTTCGGCTGAGGATAAGGGGTGGAAAGGCGGGTGGGCGTCCGTGTGGACAAGCTGTGGACGCGCAGTGGATGAACGATCCAATAAGCAGTGCACGGCCGTGTGGGTATGCTGTGGACCTGCTTTCGAGATTCCCCCACCCCAAAAGCAGAAAAACCGGGCGCTGAGGCCCGGTTCTTCGAGAACGCCGTGTCAGGCGGATTACTTCAGCGACGTGTTGATCGACTCGAACTTGCTGCTGAGCGAGCTGCCCAGGCCGTTGACTGCGGCAATAATGGCCAGCGAGATGCCGGCTGCGATCAGGCCGTATTCGATGGCGGTGGCGCCAGATTCATCACGCAAGAACTTCAGCAGAGTGGTCTTCATCTGAACCTCGTTTCCCAACCCAGGAACCGAGGATCATCCGGTTCCCATGACGAGAAAATTAGGCGGCCAGAACCTAAAGTTGAGATAAGGCGCTCTGTTCAAGTTGCAGAGATTCTTTGCAGGAATTGAATCACAACTTTTACGCCGCCCCGCCAGCGGCAAGATACAACCGTTGAATGTTCCAACCTGGCAGATTTCCGGTCCTATCGCTTGCGTTGGCAGACAAATCCCTTAACCACGCCGTCAAATCTCGCCAGGATCCACCTTGATGACCTCAACGACCACGCCCGCCACCCACAAGGCCAGCTTCACCGTTGCCGATGAAGCGACCGCGCGCCCGGCCGTCGACGTCCTGACCGAGGTGTTCTTCGAAGGTGATGCCGCGGTCGCTGCCTTCGAGCGGCCGGACGGCCGCTGGGACGTGACGGTTCATTTCGCCGATCCGCCGGATCAGACGCTGGTGCGGGAGCTCGTCGGCGGGGCGGCGGGCTCCGACGTAGCCCAGACCCTGGCATTCGAAGTCGTCGAGGCCAAGGACTGGGTCAAGGCCAGCCTGGACGACCTCGTCCCGGTGCCGGCTGGCCGCTTCATGGTCCATGGCAGCCATGACCGGCAGCGGGTGCCCGGCAACAAACTCGGGATCGAGATCGAGGCGGCGCTCGCCTTCGGCACCGGTCACCACGGCACCACGCGCGGCTGCCTGCTGCTGCTCGATCACGTGCTCAAGACCCGCGCGCCGCGACGGGTGCTCGACCTCGGCACCGGCACCGGCGTGCTCGCGATTGCCGCCGCCAAGGCGACGCACCGGTCCGTGCTGGCGAGCGACATCGATGCGCCCTCGGTCATGGTGGCGCGGGAGAACGCCCGGCTCAACGGCGCAGGCCCCCTGGTCCGGGTCATCCGAGCTACCGGCTTCGCCGCCGCTGACTTCGCCCGGTGCGGCCCGTTCGATCTGGTGCTGGCGAATATCCTGGCCAACCCGCTGCGCCAGCTGGCTGCGCCGATGCAGCGCCACCTCGCGCCCGGAGCCTTCGTGATCCTCTCGGGCCTGTTGACCCCGCAGGCACGCGCCGTCTGCGCCGCCTATCGTGCCCGCGGCCTGGTTCCGGTCCGGCATTTGAGAATCGAGGGGTGGAGCAGCCTGTTGCTGCAAAAGCAGCAGTGAGGCGGATCAGCTCATGGCATGGATCGAACCTGCACGCTGGGTGCGGCAAGCTCGCGATTACGTCTTCGGCTGGCTCTGCTGGGAGGTGGAGTCGGACTGACTACGAGAGGCACGTCGAACGCGCGGCGCGACGAGACGATTGACGAGGTCCGCCAGCGCGCTGCGCGGCTTCTCGACCGGTGCGGGCGCCGGTCCACTTGGCGCGGGCGCCGATAGTTTTTCGAAGGTAAAAGCAGGCATCGTGCATCCCCTCGCCGTTGAGTTGAGGCACTCCCCGGATCATGCGACCGTGGGTGATCTTTACGATCGTGGTCGTCACGTCCATACGTTTCCTCGCCGCATCTCTTTCGGATGACCGGCATGCGACAGCAAATCTTTTTGCACAGGCGAATGCAAGGAGATTCTTCGTGCACTGCACTGTCTGCTGGAGGAGTATTCGTCGCCGACGCGGCAAGATCCACTTCTAAAGTATGAGACCGATGTTCGAAGCTCTGTTCCAGACGTTCGAAGAACCCGAGACCGGCGTGGCGCTGACCGCGCGGCTGGCTGCTCTCCGCGAGGAGCTGGCACGGCGCAAGCTGACCGGCTTCATCGTGCCGCGGGCCGACCAGCAGCAGAACGAGTATGTGCCACCGTCGGAGGAAAGGCTGGCGTGGCTCACCGGCTTCACCGGCTCGGCCGGCCTTGCGATCGTGCTGCCGCAGGCCGCCGCGATCTTCGTCGACGGCCGCTATACGCTGCAGGCCGGCAAGCAGGTCGACGGCAAGGCCTGGACCGTGGAATCGCTGATCGAGCCGCCGCCCGAGAGTTGGCTGACGCGACACCTGCAGAGCGGTGACCGCGTCGGCTTCGATCCGTGGCTGCATACGACGGCCGCGGCCGAACGACTGGCCGCCGCCTGTGCCAAGGCCGGCGCGGAGCTGGTGCCGGTCGAGAGCAACCCGGTCGACAGCATCTGGACCGAACGCCCGCTGCCGCCGCTCGGCGCCGTATCCATCCACGGCGCCGAATTATCCGGCGAGAGCGAGGCGGACAAGCTCGGCCGGATCCGCCAGGAGATCGAGCGGCTCGGCGTCGAGGCGCTGGTGCTGTCCGATTCCCACAACGTCGCCTGGACCTTCAACATCCGCGGCGCCGACGTCTCGCACACGCCGCTGCCGCTGTCCTATGCGCTGGTGCCGAAGACCGGACGTCCGACCATCTTCATCGATTCCCGCAAGCTCTCGAACCTGACACGCGATCATCTCGAGCAGAGCGCCGAGGTGGCGGAGCCGGACGTGCTGACACCGCGCCTGACCGAGCTCGCGCAATCCGGCGCAGCCATCGCGCTCGACAGCGCCACGGCAGCCGATGCCCTGACGCGCCTGATCCAGGGCGCCGGCGGCAAGGCGGTGCGCGGCGCCGATCCGGTCAGCCTGCTCAAGGCCGCCAAGAACGCGGTGGAGATCGACGGCACGCGGCGCGCCCATCAGCGTGATGCGGTCGCGCTGGCGCGCTTTCTGGCCTTCATCGATCGCGAGGCGCCGAAGGGCACGTTGACGGAGATCGATGCGGTCGAGGCGCTGGAGAGCTTTCGCCGCGACACCGGCGCGCTCAAGGACGTGTCGTTCCCGACCATCTCGGGCACCGGTCCGAACGGCGCGATCGTGCATTATCGCGTCACCCGCAAGAGCAACCGCCGCATCATGCCGGGCGATCTGCTGCTGATCGATTCCGGCGCGCAATATCAGGACGGCACCACCGACGTCACCCGCACGATCGCCGTGGGCGCGCCGACTGAGGAGATGCGCGACCGCTTCACCCGCGTGCTGCGCGGCCACCTCGCAATCGCACGTGCGATCTTCCCCGATGGCACCACCGGTGCGCAGCTCGACACCCTGGCGCGGCAGTTCCTGTGGCAGGCCGGCATCGATTTCGAGCACGGCACCGGTCACGGCGTCGGCAGTTATCTGTCGGTGCACGAGGGACCCGCGCGCATCTCGAAGCTCGGCACGACACCGCTGAAGCGCGGCATGATCCTGTCCAACGAGCCCGGCTACTACAAGACCGACGCGTTCGGCATCCGCATCGAGAACCTCGAGCTCGTGGTGGCGAAGGACGTCGCGGACGCGGAGAAGCCGATGAACGGCTTCGAGGCGCTGACCCTGGCGCCGATCGACCGCCGCCTGATCGACGTCGCCATGCTGACCGCCGAGGAACGGGCGTGGCTCGACGCCTATCATGGCCGGGTCAGGGAAACCGTCCGTGCAGCGCTCGACGAGAACGACCAGCGCTGGCTCGATCAGGCGACTGCGCCACTGTAGCGATCCGCGCGCCCTGCTACCAACTGTCCCGCTGCCCGCATGGGCGCATGCCGAAACAGGCATTTCCGCGAAGCGGAGGGCCGCTACAGTCAGGGCGTTCACCTGATTTGAGCGGCACCATGCATGGAATGATCAGCAGACCGCCCGGGGCGGCGCCACCGCGCGCCGTCCCCTCGCGCACCGTGCTGGTCCTCCTGGTCGTCATGACCGGGCTGGCGCCGATCTCGCTTTACCTGCTGGTGCCGGCCCTGCCGCTGCTCGCGACCACGTTCGGGCGCGACGCCTCCGTCGTGCAGATGACGGTGTCGTTCTACATGGCCGGCATCGCGATCTCGCAGCTGCTGCTCGGGCCGCTCTCCGACCGCTTCGGCCGCCGCCCCGTGATGCTTGCAGGGCTCGCGCTGTCGATCGTCGCGAGCGTCAGTTGCATCTTCGCCGACACCCTGCCCCAGCTGATCGCGGCGCGCTTCTTCCAGGCGCTCGGCGGCGCCAGCGGCATGGTGATCAGCCGCGCCATCATCCGCGATCTCTATCCGCGCGAGCGCATCGGCGCGATGATCAGCCTCGTCGTCGCGGTCATGATGATCGCGCAGATGCTGTCGCCGCTGACCGGCGGCCTGATCGAGATCGCGTTCGGCTGGCACGCCATCTTCTACGTCGTCGCCGCGCTGTCGATCGTGATCGCGATCGCCGTGACCTTGACCCTGCCGGAAACACGCCCTGCCCGCATCGAAGGCGCGAGCTTCCGCCACGACGTCGCCATGCTCGTCAGGAGCCGCGCCTTCCTCGGCTACATGCTGTGCCAGGTGCTGGCCTCGCAGATCATCTTCGCCTTCGCCGGCGGCGGGCCGTACATCGTCGAGGTGCAGATGGGCCGCTCATCGGCGGAGTATGGCGCGTGGTTTGCGACCACCGGCTTCGCCTATTTCGTCGGCAACCTGTTCTGCGTGCGCTACGCGCCGCGCCATTCGCTCGATCGGCTGATCTGGTTCGGATTGGGACTGCAGCTCACCAGTGCCGCGCTGAACTTCACGTGGAGCCTGTTCGGTTTCAACCAGGTGCCATCAGTGCTGTTCGGCACGCAGATGCTGCTGATGTTCGCCAATGCCGCCGTGATGGCGAATTCCGCAGCCGGTGCCATCAGCGTCCGGCCGGGCGCGGCCGGCACCGCTTCCGGCGCGATGGGATTCCTGCAAATGGGCGTGGGCGCGCTGACGTCGCAGCTCGGCGCCTGGCTCGGCGGCCATTTCAGCAGCACGCTGCCGCTGACATCAGCGATGCTCACCCTGTCCCTCGCCTGCGCCTGCAGCATGATCTTCCTGGTTCCGCGCACGCAGATGAAGGTGACGAAGGAGCTGATCGAGACGGCGGAAGAGGACGAAGCCGGGGTAATGTGAGGGAGGTGCGTGAGCGACTGCACGACCGCGCGTCACTCTCGGCGTCATACCCGCGCAGGCGGGTATCCAGTAGGCCGAGGCGTCTCGGCCCTATGACAAATGCCTCTGGAATACTGGATCATCCGCTTTCGCGGATGATGACAACTGTTGGTGTCGCATCCAGCGTCTGTCGCAACCAACATTGCGGAGCTGCTACTCCCCGATCAGCTGCAGCCACTCGTCCTCGGTGAGCACCTGCACGCCGTGCTTTTGCGCGTCCTTCAACTTTGAGCCTGCCCCCGGACCGGCGACGACGTAGTCCGTCTTCTTCGACACCGATCCCGACACTTTCGCACCGAGCCGCTCGGCAGTCGCCTTGGCCTCATCGCGCGTCATCTTTTCCAGCGTGCCTGTGAACACGACAGTCTTGGCGGCGATCGGCGAATTGCGCTTCGGCCTCTCTGCGTCGAGGATCTTGACCTCCTTAGTCAGCCGCTCGACGATGCCGCGGTTGTGGTCCTCGCCGAAATAGGCGGCGACGCTCTTGATCACGGTGTCGCCGATCTGGTCGAGCGCATCCATCTCCGCGATCGCCTCCTCGTCGCCATTGGCGACCTTGAGACAGGCCTCATGGAACGCCTCCCATGAGCCATAGCCCCGCGCCAGCGCCAGCGCCGTGGTCTCGCCGACATGGCGCATGCCGAGCGCAAAGATGAAGCGCTCCAGCGCGATCTCGCGCCGCGCGTCGATGGCATTGAAGAGATTGCGCACCGAGGTCTCGCCATAGCCCTCGATCTCCTCGAGCTTCAGCTTGCTGTTGCGTGCGGCCAGCGTGAAGATGTCGGCGGGCTCCTTGACCCAGCCCTGGTCGAAGAAGAATTGGATCTGCTTCTCGCCGAGACCATCGATGTCGAAAGCGCGGCGCGAGGCGAACAGCTTGAGGTGCTCGATCTTCTGGAATGGACAGGCGAACTCGCCGGTGCAGCGGGCGCGCGAGCCCTCCTCGCCGGTCGCAATCTCCTCACGCACGACGTCGGTATGCAGCGGACAAGGGCACGTCTTCGGGAAGTGGAATTCCTTGGCGTGCTCCGGCCGTTTGTCGATGAGGACGTCGACCACTTGGGGGATGACGTCGCCGGCGCGCTGGATCACGACGGTGTCGCCGATCCGGATGTCACGGCCCTCGCGCAGCACCTCGCCCTTGTTGCCGATCCCCTTGATGTAGTCCTCATTGTGCAGCGTCACGTTCTGCACGATGACGCCGCCGACACCGACCGGCTCAAGCTTGCCGACCGGCGTGAACGAGCCGGTGCGGCCGACCTGGATCTCGATGTCCTTGAGCACGGTCATGGCGCGCTCGGCCGGAAACTTGTGCGCGATGCCCCAGCGCGGCGTGCGCGACACGAATCCGAGCCGCTCCTGCCAGTCGATGCGGTCGACCTTGTAGACGACGCCGTCGATATCGTAGTCGAGCTCGGCGCGCTGCTCCTCGATGTGATGATGGAACGCGATCAGCTCCTCCACCGAGTGGCAGAGCCTCGTGAGCGGATTGGTCGTGAAGCCGCAACGCTCGAACCATTTGATCATGCCGCTCTGCGTCTCCGCCGGCATCGCGCTCATTTCGCCCCAGGCATAGGCGAAGAAGCCGAGGGGACGCGAGGCGGTGATGGCCGGATCCTTCTGCCGCAGCGAACCTGCGGCGGAGTTGCGCGGGTTGGCGAAGATGGTGTCGCCCGCTTCCTTCTGGCGCTCGTTGAGCGCGAGGAAGGCCTGCTTGGTCATGTAGACCTCGCCGCGCACTTCGCAGATGTCGGGCAGGTTGCGGCCGTGCAGCTTGTGCGGCACGTCCTTCAGGGTGCGGATGTTGGCGGTGACATCCTCGCCCTCGGCGCCGTCACCGCGGGTCGCGGCGGTGACCAGCTCGCCGCCTTCATAGCGTAGCGACATCGACAGCCCGTCGATCTTCGGCTCGGCCGAGAAATCGATGCGATCGTCGGCAAGCTTGAGGAAGCGCGCGATGCGGCCGACGAAGTCGCGCACGTCCTCCTCGGCGAAGGCGTTGTCGAGCGACAGCATCGGCACCGCGTGCCGCACTTTCTTGAACCGGCCGGAGGGAGCCGCGCCGACCTTCTGTGACGGAGACTCGCTGCTGACGAGCTCAGGGAAACGCTTCTCGATCGCATTGAAACGGCGACGCAGCTCGTCATAGGCGGCGTCCGAGATCTTCGGCGCGTCATCCTGATAATAGAGCCTGTCGTGGGTCTCGAGCTCCAGCGCCAGCCGCTTCCATTCCACCTTGGCCTGGGCCTTGGTGAGATCGGCAACGTCGACGGGCTGCTTCGGTTTTGCTGTCTTGGGCATGCTGCGTACTGTCTGCTCGTCATGGCGGGACGGCCCGAAGGCCGCCCCGAAACGACGGTTTACACAATGCGCACGCCGGAGCCAAAAGCGTTCGGCCCGATCCCTCGGCTTATGCCGCCGCAGCCTCCAGCAGCCGGTCGGCGGCGGCGCGGGCTTCGGCGGTGACCTCGGCGCCGGCCAGCATGCGGGCGATCTCCTCGCGGCGGTGCAGGGTGGCGAGCGTATTGACCCGGGTGACGACGCGCTTGCCGCGGTCGAGCGCATCCTTGGAGATCAACAAATGCTGGTCCGCCCGCGCCGCGACCTGCGGCGCATGGGTCACGGCCATCACCTGAACCCCGTGCGCGAGCCGCGCCAGCCGGGCGCCGATGGCATCGGCGACCGCGCCGCCAACGCCGGTGTCGATCTCGTCGAACACCAAGGTCGGCGCCGAGCCGCGGTCGGACAGCACGACCTTGAGCGCCAGCAGGAACCGCGACAGCTCGCCGCCCGAGGCGACCTTCATCATCGGGCCCGGCCGCGTGCCCGGATTGGTCTGCACCCAGAACTCGACGCGATCGATGCCCTCCGGCCCCGGCGCTTCGGCGTCGCTGTCGACCTGGGTCATGAACTTGGCGCGTTCGAGCTTGAGCGGGGCGAGTTCGGCATGGACGGCCCGGTTCAGCTTCTCCGCCGACTTGGTCCGCGCCGCCGACAGCTTGGCCGCCGCCGCGGCATAGCGCGCATCAGCCGCCGCCGCCGCCGCTTCCAGCTTCTTCAACTGCTCGGCGCCGGCATCGATCAGGATCACATCGGCGGCATATTTGGCAGCCAAAGCAGCCAGACCGTCCACCGGCGTCGAATATTTGCGCGCGGCCGCGCGCAGCGCGAACAGCCGCTCCTCGATGCGCTCCAGCTCCAGCGGATCGAAATCGGTGGCCGCGAGCGCCACCGTCAGATGCTGATCGGCCTCCTCCAGGGCGTTGATCGCCGAATCGATCGCCCTCACCGCTGGATCGACCAGCGCGGGCGAGCTGACCGCGCGTCGCTCCAGCCGGCGGACCGCCGCAGCCAGCGCGGCAATCGGCGACTGGTTGCCGCTGACGGCATCCTGCGCGTCACGCAGATCGCCTGCGATCTTCTCGCCCTGCATCATGGCGGTGCGGCGGGCGGCGAGCTGCGTCTCCTCGCCCTCCTTTGGCGCCAGCTTCTTCAGCTCGTCCGAGGCATGCCGCAGATAATCGGCCTCGCGGGCCGCGCGCTCCATGCTCGCACGATGCTCATCGAGCGCCGTGACCGCGGTCCGGCGGGCCGCCCAGAGCGCCTCGACCGCGGCGACATCCTTCTCCAGGCCCGCAAAGGCATCCAGCAGCCGGCGGTGGGTGGCGGCATCGACCAGCGCACGTTCGTCATGCTGGCCGTGGATCTCGACCAGGGTGGCGCCGATCGCTTTCAGCGTCTGCACGCTGACCGACTGGTCGTTGATGAAGGCGCGGGTGCGGCCGTCGCCGTATTGAACGCGGCGCAGGATCATCTCGCCATCGGCATCCAGGCCGTTGGCGGCGAGGATCCTGGCGGCGGGATGATCCTTGCCGATCTCGAACACGGCCGTGACCTGCCCCTGGTCGGCGCCGTGGCGCACCAGGCTGGCGTCGCCGCGGCCGCCGAGAGCGAGAGCAAAGGCGTCGAGCAGGATCGACTTGCCGGCACCGGTCTCGCCGGTCAGCACCGCAAGTCCATGGGAAAATTCGAGATCGAGTCGTTCGATCAGGACGATGTCACGGATCGACAGTCGCGCCAGCATGGAACCGAAGTCCTTCGTAACGGGGCGGAACGCCCCTGAGCGAACGACTCGATGCTAGCAGCAAATTGAGAACAAAACAAGAATACAGAACAAAGCCAGACCGACCAGCCGATCTGGCCGACCGCTCAGCCCAGGCCTAGCTTCTTGAAGGCCCGAGAGATGTAGGAGCCCTTGTTCTCCTCGGGCTCGACGCCGCCCGACTTCACGAGATTGTAGGCGTCCTTATACCACTTGCTGTCGGGGAAATTGTGCCCAAGCACAGCCGCCGCCGTCTGGGCTTCGCCGACGATGCCGATCGTCATGTAGGCCTCGGTCAGGCGATACAGCGCTTCCTCGACGTGCCGCGTGGTCTGATACTGCGTCACCACCGCCTTGAAGCGGTTGATGGCAGCCGTGTAGTCGCGCTTCTGCATGTAATAGCGGCCGACATCCATCTCCTTGCCGGCGAGCTGGTCGCGGGCGCCCTCCATCTTGGCCTTGGCATTGGTAGCGTATTCGGAGGTCGGATATTTGCGTACCACCTCTTCGAGTGAGGCAATGGCCTTCTCGGTGCGGCCCTGATCGCGGCTGATGTCCGGGATCTGGTCGTAATGCGACGCGGCGATCAGGTATTGCGCATAGGCCGCGTCCGGGCTGCCCGGATGCAACGTCACGTAACGGGTGGCAGCGCCGATGCAGCCGTCGTAGTCGCCGGCCTGATAGGACGCGTAGGCCGACATCAGCAGCGATTTGCGGGCCCAGTCGGAATAAGGATGCTGGCGATCGACCTCCTCGAACTTCTTGGTCGCGCCTTTGACGTCCTTCTTCTCGTTCATCAGGAACAAGCCCTCATTGTAGAGCTTGTCCGCGGGCTCATCGACGAAGGTGTCGTCCTTGGCCAGGAATTTGTCCCAGAGTCCGCCGGTGCCGCAGCCGCTCAACGGCAGCGCCAGCAGGATCAGCGACGCGGCGAGGCGGAGCCGGCCGATGCTTGCTGCGGGATGACGGAGGTCGCGCGTGAGACGCTGTATCGACATGCTTCTTTGGAACCCGATGCCTGTGATCTGATCTACGCCGCGCACCATGAAGGTCGCTTCATGACCGCGAAGGAAGAGCCCCGCCAGTGGCACGCATCACGCGGCCCCGGCCTCTCTAGCCGAAAACACTTCATCAACCAACCGCATAGGAAGCCAATCCGCCCGGATTAAGGCAAGATCGAGGCTGCCGCCGTGCATCATGGTTATCGCTGAAGAAGCCGCGGGAAAACCTGGAAATGCCGACAGCCCGTCCATGAGGAAGGATGCGGTCGGCAACAATCAATGACAAAAAATTCAGCGTACAAGATCTGCAGCCGAGCAAATACCGACAGCAGAATCGTGTTGCCCCATCGCGCCCCACGAGGGACGCTATCCGTTCGCTCGAGCCTCGCAGCAGGCGCTCAGGACACGTCCGGACCGTAGGCCGGGGCGACCATGCCACCGACCATGCCACCGACGGCATCCGCGGCCACGCGGGGACGCCGCACGGTCTCGCCTTCGACGATCCGCCAGGCGGTGCGATCGGCCATCAGAGCGGTCAGGACCGCGTGGTTGAGCTTGTGACCGCCACGGACCGAACGATAGGTTCCGAGCATCGGCAGGCCGGCCAGCGCCAGATCACCGATCGCGTCCAGCACCTTGTGGCGGACGCATTCGTCCGCGTAGCGCAGACCTTCGGGATTGAGCAGACGGTCCTCGTCGAACACCAGCGTGTTGTCGAAGGAGGAGCCGAGCGCGAAACCGGCGCTCCACAGCCGCGACACGTCGCTCATGCAGCCGAAGGTACGGGCGCGGGCGATCTCGCGGCGGAAGCGCTCGGGATTGAGTTCGAAATGATAGGCTTGGCGGCCGATCACGGGATTGGTGAAATCGATCTCGGCTTCGACCCGGAAGCCGGAGTTGTTGGGACGCAGCTCGCCCGTCGAGGCACCCATGGTCACCTGGACCGGCTTGAGCACCTGAATGTAACGCCGTGGAGCCGACTGATTGACGATCCCGGCCTGGTCAATGGCAGCGACGAACGGCGCAGCGCTACCGTCCATGATCGGTACCTCGGGGCCGTCGACCTCGATCAGGGCGTTGTCGACGCCCATGCCGCGCAACGCGGCGAGAACATGCTCGGCGGTCGAGACCAACGGGCCGTTGCGGTCACCGAGCACCGTCGCGAGCTCGGTCGCGATCACCGAACCGAAGGAGGCCTGGACCTCGCGGTCGGCCCCATCGAGGCCGGTGCGGAGGAACACGATCCCCGCATCGATCGGCGCCGGGCCAATCGTCAGGCTGACAGGCGCACCAGAGTGGACGCCTACACCGGTGACGGTGGCTTGCGAACGAAGCGTTGTTTGCCGGCTGAATTTCATCGACGATCGCCCAAGACCCCGCCTGACCCTTCATCGGTCGCCCCTCGCGAACCGACTCACTTTCAGGCATCCCCAAGTCACGGCAGAACTTAACGAGAGCCCCAAAGAGCGCCAACTCACGCTTCTTTACGGATTGTTACCCCATCTCTGCCGTATTCGCGCCAACCCTTAACCAAACTGGAACGTGGCCTTAACCCTCCTGGTTCCCGATCTAAACACCGAAAGAATAATTAATCATTTAAAATCAGTTAGTTGAAGGGCGATCGGCGCGCGCCGGGAGGCCAAGGAAAAGGCCCGGCTCTCGCGAGCCGGGCCTGTTCGGCACCATCAGGGCTGTAACAATTCTCAGGTTGCCTGCCGGCGGAGGAAGGCCGGGATGTCCAAATGGTCGTCTCCCTGTGGCGCCGGGGACACAGGCGCGGGACGGCCATGGACATCCAGCCCCTGCGGCGCGGGACGGCGGGCATACTCCGAGACGGGCGATTCGTGGCTCGCAACCTGCTGAGCAACGTTCCGCTGCGGCTTCCGTTCCGGCAGCGGCGGCATGTGCGGCATGGCAGGACCCGCGGTCCGCACCGGCAGCAGAGGTTCGGCGTCCTCGTCCCGGCGGCCGAGACCGACATTGGCGAGACGCTGCAGCAGCGACATCCGGGTCTTCTGCGGATGCTCGTCGCCCTCGTCGCCCCTCGCCTGACGAATCTCGGCCTGGGCCGGCATCGGCAGGTCCTCGAACTTCGGCATGCGCGGCGCGCGGACCGGAACCCGCTCGGCGGCCTGCGGAATGAAGGTCTCGGGCAAGGCTGCCGGCTCGATCGGAGCCGCGCGCTGCGCCTCGGGCTCCGGGAACAGCGACGGCTTCTGTGCAATCGGGCGCACCGTCACATCGCCATAGGACGCTGCCTGCGCCGGGGCAGCCGACGGACCGGGCTCGCTTGCCATCGCGGCCGCGACGGCGGCCAGCGTATCGCGCTCGAGATTCGGCGCCGGACGCGGCGCAGGCGCCATCGGCGCGGGTGCCGGAGCGGCGACGGCCGGAGCCTGCGACGCCTGCTGCTCGAGCTTGGCGGCGCGTTCAGCCAGGCGCTGATTGTCGGCGCGCAGGCGCGCGGTCAGATCGGCGAGGCGGCTTTCAGGAAGACCCGCAACAGCGGTCGGGGCGGCGGCAATCGGAGCGACAGCCGCCGCCGGCTGTGAGGTCGTAACGTTCCGGTTGAACTGCGCCTGCTCGATGCCGGTGGCAACCACCGACACCCGGATCAGGCCGTCCAGCGATTCGTCGAAGGTGGCGCCGACGATGATGTTGGCGTCCTGGTCGACCTCCTCGCGGATGCGGGTCGCAGCTTCGTCGACCTCGAACAGCGTGAGATCCTTGCCGCCGGTGATCGAGATCAGGAGGCCACGGGCGCCCTTCATCGAGGAATCGTCGATCAGCGGGTTGGCGATCGCGGCTTCGGCCGCGGTCAGCGCGCGCTTGTCGCCGGAAGCCTCGCCGGTGCCCATCATCGCCTTGCCCATCTCACGCATGACGGCGCGGACGTCGGCGAAGTCGAGGTTGATCAGGCCTTCCTTGACCATCAGGTCGGTGATGCAGGCGACGCCGGAATAGAGCACCTGGTCGGCCATCGCGAAGGCGTCCGCGAAGGTGGTCTTCTCGTTGGCGACCCGGAACAGGTTCTGGTTCGGGATGATCAGCAGCGTGTCGACGACCTTGTGCAGCTCCGAGATGCCCGATTCTGCGGTGCGCATGCGGCGCGCGCCTTCGAAGTGGAACGGCTTGGTGACGACGCCCACGGTGAGGATGTTCATCTCGCGCGCGGTCTTGGCGATGACCGGAGCTGCACCGGTGCCGGTTCCGCCGCCCATGCCGGCGGTCACGAACACCATGTTGGCGCCCGAGAGGTGATCGCGGATCTCGTCGATCACCTCCTGTGCGGCGGCGGCGCCGACATCCGGCTGCGAGCCGGCGCCGAGGCCCTGGGTCACCTGCGTGCCCATCTGGATGATGCGCTGCGCCTTGGACATGGTCAGCGCCTGCGCGTCAGTATTGGCGACGACGAAGTCGACGCCCTGAAGGCCGGCCGTGATCATGTTGTTGACGGCGTTGCCGCCCGCGCCGCCGACCCCGAACACGGTGATCCGGGGCTTCAGCTCGTGGATATCAGGAGGGGTAATAGTGAGTGCCATGATTGCCTCTCGATCACGCGCGGGTGGGTTCGCCCCGGCCGCCGGCCGCGGTTGGTGTTGTTGGAAATCGCATGGGATGGAAACCGGTCATCAGAAGCCCTCGCGTAGCCATCGTCCGACCTTTCCGAAGTAGCCGTCGGTTCCTGTCCCGACCTGCCGCGTATGCCGCGGTTCGACATGTTCGAGGTGCGCGTATTGCGGATAGACCAGCAGCCCCGTCGGCACCGCGAAGGCGGCGTTCTTGGCCTCGTTGGGAAGACGGCCGAAGCCAAGCGGGCGGCCGACACGCACCGGGCGGTCGAGGATCCGGGTCGCAAGCTCGACCAGCCCCGTCAGCTGGGAGGCGCCTCCGCTGAGGACGACGCGCGCCTTGGGTTCTGCCGCAAAGGGCGAATCCTTCAGCCGGTCGCGGACCATTTCAAAAATCTCCTCTGCGCGGTGCCTGACGATGTTCGCGATGGTGGCGCGGGACACGATCTGCGGAACATCCCGCTCGTTGTCACCGGCCGTCGGAACAGACATCAACTCACGCGCGTCGGACCCGCCAGTCAGCACCGTGCCATATAACGTCTTGATTCGCTCGGCATCTGCAATGCACGCTGATAGTCCGCGCGCAAGATCCATGGTCACGTGATGCCCGCCGAGCGCAAAACCGGAGGCATGGACGAAGCGGCCGCCGGAATAGATCGCGATCGTCGTGGTGCCCGCCCCCATCTCGACCACGGCAGCGCCGAGATCGGCCTCGTCGTCGGTCAGCACCGACAACCCGGCAACATACGGGCTTGCCGCCATGGCCTCGACGTTGAGATGGCAACGCTCCACCACGAGCATCAGGTTCTTGGCCACGGTGGCGTCGGTCGTGACCACGTTCATGTCGACGCCGAACTGCCGCGCCAGCATGCCGCGGGGGTCGCGGATGCCCTTCACGCCATCGAGCGTGTAGCCGACGGGCAAGGCATGCAGCACCGCGCGCCCGTCGCCGGTGGCGTGATGCATGCCGGTTGAGGTCACGCGGCTGACATCGGCCTGGGTCACGGCGCCGCCGCGAATGTCCGAGGTGGCCTCGATCAGATGGCCCATGACGCGGCCGCCGGCGACCGGCAGCAGCACGGACTCGACCCGCACCCTGGCCATGCGCTCGGCCAGCGCGACCGCCTGCCGCACGGCCTGCTCGCATTCGACGGGATCGACGACGGCGCCGGCCTTGACGCCGCGCGACTGGATCTGGCTGTAGCCGATCAGCTCGACCGTGTGGGTGCGGCCGCGCAGCGCGTCGCTCGGCGGCGCCGGCTTCAGCCGCGCGATCATGCAGGCGATCTTGCTGGTGCCGACATCGAGAGAGGCCACAAGCGCGGTGCGCTTCTGGCCCATCGGGCGCGTCTTCGGAGTCTGGCGATCGAAGCCGGTCATGCGTCACCGGCCTTCTTCTTGGACTTCTTGTCCTTGAACAGCTCGCCGTGCGCCTTCGCTGCGTCCTCGGACAGTTGCACCGTCAGGCGGTCCGGCAGCCGCAAGTCGATGGCAACGATGTCGCGTGAGAACAGCCGATCGTCCTGATCGAGCTGGGTCAGGGTGGCGAGCGCGTTGCCGACATCGTGCTCGGGCAGGCGAATGTCGAGGCCGTCCTTGGTACGCAGGTTCCAGCGCCGCTCGCCGACGAACACGGCGGCCTTGGTGACGGCGCGCACCTGCGGGTAGCGGGCGAGCAGCGCCAGGAAATCGCGCGCGCGGCTCTCGGCCCCCTTGCCGACCACCAACGGCAGCGTCAGGAAACGGCGCGAGACATATTGCTCGAGCACGGCGCCGTCATCGGCGATGACCGAGAGGCGGCCCTCCTGCTGCCAGAGCGCGAACGCCTTGCGCTCGACGACGTCGATCTGCAGCTGGTTCGGAAAGAACTTCTGCACCGTGGCGTCGGCGATCCAGGGGTTGGCCTTGAGCCTGTCGCGCACGGCGGCGGCATCGAGGAACAGCAACGAGGAGCGGCCGGTGACGCCGCCGACAGCGAGGATCTCGTCCTGGGTGAGCTGCTTGCGGCCGTTGATCGCGACGGCCGTGATGCGGAAGCCGGCCGCATTGGCCAGCGCATTGCGGGTGTCGGACAGCGCCGCGCTGACGTCCTGGGCGTGGCCGCCCTTGACGATGCCGAGCCAGACGCTGCCGAACAAGAGCACCACGGTCGCCACGGTGCCGAGCCGGCGCGGCAAATAGCGCTCGACGAGCTCGACCACGCGCGGCGGCGCCTCACGCTCGACCATCGGCGCGAGCGCGGCCTGCATCGGCGCAAGATCTCTTCGGGTCGACCGCCGGCCCAGAGGTTGCTTCGTGTATCCCCGCGCGAAGCGGACACGCGGAAGGCGGGCCGAGACATACTCGCGCAGCAGGATTGCCGCGCCAAGGGCAGCGGCTTTCAGGTTCGCTTGAGGCCTCTGCGATCGAGCGAGGCGTCCTGCACCATCCATTGCACGAGCTCATCAAACTGTTGCGCCCGCAGATACTCGCGGACCCGCGCCTGCGCTCCCGGCCGGCCGGACACTGGTGACGTCACGACCCGGCAGCCGAGCACCACTGAGGCGCCAGCGTTAACCTTCGGACGTCCTGGTAAACAAAAAGTAAAATCGGTCCGGAGAGACGAATTTTTTCTCCGATTTATGAGGACCTTGCCTGGAATTCTTAAGCATTTTACAGGTTACAGGAACCATCGGGGGACGCCGGGCCGGGGGACCTCCGGTGCGTCTACCGCACGTTTGATCGGCGACTGCGCCCCTCGGCCAAGGCGATCTGCTGATTGAGGAAATCGACGAAGGCGATGCCCTGTGCCGCGAGCGCCTTGGGATAGAGCGAGGCCGCGGTCAGCCCGGGCAGCGTGTTGGTCTCGAGATAGACGGGGCCATTGGCCGAGACGATGAAGTCGGTCCGCGAATAGCCGCCGCAGGACAGCGCGCGATGCGCCTTGATCGCCTCCGTCTGCAGCGCGGCCGTCACCTCCGGACTGAAGCGGCCGGGACAGATCTCCTTCGTCGCCGCGGCGAGGTACTTCGCGAAATAGTCGAAGGCGCCGTCTGCGGGGAGGATCTCGATCGGCGGCAGCGCGATCAGCGATCCATCGGCCTGTTCGAGCACGCCGCAGGTCGCCTCCGTCCCGGTGACGAAGGGCTCGATCAGATACTCCTCGGTCGCGGCTGCCGCTTTGACGGCAACGAGGTCCTGGCTGGCGTTGACGAAGATCAGCCCGAAGCTCGATCCATCCTTCACCGGCTTGGCGATCAGCCTGCCGTAGCGCGCCAGCGCCGCTTCGGCGTCATCGAGCGCGACGCCCTCGGCCGCCGTCACCCCGCCGAGCACGGCGAAGCGCTTCGCCGCGACCTTGTCGAAGGCGAGGTGCGAGGCGGCCGAGCTCGAGCCGGTGAACGGCACGCCGCGAAGCTCGCACATCAGTTGAAGCTCGCCATTCTCCGCCCGGCCACCGTGGAGACCGAGCACCAGAACCCGATCCTCGGCCCTGGCGCGATCGAGAGCCTCGACGAGCGTCCCGATCCGGGGGCCATCGGCGGTGAACGGCTCCTCGAACGGCTTCGCATGCGCGACCAGCGCCGTGCCACTCGCCTGATGCACCGTGTCGTCGGCCTCCCAGAACCAGAGGTCAGCCTCGGGCAGCGCGGCATGCAGCGCCTTGGTGCTGGCGACCGAGACGAGGCGCTCCTTGTTGGAGCCGCCGAACAAAATCGTGGTGCGCATCAATGTCTTCTCGGTTGATCTCACAACCGCAGTCGCGATTGCGCTGACGTCACTTGAGCAAGCGGGGCGATCAGCTCGCCTTGACTCCGATCCGCTTGATCTCCCACTGCAGCTCGATGCCCGAACTCGCCTTGACCCGCGCACGCACGGTCTCGCCGAGCGTCTCGATGTCCTCGGCCGTGGCATCGCCGGTGTTGATCAGGAAGTTGCAGTGCATTTCGGAAACCTGGGCGCCGCCGACCTTGAGGCCGCGGCAGCCCGCGGAATCGACCAGCTTCCAGGCGGAATGTCCGGACGGGTTCTTGAAGGTCGAGCCGCCGGTCTTCTCGCGGATCGGCTGCGCCGTCTCACGATGCGCCTGCACCTCGGCCATGCGCGCCCGGATCGCCTCCGGCGCCGACGGCGTGCCGCGGAAGCGCGCTGCCGTGAAGATCAGCGACGGATCGGCGCCGCTCGCGCGATAGGTGAACTTCATCTCGGCATTGTTGAAGAGACGGGTCTCCCCGCTGCGGTCGATCGCAATCGCCTCGACCAGGATGTCCTTGGTCTCGCCGCCATTGGCGCCGGCATTCATCCGCAACGCGCCGCCGATCGTGCCGGGGATGCCGAACAGGAATTCGAGGCCGGCGAGATTGGCGGATGCTGCGACCTCGGCCACGCGCTTATCGAGCGCAGCCGTCCCGGCCGTGACGATGTCGCCTTCCGCCTTGACCTCACCGAACGCGCGCGGCGCCAAGCGGATGACGATGCCGGGCACCCCGCCGTCGCGCACGATGAGGTTGGAACCGACGCCAATGACGGTGACCGGCAGATCGGCTGGAAGCCGCCCCAGGAAATAAGCGAGGTCGTTGGCATCGGCCGGCGTGAACAACACCTGCGCCGGACCGCCGACGCGAAACCATGTGAGCGGCGCCAGGCTCTCATTGGCCAGCAGCCGCCCGCGCAGCTCCGGCATTGCGGCTTTGAGGTCGGGGGTGATGTCGAGGAAGGTCATGCGGCCGCTCTCGCATCGTGCCCCGACATCGTCAGGGTCGGCACGCACTCTCCGTTCCCTCCCCCCTTGTGGAGGAGGGTCAGGGAGGGGGGTGAGCCCCAGGCGCCGGCGCTCGTGGTACCCCCCTCTCCACCTCTCCCCCACAAGGGAGGAGAGAGCAGAGTATGCCGTGGAGCTACCAGCTCGCCCAACAATACCGCCCTCATCCCAGCGCCTTCAACTCGCCGGGCAGCGCGTAGGCCCATTGCGTGATGTTGTTGCCGGCACCGAGGCAGACGACGAGATCACCCGGCTTGGCGAGGCCCTTGACGATGCCGGCGAGGTCCGCGGCCTTCGGCAGCGGCACCACGTCGCGATGGCCGTGGGCGCGCAGGCCGAGCACGAAATGGTCGCGATCGACGCCTTCGATCGGGGCTTCGCCTGCCGCATAGACGTCGGCGACGACGACGGCGTCGGCGTCGTTGAAGCAGGTGCAGAACTCCTCGAACAGGGACTGCAGCCTTGTGTAGCGATGCGGCTGCACCACGGCGATGATCTTGCCGTTGGTGGATTCGCGCGCCGCCTTCAGCACGGCCGCGATCTCGACCGGGTGATGGCCGTAATCGTCGATCACGGTCACGCCATTCCATTCGCCGGTGCGGGTGAAGCGGCGCTTGACGCCGCCGAAGCCGGCAATCGCCTTGCGGATGGCCTCGTCGGACAGGCCGAGCTCGCGCGCGACCGCGATGGCCGCCGTTGCGTTCGAGGCGTTGTGCCGGCCGGGCATCGGCAGCGCGATGTCGGCAATCTCGTGCGTCGCGCCGCTCTTGCGATCGCGGAACACCACCTTGAAGCGAGAGCCGCCGCCCATCGGCGTCAGATCGACGAGGCGCACATCGGCCTGCGGGTTCACGCCGTAGGTGATGATGCGGCGGTCCTCGATCTTGCCAACCAGCGTTTGCACCACCGGGTGATCGATGCACATCACGGCAAAGCCGTAGAACGGCACGTTCTCGACGAAGGTGCGGAACGCCTCCTGCACGGCGTCGAAGGTCTTGAAGTGATCGAGATGCTCGGGATCGACATTGGTGACGATGGCGACATCCGCCGGCAGCTTCAGGAAGGTGCCGTCGCTCTCGTCCGCCTCGACCACCATCCACTCGCCGCCGCCGAGCCGCGCATTGGTGCCGTAGGCATTGATGATGCCGCCATTGATGACGGTGGGATCGAGCCCGCCGGCATCGAGCAGCGCCGCGACCATCGATGTCGTCGTGGTCTTGCCATGGGTGCCGGCGATGGCGACGCAGCTCTTCAGCCGCATCAACTCGGCCAGCATCTCGGCGCGGCGGACGACGGGGATGCGCTGGGCGCGCGCGGCCATCAGCTCGGGATTGTCGCGCTTGATCGCAGTGGAGACGACGACCACATCCGCGCCGGCGACGTTCTCGGCCTTGTGCCCGACGCTGACGGTGATGCCCTTCTCGCGCAGGCGTGCGACGTTCGCATTGTCCGAGGCGTCCGAACCCTGCACCGTGTAGCCGAGATTGCACAGCACCTCGGCGATGCCGCTCATGCCGATGCCGCCGATCCCGACGAAGTGGATGGGTCCGATCTCGCGCGGCAGTCTCATGGGGCGTCTCGTCTCAAGGGTTCCGGGCGCCCGGCGGAGGGGCGCGACCGCGAATCATCAGCCCTTCTTGCAAGACATGACCGGCCTGGACAAGTCCGCCCCGGCCGTAAACATCGCCAAATTCGCAGGCGCCCGCCCGATTTTGGCCGGCTTTGGCAGCTTCGCGGCCGCGATGGGCGAGCAGTTCCCGCCGGGGATGCCCGCTTCACAAATTGTTAAGCGCGATCCCACGCAAACCCGTCCCAACGGGATACCTGCAATTTTTGCGCGTTCACCGCGTCAGTTCGCGTGGCATGGGTAGTGCCGCGGCCGGCGTGCCGGTCGCGCATCTTTCAACTCTTGATGGAGAATCCCCGCCGATGTGCTCGCTGTGTGAAACGCACCCTCCCGTATTGTCCCGCCGTCGGCTGCTCGGCGGCGGCGCAGTGCTGGCTGCCGCGGCGCTCGGCGCGCTTCCGGCGTTTGCGAAGGAAGCCAAGCAGACGAGCGACATCGCAACACCCCCCAACGCGATCTCGCCGGACGACGCGATGAAGCGCATCGTCGATGGCAACGCGCGCTACGTCGCCGGTAATCTCGACAACAAGGATTTCTCGGCCGGCCGCGCGGCGCGCGCCGCGGCACAGTACCCGATCGCCGCGATCGTGAGCTGCGCCGATGCACGGGTCGCGCCGGAGCTGGTGTTCGATCAGGGGCCCGGTGAGCTGTTCGTGGTCCGGGTCGCCGGCAATTTCGTCAACGACGACGGTCTCGCCAGCCTCGAATATGGCGTCAAGTTCCTCGGCACGCCTCTCGTGCTGGTGCTTGGTCACAGCGGCTGCGGCGCCATCGATGCCACGATCAAGGTGCTCAAGGACGGCACCAAGCTGCCTGGCCACCTGCCCGCCCTGATCAATGCGCTCAAACCCGGCGTCGAGGCCGCGATCGCGAAGAAGCCGCAGGACCTGCTGGCCGAGGCCACCGCGGAGAACGTGCGCAACAATGTCCGGCGCCTGTCGACCGCCAAGCCGATCGTCGGCCGCATGGTCGCCGAGGGCAAGGTGAAGATCGTCGGCGGCATCTATGACATCGGCTCCGGCCGGGTCACGATGATCTGACGCGTCAAGCTGGCCGCAGCGCGCGATCCGCACGCGCGGCTGCGGCCGCGAGCCAGCACACCTGGTGGCAGAACCAGGCCTCCACGGAAGCCACGAAATCCGGCATCAGCGTCAGATGCCGGCGCCCGTCGCCAAAGCGCAGCAGACCGCGCTCCTCCATTGTCGCCAGCAGATTGCGGATATGGGAGCGCGAGACGCCCAGCGAGGTCGCAAGCTCCGCCGTCGAAATCTCGACGGCCTCGCGCCCAGCGGCGGAACGGGCGACGAGTGTCAGCGCCAGATGGATGCCGCTGTCGTGCTCGTCGGTCCAGGCGAGATCGGGAAATCCCGTCAGGGGCCGGTTGTCGCGGCAGAGCCAGCTCGCACATTGCCGGATCGTCTCCGCGTAGAACGCGGCGTCGTCCTGCAGACGAAGGCTCAGTCCGTCGGCATGCGTCAACCGCGCGTGGCAATCCAGATGCATGGCAAGCCAGCCTCGCAGACCCTCGAGGATGACGGCGCCTGGCACCAGATAGCGGATGCGGGCGTCCCCGGGATCGCGCTCGACGGTCACCAGCGACAGACCGCGCAACAGCGCGACGAACGCCGCCGTCTGCCGCGGTCCCGGCAGCCGCATCTGCAGGCGCGTCAGGGTCGGCCGCTCGGCCGACTTGCGCGCCGACATGTGCATCATCACGATGTGCGCAGCAATTTCCGTCGGGGCGCGCTGACCGAACAGCTTGATCATCAGGCGCTGACCGCGCAGGGGCGCAATCAGCTGATCGCAAAATCCGACGAACACGGACACGAAGGACGGATGGCGTCGCAAACGCATCGGATGATCATCCGCCGCGATGGCGCCCTGGTCAGCGCTCTGGTTCGTCATCGCATCACCGCGCACTCGATCAACTAGAGCGCCGCCGTCCTGATCACGAGGTCGGCCAGCCGCTCGGCGGCATCGAGCCGCCCGGCCGCGCGCGCAGCCTGGGCCATCGCTGCGAGACGCGTGGGCTCGGCGGCGAGCGCCGAGATCTCGGAGGCCAGCCTGTCGGAGGTGAATTCGCTCTGCACGATCCGGATCGCGGCGTTCGCGTCCGACAGCACGCCGGCATTGGCGAACTGGTCCTGGTCGATGGCGCCGGGCAGCGGCACCAGGATCGAAGGACGGCCGATCGCGGCGAGCTCGGCGACGGTACCGGCGCCGGAACGCGAGATCACGAGGTGATTGGCGGCAAGCCGCGCCGGCAGGTCGGTGAAGAAGGGTTGCAGGTCGGCATTGATCTTGAGCCGGTCATAGACCGCGCGCACCCGCGCCATGTCCTCCTGCCGCACCTGCTGGGTCAGCACCAGTCGGCCCCAAAGGGCCGGCTCCAGCCGCTCGATCGCGCCGGGCACGATGTCGCTCATGATGCGCGCGCCCTGGCTGCCGCCGACGACGAGCAGCCGCAACGGGCCCGAAGTCTCCGGCGCCACATAGGGCACGGCCGCCGCTTCGAGGATGGCGGGACGCATCGGCGTGCCGACCGTGGTGGTCTTCGCCGAAAGCGCCGGATCGCGGTCGAGCACGCCAGGCAGCGACGTCGCGATCGCCTTCACATGCGCGGACAGGAAACGGTTGGCGCGGCCGAGCACGGCGTTGGCGTCGTGGATCAGGCTGGGCACGCCGGCGAGCCGCGCCGCCAGCAGCGGCGGCACGGTCGGATAGCCGCCGAAGCCGATCACGGCCGCGGGCTTGAGCCGCCGCATCAGGTTGAAGGCCGCGATGGTGCCGCTGCCGAGCAGCAGCGCGGTGCGCGCCAGCGCCAACGGCGAACGGCTGCGCACGGTCTCGCTCGGCACCACGTCGATCATGTCCGGGGTGAACAGGCCGCTGTATCGCAGCGCGCGCTCATCGGTGACGAGACGGACGCGATAGCCGCGCCTGATCAGCTCGACACCGAGCGCTTCAGCAGGAAACAGATGGCCGCCGGTGCCGCCGGCCGCGAGCAGAATGAGAGGCGCGGTTGAGGTCATGCGCTTGTTTACAGGCAATGTGCGGTCATTGCGAGCCAGGCAGCCTAGGCGTAATTGCGCAGCGCGCCGGCTGCGTCGCCGGCCTCGACCTCCATCCGCGGCCGCTGTCGGGTCAGCGCCAGCATCATGCCGACGCCATAGGCCAGCGACACGATCGAGGAGCCACCGTAGGAGATGAAGGGCAAGGTCATGCCCTTGGCCGGGATCAGCTGCAGGTTGACTGAGATGTTGATGGCCGCCTGGATGCCGAACAGGATCGCCAGACCCGAGGCCGCGAAGCGCGCAAAGCCGTCCTCGGTCGCATAGGCGCGCGACAGCGTGCGGATCACGATGAAGGCGAACAGCGCGACCAGCGCCAGACAGAGGATGATGCCGAACTCCTCGGCGGCGACCGCGAACACGAAATCGGTGTGGCTGTCCGGCAGGCTGCGCTTGGCGATGCCCTCGCCCGGCCCCAGCCCGAACCAGCCGCCGTTGGAGAACGCCTCCATCGCGGTGTCGACCTGGAAGGTGTCGCCCGATGCCGGGTTCATGAAGCGCTTGATGCGGCCGGCGACGTGCGGGACCAGCAGATAGGCGCCGAACAGACCAGCGGCCGCGGCGCCGGCGAGGCCCGCGACCCAGATCATGCGCATGCCGGCGATGAAGAACAGCGAGCCCCAGACCATCAGGACCAGCATGGTCTGGCCGAAATCCGGCTCCATCACCAAGAGCGACACGAGCATCATCAGCAGCACCAGCGCCATCGTGGTCGCCGGCATGTCGGGCCGCCGCGCCGATTCCGAGAACAGCCAGGCGGAAACCACGACGAAGGCCGGCTTCGCGGCCTCGGACGCCTGGATGTTGACACCGATCAGCGTGATCCAGCGCCGCGAGCCCTTCACCTCCGGCCCGATCGCGAGCGTCAGCACGATCAGCACGATGGCGACCGCGAACACCACCAGCGCACTGCGCCGGATCTGGCGCGGCGACAGGAAGGAGACGCCGATCAGCACGATGAAGGACGGCAGCAGGAACAGGACGTGGCGGTTGAAGAAGTGAAACGGATCGAGCCCGATCCGGGTCGCGACCGGAGGGCTGGCCGCCAGCGACAGGATCACCCCGCACAGCATCAAGGCGAGGATGGCGCCGAGCAGCGGGCGGTCCACCGTCCACCACCAGTCGGACAGCGGATTGCGTTCTTCACGGGAGAGCATCGGGCGTCCACCTGAGGCCTTAAGGAATCAGACCATTGGCGCCCAGGATGGTTATTGAAGGGTTAAGGATTCCTCCGCTGTCGTCCCGGACAAGCCGTGACGCGCCAGCGCGTCGCGGCGCCGATCCGGGACCCATACGCCGCGGCCATCGTGAACGGACAAAATGCCAACGACCCGCGTGCCTCAAACCGCTTCATGGGGGTATGGGTCCCGGCGTTCGCCGGGACGACACCGGTGTGTGCTGCTGCAGATGCGCGTCGTATCGTTCAAGCGTCCGGCCTGCTGAGCAAACACCGTCATCCTCCGCGCAGAGGAGAATCCAACACACCGTACCGTCGCGATGAAGCTACGCCACCGGGTTCACGCCCGGCAGAGCCTGCACCAGCTCGCGGAAGCGCGTGCCGCGGATCTCGAAGTTGCGGAATTGGTCGAACGAAGCGCAGGCCGGCGACAGCAGGACCACGGCCTCCTTCAGGCCGGAGGCTTCAGCGTCTGCAGCCGCCTGCGCCACCGCGATCTCCAGCGTGCCGGACATCTCGTGCGCCACCTTGTCACCGAGCGTGCCGGCAAACTCCGCGGCCGCCTCGCCGATCAGATAGGCCTTGCGGATGCGCGGGAAGAAGCCCGCGAGGCTGGTGATGCCGCCGGCCTTGGGCTTGCCGCCGGCGATCCAGAAGATGTCGGCGAAGGACGACAGCGCATGCGCGGTCGCATCCGCGTTGGTGCCCTTGGAGTCATTGACGAACAGCACGTCGGCGCGGCGGCCGACCTGCTCCATGCGATGCGCGAGGCCCGGAAAGCTGCGCAGCCCTTGCTGCAGCACGTCAGCAGCGACGCCTAGCGCGAGCGCAGTCGCCGCGGCGCAGGCCGCGTTCTGCGCATTGTGCTGGCCGCGCAGCGAGCCGATGCCGCCGAGCCGCGCGATCTCGCTGCGTGCCCCGCCCGAGCTTCGCACGATCGTCTCGTGCTCGACATAGATGCCATCGGCCAGCGGGTTCTTCACCGAGATGCGCACCACGCGCTTGCCGCCCTGCTCCAGCCGGTCAGCGGTCGTGCGCGAAAACCCGTCGTCGACGCCGACGATCGCCGTTCCCTCACGCTTCACACCCGCCACCAGCCGCTCCTTCACCGCTGCGTAGTTCTCGATCGTGCCGTGGCGGTCGATGTGATCCTCGCTGACATTGATCAGGATGCCGACGGTCGGATCGAGCGACGGCGTCAGGTCGATCTGGTAGGACGACATCTCGATCACATGGACGCGGCCCATGCGCGCGGGCTCCAGCGACAGGATCGCGGTGCCGATATTGCCGCCCATCTGGGTGTCGTAGTTGGCGACGCGCATCAGGTGCGCGATCAGCGCCGTCGTGGTCGACTTGCCGTTGGTGCCGGTGATGGCGACGAACGGCGCATCCGGCGCGTGGCGCCTGCGCTCGCGGCAGAACAGCTCGATATCGCCGATCACCTCGACCCCGGCCTCGCGCGCCCTGAGCACGGTCCAATGCGGGACGGGATGGGTCAGCGGCACGCCCGGCGCCAGCACGAGTGCGGCGAAATCCGCCCATGACACGGTGCGCAGATCGGCCGTCACGAAGCCGGCCTTGGCGGCCTCCGCCAGCCGATCGGCGCCGTCATCACCTGCGACGACCTCGGCGCCACCGGCACGCAACGCATGGCACGAGGCCAGACCCGAGCCGCCGAGCCCGAACACGGCGACGGTCTTGCCGGCGAATGAAGTGACCGGGATCATCTCAGCGCAGCTTCAGGGTGGAGAGACCGACGAGCGCCAGCATCACCGAGATGATCCAGAACCGGATCACGATCTGCGGCTCGGTCCAGCCGAGCTGCTCGAAATGATGGTGGATCGGCGCCATCCTGAAGATGCGCTTGCCGGTCAGCTTGAACGACGCGACCTGCACGATCACCGACACTGCTTCCAGCACGAACAGGCCGCCGATCACCGCCAGCACGATCTCGTGCTTCACGGCGACCGCGATCGAGCCGAGCATCCCGCCGAGCGCGAGCGAGCCGGTGTCGCCCATGAAGATCGAGGCGGGCGGCGCGTTGAACCAGAGGAAGCCTAAGCCCGCGCCCAACACCGCGCCGCAGAGCACGGCGAGCTCGCCGGTGCCCGCGACGTAATGGATCTGCAGATAGTCGGAGAACACGGCATTGCCGACGAGGTAGGCGATCAGACCGAAGCTCGCCGAGGCAATCATCACCGGCACGATCGCAAGTCCGTCGAGGCCATCGGTCAGGTTGACGGCATTGCCTGCGCCGACGATGACGAAGGCGCCAAAGATGACATAGAGCCAGCCGAACTTGAAGACGAGGTCCTTGAAGAAGGGAATCGCCAGCCCTGTCGAGGATGGATCGCGGCCGAGGCGAACCAGCGCATAACAGGCGACCAGCGCGATTGCAGCCTCGATCAGCAACCTGAGGCGGCCAGCGAAGCCCGAATGCGACTGCTTGGTGACCTTCAGATAGTCGTCATAGAAGCCGACGAAGCCGAAGCCGAGCGTGACCGCGAGCACGATCCAGACATAGGGATTGAGCGGATTGGCCCACAGCACGGTGGAGACGACGAGCCCCGAGAGGATCATCAGTCCGCCCATCGTGGGCGTGCCCTTCTTGCTGATGATATGCGATTGCGGGCCGTCGGTGCGGATCGGCTGGCCTTTGCCTTGACGCAGCCTGAGATGATCAATGATCCAGGGGCCGAACAGGAACACGAACAGCGCGCCGGTGACCACGGCGCCGCCGGTCCGGAAGGTGATGTAACGGAACACGTTCAAGAGCCCGCGAAACACCGAAAGGCTCGGAAACGTATTCGTCAGCTCGATCAACCAGTAGAACATCCAACCCGCCTATGCCGCCTCACCGAGACTAAGCCACGCCAACACGGTTGCTCGTGCGCGAATCCGGTCCAGTCTCTTTTAACCATGAACGGGGCCGGGTGCGAATCGTAGCCCGACGGGAACGATCCGTCCGGCATGACCGCTTCGGCCACCAGTGGAAAACTATCCTTCTGCCGCGCCGCGATATCGCCCGATTTCAACCGACGCCCTGCAACGCCGCGGCGAGCTTCGACACGAACTTGTTGACCCAGAAGATCTTCTTGCTGCCCTTGATGACGACGACGTCGCCCGGCGCGAGCAGCGCCGCGACCCGGCCGGGATCCAACGTCACCGGATCCTCGTGCCAGCCGAGCCGCTTCGCTTGCGGCAGGCTGTCGAACAGGTGACGCATCAGCGGACCGACGCAATAGACGCCGTCGACCCCGGCGAGATGAGCGACCATCCCCTGATGATAGGCCGGCGCCTCGTCGCCGAGTTCAAGCATGTCGCCGATGATGGCAATGCGCCGCCCCCGCACCGGCCGCGCCTGCAGGCTGTCGAGCGCCGCCGCCATGCTGGCCGGATTGCCGTTGAAGCTGTCGTCGATCAGAACGATGTCGCCGATGGTCTGCTCGACGCCGCGGCCCGTCATGATGCCGACCTGGCCGAGCGTCGGCGCGAGCAGCGCCGGATCGAGCCCGGCCGCCGCGATGGAGGCGAGCGCCGCCAGCGCATTGTGCAGGCGATGCGGCGCCCCCGGCGTCACCGTGAAGGCGACGCGGCGACCGGCGATGTCTGCCGACACATCCCAGCTGTCGCCGCGCGAGGTGTGCGCGAGCTCGCGCACGTCAGCGCCGCCACCGAAGCGGGTCACTTTGCCCGCCCATTCTGGCGCAGCGAGATCGGCCGGCAGCACGAGAACGCCGTCAGCCGGCAGCCCGCACGCGATCGAGACTTTCTCTTTCCTGATCGCTTCCAGGCTGCCGAGCTTCTCCAGGTGCACCGGCTGCACGTTGACGACGAGAGCCACCGTCGGCTGCGACAGCTCCGTCAGCCGCGCGATCTCGCCTTTTTGATTCATGCCCATCTCGACGACCCAGACCGAAGCGCCCGGATCGGCATTGCACAGCGTCAGCGGCACGCCCCAGAAATTGTTGAAGCTCGACGGGCTGGCTGACGCTCCGGGATAGGCGGCGATGAACTCCTTGGTCGAGGTCTTGCCGGCGCTGCCGGTGAGCCCGATCACCGGGCCATGAAAGCGCGCCCTTGCAGCGCGCGCGAGCGTCCACAATCCATCGATCAGCGTGTCCTGCACCACGAGCTGCGGCACGGTGATGCCGTCGATCCTGTGCGGCACGATCATCGCGACGGCGCCGGCCGCTTCGGCGTTGGCCGCAAACTCCCAGCCGTCGCGGCTGGAGGCGAAGCTCGACACGAAGCCACCGCTCGGCGTGCCGCTCAGCGCAACGAACAGGCTGCCGGGCTTCACGGCACGGCTGTCCTGCGTCACGAAATCGATCGGGCTCTCCGGATAGTCACCGGCGAGGCCGAGCGCGCGCGCCGCCTCCGCCACGGTCCACAGCGCCTTCGTCATGGTGTCCTCGATGCCAACGCGTCCGCGACCGCTTCGTGATCGCTGAAATGCAGAACATTGCTGCCGATGATCTGTCCGGTCTCGTGGCCCTTGCCGGCGATCACGAGCGCATCGCCGGGCTGCAGCTCGCCAATCGCGACCTGGATCGCCTCCGCCCGATCGCCGATCTCGCGCGCACCGGGTGCGGCGGCGAGGATCGCGGCGCGGATCGCAGCCGGATCCTCGCTGCGCGGATTGTCGTCGGTGACGATGACGCTGTCGGCCCCTTCAGCGGCGATCGCGCCCATCAAAGGGCGCTTGCCGGTGTCACGGTCGCCGCCGGCGCCGAACACGACGACGAGTTTTCGCGCAGCATAGGGCCGCAGCGCGTGCAGCGCCTTGGCAAGCGCGTCCGGCTTGTGCGCGTAGTCGATGAAGATGGGTGCACCATTGTGCTCGCCGACCAGCTCGAGCCGGCCCCTGGCGCCCTCGAGCTGCTCGAGAGATTCGAACACGGCTTGCGGATCGCTGCCGGTGCCGATCGCAAGGCCCGCCGCGACCAGCGCATTCTCGATCTGAAACGCGCCGACCAGCGGCAGGCGGACCGCATGCATGCGGCCGCAATGCTGGATCTGGAGCTGCTGAGCAAAGCCGTCGATTGCAGTGGCCACCAGCCGGATGCCCTCTCCAGCGCCGTCCCCATGCGTTCCCACCGTCATCAGGCGAAGACCGCGTGTCTGCGCCGCGGCGATGACCTCCGGCGAGCACTCATGATCAGCCGAGATCACGGCAGGGCCGCCCGGCGGCACGAGATCGCGGAACAGCCTCAGCTTGGCGTTGAGGTAGTGCGTGATATCAGGATGATAGTCCATGTGGTCGCGCGACAGGTTCGTGAACCCGCCGGCCGAGACCCTGACGCCATCGAGCCTGAATTGATCGAGCCCATGCGACGAGGCCTCGAACGCCAGATGGGTGACGCCATCCTGCGTGATCTCGTCGATCTGCCGATGCAGTGCGATCGGATCCGGCGTCGTCAGCGAGCCGTAGACGGTGCGTTTGTCCGACACCAGCCCGACGGTGCCGATGCTGGCCGAACTGTGGCCGAGGCGCTGCCATATCTGGCGCGTGAAGGCGGCGACCGACGTCTTGCCGCTGGTGCCGGTGACGGCGGCAATGGTCGCCGGCTGGCGCGGATAGAACCGAGATGAAGCGAGCGCGAGCGCCCGCCGAGGGTTGGGCAGCGCGATGAATGGCACGGCCAGCTCCGTTCCAGGGCCCGCCGCGCCGGCCACGGCGACCGCGCCGGCCGAGATCGCCGCCGCGATGAAGCGGGCGCCATCGGTCTTGGTGCCGGACAGAGCAAAAAACAGGTCGCCGGGCCGCACAGCGCGGCTGTCCACCGCGAGGCCGGAGATCTCGACAGCGGCGATGCGGGCGTCGAGCGTCGCCTGATCGCCCAGGAGGTCCTGAAGTTTCATCCTGGTTCCGTGCCAGTCCTGGCCCCGCCCCGGGCGGCGGCAGCTCCAAAGCCCGCGATTCGACGACGGCTTACTGTGTCAGCCGCGATGCTGCAAGAATTTGGCGGTCGGACGGCGGCAGGTCGAAGCGGGGCTCGATTCCCAGCAGCGGCCCGATCCGGGAGATCACGGCACCAGCCGTCGGCGCGGCATTCCAGCCGGAGGTGATGAAGCCATAGGTTTCCTTCAATGACTGCGGCTCGTCCAGCATGATCAGGAGCTGGTATTTTGGCTTGTCTGCCGGGATCACGGCGGTGAAGAGGGTCAGCACCTTCTTCTTGGCGTAGCGGCCGTTGATGACCTTCTCGGCGGTGCCGGTCTTGCCGCCGATGTAATAGCCCTTCACGTCGGCCTTGCGCGCGGTGCCGACCTCGGCGTTCAGACGCATCAGGTAGCGCATCTTCTCCGAGGTCTCCGGCTTGATCACGCGCTTGGCGACCTGCATCGCCTCTGCCTCGGTGCGCTTCATGAAAGTCGGCGGGATCAGATAGCCACCATTGACCAGCGCGCTGACACCCATCACGCCCTGCAGCGGCGCCACCGCCATGCCGTGACCGAACGCGATCGTGACCGTGTTCAACTCGGCCCAGCGCTTGGGCAGGATCGGCGAGGCGCTCTCCGGCAACTCGGTGCGCAACCGGTCGAACTGGCCCATCTTGCGCAGGAACGCCTTGTGCGCGTCCACGCCCTGCGCCAACGCGATCCTGGCAGCACCGACGTTGGACGAGAAGTAGAACACTTCCCGCATGTTGAGGAAGCGGCCCTTTGGTTCGTCGTCGTGAATCGTAAACTTGCCGTAGTGCAGCGGTCCGCGCGCATCCCACAGCGAGTTGAGATCATACTTGCCGCTGTCGAGCGCCATCGCCAGGGTGAAGGCCTTGAAGGTCGACCCCATTTCGTACACGCCCGTGGTCAGGCGGTTGATCCGATCGGGATCGTGCGCTTCCTTCGGGTTGTTCGGATCAAAATCCGGCAGCGAGACCATGGCGATGATCTCGCCGGTCCTGACATTGACGACGAGACCGGAAGCCGCCTTGGCCTTGAACTTGTCCTTGGCCTTGAGCAGCTCATCGCGCAGCGCGTGCTCGACGCGCAGATCGACCGAGAGCTCGATCGGGCGCTGCAGGCGATCGGTGGCGAAGCCGGCGCGATGGAGGTCGGCGAGGCCCTGATTGTCGAGCCACTTCTCCATACCGGCGATGCCCTGGTTGTCGATGTTCACCAGGCCGATCAGATGGGCGACCTCGTTGCCGGTCGGATAGACGCGCTTGTTCTCGCGCAGGAAGCCGATGCCCGGCAGGCCGAGGCGATGAATGTCCTGCTGCTGCTTCGGTGTCATCTCGCGCTTCAACCAGACGAAACCCTTGCGCGACAGCAGTCGGTCGCGGACCTCGCCCGTATCGAGATCCGGCAAGGTCGCCGTCAGAAGCTCGATCGCCTCGTCCTTGTCGATGAGGCGGCGCGGCTCGGCGAACAGGCTCGGCGTCTTCACGTCGGTGGCGAGTACGGCGCCATGACGGTCGACGATGTCCGGCCGCGCGGTGGCGATGGCGTCCTGCTGCGCGGCACGCCGCGCGCTCGGACCATCCGAGCCGATCGCGAACATCACGAGGCGGCCGCCGATGATCGCGTAGACCGCGGCAAAGGCGACGATCGCGAGGCCGACGCGCACGCGCGCCTTGGCAGTGCGATCGACATCGCGCCCATACAGCAGCGTGCGCACCAGTCGCTGCCGCCAGGGCTCCTGCGGCTTGACGTGAGGCCGAGGCTGATCGCTCATTGCTGATCCTCCGGGCGACGCACCGATCCGGTCACGGGGGGTTCTTCGTTGATCGCGTCGATCGCATCGATCATCGATCCGATCGGATCCGGATTGTCCGGTCGCGCAAATCGCGGCGGCCGCTCCGGCAGATTCTTCAGGCTGTCGTATTGTGTGGCGTTGAGCGGCTTCAGCGGCAGATGCCGTTCGACCAGCCCTTGCAGCCGCAGCGGCGCGTCGAGCTTGGCCCATTCCGCGCGCAACACTGCGATGGCCTCGCGCTGCTCGCGGATCTCAGCGCGCAATTGCAGCACGCGCTCGACCCGTGCCGTCGAGTCCATCTTGATGCGATAGACATAGGCCGCCGCGAAGATCAGCGAGCAGATCACGACGAGGTGCAGGAGGCGCATCGGTCACCCTCCTCGCAGGACATCGGCCAGGCGCGGCCAGGGGGACGAGGATGCCGAGGCGTGCGCCGGCGCGGCCGTGCGTTCGGCGCCGCGCAGCTTGGCGGACCGTGCCCGGGGATTGGCTTCGGTCTCGGCCTCCGCGGCCACCACCGGCTTGCGGTTGAGCAGTTGGAAGCTCGGTACCTCCTGGGCCACCTCGGGCCGATGGCGGGAGCCGCCGCCAGTCCTGCTGCGCTCGGCCAGGAACGTCTTGACGATGCGGTCCTCGAGCGAATGGAACGAGACGACCGCGAGGCGGCCGCCCGGCGCCAGCACGCGCTCCGCAGCCGCCAGCGCCTGTTCGAGCTCGTCCAGCTCCTCGTTGACGAGAATGCGCAACGCCTGGAACGTGCGCGTCGCCGGATGGATGTCGCCAGGCTTCGATCTCACCACGCGCGCGACGATGTCGGCGAGCTGCCGCGTCGTCGTGATCGGCTGCTCCTTGCGCGCGGCGACGATGGCCCGCGCCACGGCGCGGGAGTGCCGCTCCTCGCCAAAGATGTAGATGACGTCGGCCAGATCGCGCTCGGCAGCGTGCGCAACGACATCGGCAGCCGTCGGCCCCGTGCCGCCCATCCGCATGTCGAGCGGGCCGTCGAACCTGAACGAGAAGCCGCGCGCGGCGGAGTCGAGCTGCATCGAGGATACGCCGACATCCATCACGACGCCGTCGACATGTGTGAGGCCTTGCGATGCACAGATTTCGGCCAATGCCGAGAAGCGGTTCTCGACCAGTGTCAGGCGACCGCCCGCTTCGGCGAGGAGACTCGCGCCGCCGGCGATTGCGGTGCTGTCGCGATCGATCCCGATCACCCGTGTTCCCGCCGTCGCCAGGATCAGGCGCGTATAGCCACCCGCGCCAAAGGTCGCATCGACATAGGTTCCGCCGGCGCGCGGCGCCAGCATCTCGACCGCTTCGGGGCCGAGCACCGGGACGTGTCGCTGGTCAGCCGTGCTCACGCGGCCGCTCCGCAAGCGCGCCGTTGCTTCAGACTGACTTTGTTCGGCAGCGAGCCCATCGCGCCTTCGATCCTCGCGCCCGTCAATTCGCCAAGCCATCTCCCGGGACGGTCGGTCATCCGTCGAGCCGTCCCGACATCAGCGGCACGATCCGGCCTTGTCGAGACCCTCGATCCGACAGCGATCGCGCGGCGCCGGAGCGCCCCGGAACCGCTTTCGATCGTGATCTGCCGTGCAGGACCTTGCATCGTGGCGGCTTGCCGTCCCGAAAGCCGGCTTGGCTCTTCACCACTCAGTAACGGCGTTTAGCGTTAACAAACAGTTGACGGTCTGTGGCGGATGTTGGGCACTTGGACCGCGAGGCGGAGCTGCCCGGTAGACCGTTCGTCCTGCACGCCGTCGCGCCGTTCGGCGGACTGGCAATCGCCATACAACGGTCCGCTCAATAGCGAGGGCTCGCATGCGATTTCGATTGCGGCTGGGACATGTAAAAGAGTAGTGCCTGCCCATATTCGGTTTGAGCCATCGCCGCCGCCGTCCGCTTCGAGTCGTTCATGCCAAATCCATCCGACAAGCCGGAATCGAAGCGTCCCCGTGCGCTGCCGATCCCCAAGGGCGTTTCCGACCTGCCGGTCTTCACGCCGGACTCGTCGATCGCCTCCGACGTGATCCCGTCGGCCAATTTCGGCGAGCGCAAGGGTGGGCGCCAGCCGGACATGATCATTCTTCATTACACCGGAATGCCGGATGTCGAAGGGGCGATCACCAAGCTTTGCACCGCCGGCAGCGAGGTGTCCGCCCATTACGTCGTGCTTGAGGACGGACGCATCGTCCAGTGCGTACCGGAGGCCTACCGCGCTTGGCACGCGGGTCTCTCGTCCTGGGGCGGCGACGAGGACATCAATTCCTGCTCGATCGGTGTCGAGATCGTCAATCGCGGCCACGATTGGGGCTATCCGGATTTCCCACCGCGGCAAATCGCGGCGGTCATCGCGCTGTGCCGAGGCATCATGCTTCGCCGCAATGTGCCGGCGCATCGCGTGCTCGGGCATTCCGACGTGGCGCCCGCGCGCAAGAAGGATCCCGGCGAGAAATTCCCGTGGCATTCGCTGGCGAATTCGGGCGTGGGCCACTGGGTGCAGCCGGCGGCGATCACCAAGGGCGAGACGTTGAAGCTCGGCAGCATCGGCGATGACGTCAAGGGCTTGCAGAAGGCGCTCGCCAAATACGGCTATGGCGTGCCGATCACGGGCAAATTCGACGGCATCACCATGGATGTCGTCACCGCGTTCCAACGGCACTTCCGCCCCGAAAAGATCGACGGCATCGCCGACCGCTCGACCTTGTGGACGTTGCATGCGCTGCTGACGAGCCTGCCTGCCGAGGATCAGGCGCCGCGCGTCTGACACGTCAGGCCTCCACATCGAGCTCCCCCAGCCGGCGAGCATAGAGACGCCTGAGCGGCGCGAGCTGCGTGGCCCCGCTCGCCTCGCGGTAGGCGGTGCGTGCCTCGTCGCGCCGACCGAGTCGCCGCAGGAGGTCCGCCCGCACCGCCGGTAGAAGATCGTACTGCTTCAATCCGCCGCGCGCGGCCAGCGCATCGACCAGCGCCAGTGCCCGCGCCGGGCCATCGACCATCGATACGGCGGCTGCATGATTGAGCTCGATCACGGGCGATGGCGCGATCCGCAGCAGAACCTCGTAGAGCCCCACGATCTGCCGCCAATCCGTTTCAGCGTAGCTGGAGGCCTGAGCATGAAGCGCGGCAATCGCTGCCTGGACCGTATAGGGCTGCGGGAGCCCCTTCGTGCCCAGGGCCTGTTCGACCAGCCCAAGCCCTTCGGCGATCTGCTCACGATTCCACAGCGCGCGGTCCTGCTCCTCCAGCAGGACGATGTCGCCCGCCGCATTGGTACGGCCGGCGCGCCGCGCATCGTGCAGCAGCATCAACGCCAGCAGCCCCTTGATGTCGCGCGCCTCCGGCATCAAGCCAAGCAGCAGGCGACACAGCCGGATCGCCTCGCGCGCGAGATCCTCGCGAATCAGCTCGGTGCCTGAGGTCGCGAGATAGCCCTCCGTGAACACCAGATAGATCACGGTCAGGACGCCGCGCAGCCGCTCCTCGAGCGCGTCGCGTCCCGGCACCTCATAGGGAATGCCGGCGAGGCGGATCTTCTGCTTGGCGCGCACGAGGCGCTGCGCCATCGCCTCCTCACCGGCGACAAAGGCGCGGGCGACCTCGGCGGTGGTGAGGCCGCAGACCGTGCGCAGCGTCAGCGCCACCTGAACCTCCGGCGCGAACGACGGATGGCAGCAGGTGAAGATCAGCCGCAGCATGTCATCGTCGAGATCGGACGGCGCGTCGGCGTCGTCGTTGGCGGCGTCACGCTCGATCGCATGAACGATCTCCGCCTCCTTGTCGCGAAAATTGCTCCGCCGCCGGATCCGGTCGATCGCCTTGTTGCGGGCGACGTTGACCAGCCACGCCCGCGGGTTGGCGGGGGCGTCGGACCCCCGCCATTTGAGCAGCGCCGCAGCGAACGCATCCTGCAGCACGTCCTCAGCCAGATCGAAGTCACCGACGAGCCGGATCAAGGTCGCGAGTGCGCGGCCGGCCTCATCGCGGAACACCTTGTCGATCGCATCAGGCGTCATCGGTGACCTTCTCGGCAGCGAGCCGCACCGGTCTCAATGATTGTATTGCCAGACCGGCCGCACCTCGATCGAGCCGAAACGGGCGCCGGGAATACGCGCGGCAATCCCGATCGCCTCGTCGAGATTCTTGGCCTCGATCATGTAGTAGCCGCCGAGCTGCTCGCGGGTCTCGGCGAACGGACCGTCCGTGGTGAGGATCTTGCCGTCGCGCACCCGCACGGTCGTCGACGTCGAGGTCGGCTGCAGCCGGTCACCGCCCTTGTAATTGCCGCTCGAGATGATCGATTGGGTGAACGTCTGGTACTCCGCCAGCATCTTGCCTTCAGCCTCCTTCTCGATCTTCGCGTATTCGGCCTCGTTCAGGTAGATCATCAACAGATACTGCATCGGACTTGCTCCTCTCTTCGGCTGGATCGCCGACATCCAGTCGAACGGCGTCGACACGGAACGACACGCGAAGGATAATATTTTGCGCCGGCATGGCGATGGCTTGACGTGCTGGTCGAGAAGCCCCATTCAAGCTGCATCAGTCGGCCGGACGGCCGCTCCGGCAGGTGCCGAAAGGCCGCCGGGGAGGAAAGTCCGGGCTCCATCGACATGCGGTGCCGGATAACGTCCGGCGGGGGCGACCCCAGGGATAGTGCCACAGAGAACGAACCGCTTCCTCCCGCGAGGGAGGCGAGTAAGGGTGAAAAGGTGCGGTAAGAGCGCACCGCGGGGCCGGCAACGGAACCGGCATGGTAAACCCCACCGGGAGCAAAACCGAATAGGGACGGCCACGCGGAGACAATCGCCAAGGCAGATGATGCCAAGGCGATGACGTCCGCGGGAGCGATGTCAGGCTCGCCGTCCGGGTAGGTTGCCCGAGGTCACGCGCAAGCGCGATCCCAGAGGAATGGCCGTCACGTATCGTCATGCGCAAGCTTGACGGTGCCCTACAGAACCCGGCTTACAGGCCGGCTGATATGTTCATGAGGGGCTCGGCGCCGACAGCGCCGGGCCCCTCACCATTTTGATCATCCGGCCGCCGAGAGCTGGCCGAACTCGGTGGCTTGGCGCTCGAACAGGCTGCGGTAGAGCCCGCCGGGTCTGCCGACCAGCGCGGCGTGGTTGCCCTGCTCGACGATGCGGCCGCGGTCGAACACCAGGATGCGGTCGAGACTGCGCACGGTCGCCAGACGATGCGCGATCACGATCGCCGTCCTGCCCTTCATCAGCCGCTCCATCGCCTCCTGGATCAGCGCCTCCGATTCCGAATCGAGGCTCGAGGTCGCCTCGTCCAGGATCAGCACGCGCGCGTCCGCCAGGAACGCCCGCGCCAGCGCCACCCGCTGCCGCTCGCCGCCCGACAGCTTGACGCCGCGCTCGCCCACCAGCGTGCCGTAGCCCTTGGGCAGGCGCGTGATGAACTCATGCGCGTTGGCGAGCCGCGCCGCCTGCTCGATCTCGGCCTGGCTGGCGCCGGGCCGGCCATAGGCGATGTTCTCGGCCAGCGAGCGGTGGAACAGGATCGGCTCCTGCTGCACGATCGCGATCTGGCTGCGCAGCGAGTCCTGCTTGGCGTGCGCGATGTCCTGGCCGTCGATCATGATGCGGCCGCCGCTGACGTCGTAGAGCCGCTGCACCAGCTTGACGAAGGTCGTCTTGCCGGAGCCCGAGCGCCCGACCAGCCCGATCCGCTCGCCCGGCCGGATGTCCACCGACAGCCTGTCGTAGAGGGAGCTGCGATGGCCGCCATAGTGGAACGTCACCGCATCGAATACGATGTGCCCGCCGGTCACCGCGATCGGCTTCGCGTCCGCCGCATCGACGATGCCGATCGGCTCGCCATGGATCGCCACCAGCTCGTCCATGTCGTTGACCGCCCGCTGCAGGTTGTTGATGTGCATGCCGACGTCGCGCAGATAGGCATGGATCACATAATAGCTGGTGAGCACATAGGTGACGTCGCCCGGCGAGGCCTTGCCTGCCATCCACAGCAGCACGGCGCCGCCGATCACCGAGGAGCGCAGGCACAAGAGCACGCCGAGCTGCACCGCAGCCGTGGTGTTGTAGCGCAGCCACGTGCGATTGACCCGCCGGGACCAGCGGCTGACGACGCGCATCAACCGGCCGTCCTCGCGCGCCTCGGCGCCGAACGACTTCACCACCGCGTTGCAGCTCAACGCGTCCGCCAGCGTGCCGCCGACCTTGGTGTCCCAGGCATTGGAGATGCGCGCCGCGGGCGCGATGTAGCGAGTCGAGAACGCGACGGTCATCGCGACATACAGCACCGCGCCGACGGCGATCACGCCGCCCAGCGCGCCCCAGTGCAGGCCGAGCAGCACCATCGAGCCCAGCAGCACCGAGAGCGACGGCAGCAGCGCCAGCAGGATGGTGTCGTTGTAGAGGTCGAGCGCCCACATGCCCCGGGTGATCTTGCGCACCGTCGAGCCGGCGAAGCTGTTGGCGTGCCAGTCGGTCGAGAAGCGCTGCACGCGCACGAACGCGTCGCGCGCGACATCGGACATGATGCGGAGCGTGAACGGCACGATCAGCTGCAGGCCCGACAATCGAAGCACGATCGAGGCAAAGCCGAGGCCTACGATGGCGGCGAACGCCACCAGCGCGCTGTGCCGTGCATCGGCATTGCCTGGGCCTAGAGTAAGAGCATCAACCAGCCGGCCGGAGAACAGCGGCATGAACAGATCGGCAGCGGTGGCGCCCAACAGCGCGCACGCAATGCCGAGGGTCATACGCGGCTGCTTCAGCCAGTGGCGGGTCACGAACGGGATCACGACGCGGATCGCGGCGGGACGCTTGTCGGCCTTCAGGCCGGAGACGTCGACGGTCATGGCATCATCCGGCCGCGCTCGTCGCGCCAGGCCGGCTCCAAATGAGGCAGACGGACGCGGCAGGCGCGGTCTGCGGATAAGTAATCAGGCGTTGGGAAGTTAAGCGATGGTGCTCAAAGCGAGCGGCCGAACACCAAGACAGGCATCGAGCGGGTGCATGCGATCTGCAGATGCGATGTGGTCATGCAAATCTCCCCGGTTCGAGCGACAATTCCTGCTCCATACCATCGACGGTATGATTTGGCAACCCGCGGCACGCGCAGGAGCCGCTCACGTCAATGTGCGTCGCCGCCGCCCGCCATCGGCGAGCTCGGCTTCTTGAGCAGCATCACCATGAAGCTGAGCGCGATGTAGAAGCAGGTCAGCATGAAGAAGGCATCGCCATAGCCCATCACCACGGCCTGTCGGTGCACGATCTGCGAGAGCTGCTTCATCGCCATCAGCGCCGAGTCGCCCATGCCCTGCAGCTTCTGCTGCAGCATGTTGAGGGTCTCGACCGCGGTCGCATTGCCCCAGGTCACGCGCTCGTGCAGGCGCGAGATGTGCAGGTCGGTGCGGTCGTTCAGCACCTGGTTGATCACGGCGAGTCCGACCGCGCCACCGAGATTGCGCATCAGGTTGAACAGGCCCGAAGCGTTCTTGACGCGGTCCGGCGCCAGAGTGCCGAGCGCGATGTTGTTGGTCGGCACCATCGCGCACATCATGCCGACGCCACGCAGCACCTGCGGCACGAACAGCTCCCAGAAATCGTAGTCGCGGGTGATCCCGGTCATCTGGTAGGAGCCGATGGCGAAGATGACGAGGCCGAAGGCGATGATCAGGCGCATGTCGATCTTCACCATCAGCCGGCCGACCACGGGCGCCATCAGGAACATGGTCACGCCCGACACGAACATCGTCTCGCCGATCATCAGCGCGCTGTAGCCGCGCACCTCGGCGAGATAGCGCGGATAGATGTAGGTCAGGCCGTAGAGGCCGATGCCGATGCAGAACTGCAGCAGGCAGCCGACCGTGAAGTTGCGGTCGCCGAACGCATAGAGGTCGACAATCGGCTCGTCGACCGTCAGCACGCGCCAGAAGAAGCACACCGCCGAGACGGCGCAGACCGCGGCGAAGATCGCCACCGACGTGTCCTGCAGCCACTCATATTGCGGCCCCTCCTCCAGCACGTATTCGAGTGAGCCGAGGAATCCGGCCATGAACAGCAGGCCCCACCAGTCGAAGCGGTCGAGCAGCTCGAAATGCGGCTCGTCGAAATCGACCAAGGCGAGCACGCCGACCGTGATGAGGATGCCCGGCGGGATGTTGACGAAGAACAGCCAATGCCAGGACATCGCGTCGGTGATGTAGCCGCCGACCGTCGGGCCGACCGTCGGCGCAAGGGTGGCGACGAGCCCGATGATCGGGCCGACGACGTTGAACTTGGAGCGCGGAAACACCGTGTAGGCCGAGGCGAACACGGTCGGGATCATGCCGGCGCCGAGAAAGCCCTGGAGCGCGCGCCATACGATCATCTGCTCGATCGAGGACGCGAAGCCGCACAGGAAGCTGGAGATGGTGAATCCCGCGGCCGAGATCGCGAACAACAGCCGCGTGCCGAGCGCGCGCGACAGAAAGCCGGACAAGGGAATCGCGATCACCTCGGCAATCAGATAGGCGGTCTGCACCCAGGACACTTCGCTGGAGCTCGCCGACAGTCCGGCCTGGATCTCGCTGAGCGACGCCGACACGATCTGGATGTCCAGGATCGACATGAACATGCCAAACACCATGATCAGGAACGCGATCAGCCGCCGCGGCGCGATGCGGTCCGACGGCGCCGCCGGTGCGCTCATGGTGGGATTGGCTGTGGTGGCGGTGGCCATGGTCTAATGAGTCCGCTGGAGTCGATGACCGCGCCGCGTCACAGGTGCGCTCCCCCTCCCCCTTGCGGGGAGGGGTCGGGGGTGGGGGTCCCCAACGGCGGTCTCGCCCGGAGCCCCCCACCCCAACCCTCGCCCGCAAGGGGGAGGGAGCTGACTTCCGATGACGCGACAGCGAATGCAAGCGCGCCGGTTAGATCAACTTGCTACTTCCCCTGCACCGTCGCCGGCGCGTCGAGATCTCCGTCACTGTCGGCATCCTTGGCGCCGTCGGTGGTGTCCACCGTGACGTAGACCGACATGCCGGCGCGCAAGAGGTTCTGCCGCGCCACGTCCTTCGGCACGCGGATGCGCACCGGCAGGCGCTGCACGATCTTGGTGAAGTTGCCGGTCGCGTTGTCCGGTGGCAGCAGGGTGAACACCGAACCCGCGGCCGGCGAGATGCTGTCGACCACGCCCTTGAAGCCGCGCGCGCCGTAAGCATCAACCTTGATGGTCACCGGCTGGCCCGGACGGATACGCCTGAGCTGGGTTTCCTTGAAGTTGGCGTCGATGAACACGTCATCGAGCGGCACGACGTTGCCGAGCCGCTGGCCGACCGCGACGAAATCGCCGGTGTTGACGAGGCGGTTGGAGAAGGTGCCGTCGACCGGCGCGCGCACGGTGGCGAATTCGAGATCGCGCTCGGCCTTGGCGAGCGAGGTCTTGAGCTCGGCGAGCTGCGCCTGGGCCTCGACCTGCTGCGCCTTCGTCACCTCGACATTGTCGCGGGCGGCGTCGAACGCGGCGCGCGCGGCGCGCACCCCGGCCATGCCCTGATCGCGCGTGGCTTCCGACTGCTCGAAGGTCGCATGCGAGGCAAAACCCTTGCTGCTCAGCGCCTGCTGGCGCTCATAGTCGAGCCCGGCGCGCTTCATCGCGGCTTCGGATGAGGTGAGATTGGCCTGCGCCTGCTCGACGGCGCTCTGCTGCGCGGCGACCTGGCGGCCGATGCGCGCGATGGTCGCCTCCTGGGTGGCGATCTTGCTGCGCGCGGCGTCGACTGCGATCTTGTAGTCGCCGTCATCGATGCGGAAGATCACGTCGCCCTTGCGGACCACCGAATTGTCCCGCGGCACGATCTCCTGGATGTGCCCGGAGACGCGCGCGCCCAGCATGGTGTTGTTGGCGCGGACATAGGAATCGTCGGTCGAAACCATGAAGCGGCCGACCAGATAATAGTGCGTGGCATAGCCGGCGGCGGCGAGCGCGAGCAGCACGCCGATGCTGGCGAGCACGCGCTTGCGCTTGCCGGATTTCGGCGCGGCGGCGGGCTCGGCTTGCGGCTTCGCTGCGGCAGGAGCGCCGGCCGGCGCGGGCCGTTCGGATGGCGCCTCGGTGCTGACGTCTGCCTTCAGCTCAGCCGGCTTGGCATCAGCCGGCTTGCGCTGCGCCGTGTCGCTGGGCTGCGGGCGGGCCGACTCAGCGCTCGGCTGTTTCGGCGTTTCCTCGGCGTCCGGACGGCGCGCCCGTACAGCCTGATCTCTTGCAGCGGCCATCAGAGACTCCCACCCATGACAGCGGGGCCGCTCAGGCCCCGAAAATCCCGACCGAACCGTTCGGTCAATCCACATCTACCATTGACCGAACCGTTCGGTCAATATACATCTTCGCTATCGCAACATATCCGCGCGGATGCCTTGGTGACGTTGGCGCCGGCCAAATCTTCGGGAACAGCCTAAACCAATGATTGAGGCGGACCATAACACCACCCAGGTGATGCCGGATGAGGACTCCTCGAAACGGCGCCAGATCCTCGAAGGCGCCCGCAAGGTGTTCATGGACATGGGCTTCGACGGCGCCAGCATGGGCGAGATCGCACGCGCGGCCGGCGTCTCCAAGGGCACGCTCTACGTCTACTTCGCCGACAAATTCCGCCTGTTCGAGGCGATCGTCGCGGAGGAGACCGTGCATCGGGGCGCCTCGAACTTCAGCTTCGATCCCGCCCGCGACGCCGCGACCGTGCTGTACGAATTCGGCACCGCCTGGATCGCGGTCGTCTGCCGCCCCGGCGGCGGATCGGCGATCCGCACCGTGATGGCGATTGCCGAACGCATGCCGGAGGTGGGGCGGCGCTACTATGATTGCGTCATCGAGGGCACGATCGGCCGGCTTGCGGCCTATCTGCAGGCCCGTGTCGATGCCAAGGAGCTCGCCATTGACGATTGTCACCTCGCCGCATCGCAATTCCAGCTGATGTGCCAGGCCACGCTGTTCCTGCCCTTCATCTTTCAGGGAGCCCCCGCCCCCTCGCCCGACGAGACGCACAAGGTGGTGGCGAGCGCCGTCCGCATGTTCCTCGCGACCTACAGCATCAAGAGTTGAGACGCCGCTGACCGCAGCGATGCGCGCGCCGATGTCGGCACAACAGATATCGGCGCAAGACATGTCAGCCCGAGATATGCCAGCATAAGACATGCGCTCTCCTTCTCGCGGCTGGTGACGCCCGAGCTTTGCGTTCGGATCACCCTCGGATCGATCGGAGGGTGCAGGGAAGGCCGGGCGCTGGCCGCGCCCGTGGCCCGCCTGCTCAAAAAAATGCAGGCGGCAGGTACCACAGGTCTGGCCGAACACACCCGGCCCTCCCCGCGCGATGGGCTTACGATTTATACGTAATCTCCCCGGTGTCCGGGCTTGTAGCCACCGTCGCCCGCGCAGATGCGCGAGCATCTGCTGCGAACTTGACGCCAGCATCGGGGCGCCAGGACCATACGACTTCATCGTCCTGCCGGTCGCGTTCGTCCGCTCGCGATTCCAGCGCGCTGCGCGCCGACAGGCCACCACTCCCCGCCTCCAACGCTCGTGACGACCGCGAAACGTCCCTCTTCGATCGAGCCGGGATGGCGGTAGACAACCATTAAATTCGGAAAAATGGAAGATGAAAATTTTTGCGCGAGGGACTGGACAGGGCAAATCAGCTTGATCGGGCAAACGAAATCGGATTCTGCGCGCAGCCGGCTTTAACCGCGCGCGACCGCTGCAGCAGCGGGCGACGATACCACGGCGCCGTATCCGCGGAAGAAGCCTAGCGTCCGAGAAGGGGCGCGAGCCGACCTTGCAAGCGGTTGCGGATTGGGGCAATCGAAGCTCGGCAGCCGCGCATCCTGGGCCTACCATGTCAAAGTTCTTCGCTATGGAATCCGTCAGATCTCCCTGGGGTGACTACGGCGATATTCTTTTGAACGGCCTCGTTGAAGCGACCGAGTGCGTCGGACCGCCGATCATCCGCATCTTGCGCACTGGCCCATATGTGCCGCCGATGACCCAGCCATTCGGCTTCATCATCGTCACCGACGAATTTCGACGTGACCTTGAACGCAGCCAGTTGACTGGCTTTGACTTCGAGCAGACTCAGTATGGGAAAGTCGTCCGCCTCGATTGGCAGACTTGGAGCACGGATACCAATGAGCCGATGTCGTATCCCGAGACAGGCGAACCAGAGGACTACATTTTGGGATGCTCCCACGAACCCACTCTTCTGGCGCAGATGCCTCGGTTGTGGGCTCTCGCCGTCCGGCCTACGCCCGAATTGCAGGTCCAGGGCACACATTCCTTCCGCGCAGATCGACATCCGGGCACGGACATCGCTCGTGAGCATACGCTCCATTGGGTAAGCGAGCGTATGAAGGTTTGGCTCGAACGATCGTCGGCGGCTAGATGGATTGCGTTTCGTTCGATAAGCCCACGATGAACAATGTCCGCTTCGGGACAAAATGGGATTCTGGGCGCAACAGCGACGGAATATCTGCTGTCGTGAATGCACCAGTTGACGCGTTTCAGGATTAAACCTTCCCCGCCGCTGCCAAAGTACCTGCGGCATCTCGTACCATTGTCATCACCGGCACGAGCGACGGCATTCTAGGGCGCGCGACCGCAGTAGCACGGCGTCATCGCGAGCGAAGCGACGCGATCCAGGGGCCGCGCCAAGACTCTCGATTGCCTCCGCCTGATCGGCTTGGGGACACGTCGGCGCAAGGACGCCTTGCTCCGCCGCAGCCGCGGGTGACGATGCAACGGCGCCGTGCCCACCATTCTCAGCCGATGCGCCGCGGTGGGCACGGCGCGTGATGCATCGAGTGTGATCAGCAGGATTGGGGGCGCGCCTTTGCCCACCCTACTGTCCTTGCCGAGCCGCTTCTACTTCTTCCCGCTCTTCGTGGTGTGGGAATGCGAATGGCTGTGGCTGTGAGAATGCGAATGGCTGTGCGCGTGCTCATGATCGTGCGCCGGATCGATCGGCATCATCGCGACGTGGCCGTGGCGGACGCCGCGTTCGGCGATGACGTGGTCGGCGAAGGCCTTGACCTCGCGGCGCTCGCCCTTGAGCACGGTGACCTCGAGGCAGCTCTCCTGGTCGATGTGCACGTGCAGGGTCGCCTGGGCGAGGCCGGAATGATCGTGCGCCTCCTGGGTGAGTCGCTTCGGCAGTTCGCGCGCGGCATGGTCGTAGACGTAGCTGAGCGTCGCGATGCAGTGGCGGCTGTCGCTGGCGCCGGCGTCAGCCGTCTCTAAGCCGCTGCGCAGCAGATCGCGAAACGCCTCCGAACGATTGTCGTAGCCGCGCCGGGCCATGAAGGCGTCGACCTCGGCCAGCAGATCGTCGTCGATCGTGATCGTCAGGCGCTGCATGTCCGTCTCCTCGAGCTGCGCGGCAAGCGCCTATCCACCGCATGAGTATGATGTATTCACGTTGACATCATACCGGTGTCACCTTAGCGTTCTTTAACATTCGACAGTAGGGCGATCCAAGCGAGCATGTCGCGGGCCAACGAAGGCGCGCGGCAGTTGAAGATGCATGCCCTGTGGCGAGCTCTAGGGGCGTGACGATGCGGTGGCGTGGGGCGAGTGTTGGCGTGCTGATGGCGGCATTGGCGCAGCAGGCAAACGCCCATCCGGAACGGGCCCCTGCCGAGTTGCCGACGGTCGACGTGGATGCCCCCCGACGCACGGCCAAGCCGAAGCCGCAGGTCCGGCGCGCGGCGCAGCGGCCGAAGCCGGGCACGGCCGGTGCGACTGCGCATGCGACGCCGGCCGCCACGGCCGCGGCTGCACCGTCCGGCGCGCCCAATGTCGGCTCCGGCCCGGCGCGGCCGCAGGGCATGGCGAGCGAGGTCGTGATATCCGGCGAGGAGATCAACGCCCGCCCGGCCACGCGGCCCGGCGAGGTGCTCGAAGCGGTGCCCGGCCTGATCGTCACGCAGCACTCGGGCGAGGGCAAAGCCAACCAGTATTTCCTGCGCGGCTACAATCTCGACCACGGCACCGATCTCGCGCTGTTCGTCGATGATGTGCCGGTCAACATGCGCACCCATGCCCATGGCCAGGGCTATGCCGATCTCAACTGGCTGATGCCGGAGACGATCGGCCGCCTCGACGTGCGCAAGGGGCCCTACTTCGCCGACGAGGGCGACTTCGCCTCGGCCGGCAGCGTCCATATCGGGCTGGTCGACAGCGTGCCCAAGGCGATCGCGCAGATGACGGCGGGCAGCTTCGGCTATCGCCGCTTCTTCGGCATGGACTCGGTGCATGTCGGCGACGGCCATCTGCTGATCGCCGGCGAGGCCGGCCGCTATGACGGACCGTGGACCACGCCCGATGATGCGAAGAAGCTGAACGGCCTGATGCGGTATTCGCAGGGCACCGCGACCGACGGCTTCTCGATCACCGGCATGGCCTATGCGAACCGCTGGACCTCGACCGACCAGGTGCCGGAGCGCGCCATCACCTCGGGCCTGCTCGGCCGCTACGATGCGGTCGATCCGACCGACGGCGGCAAGACCAACCGCTTCGCGCTGTCCGGCCGCATCGCCGGCACCGACGACGCCGGCTCCTGGAAGGCCAACGCCTATGTGGTGAAGAGCCAGCTCGATCTCTACAACAATTTCACCTACGCGCTGCGCGACCCGGTCAATGGCGACCAGTTCCACCAGCACGACGACCGGCTGATGCTCGGCGCCAACGCGTCGCGCACCTTGAACGGCAGCTTTGCCGGCCAGCCGATGGAGACGACCGTCGGCATCCAGACGCGCTATGACGACATCGCGCTCGCCTTGACCAACACCCGTCAGCGGGTGCTGCTCTCCGACATCGATGCCAACAACACCGGCGTCGTTCGCGCCGACAAGGTCGGCGAAGGCAGCGTCGGGCTCTATGTCGAAAACACGGTGCGCTGGACCGACTGGCTGCGCACCACGGTCGGCTATCGCGGCGACTATTATCAGACCCACGTGTATTCGCTGACCAACGGCAACAACACCGGCGATGCCGCAGCCAGCCTCGGCAGTCCGAAATTCAGGATGGTGATCGGGCCGTTCGACAAGACAGAGTTCTTCGTCGGCGCCGGCTATGGCATGCACAGCAACGATGCCCGCGGCGCGACCGCCACCGAGGATCCGGCCGATCCGACCAACAAGCTCGCCTCCTCGCCGCTTCTCGTCCGCACCAAGGGCGCCGAGGTCGGCGTGCGCACGCGCATCATTCCGGGACTCGACTCGTCACTGAGCGTGTTCATGCTCAACCAGGATTCCGAGATCCTGTTCTCCGGCGATGCCGGCAACACCGAGGCGAGCCGGCCGAGCCGGCGCTACGGCTTCGAGCTGACAAACCATTACCGGCCGGCGTCGTGGATCGACATCGATGCCGATCTGGCGATAACGCATGCCCGCTTCGTTGGCGACAACACCGACCAGGCGGCGGTCTACACCTCGCTCGCCGGCTACCCCCAGGCACAGCTTGGCAATGCACCGGGCAACTACATCCCCAACGCGCCGTCGATGGTCGCCTCGGCCGGCATCACGCTGGGTGAGAAGACCGGCTGGTTCGGCGGCCTGCGCTGGCGCTATCTCGGCGCGACGCCGCTGACGGAGGACAACTACTTCCGCTCGACCGCGACCAGCGTGTTCAACGGCCGCCTCGGCTTCCGCGACGCCAATGGCTGGCGCATCCAGCTCGACGTGCTGAACCTGCTCAACACCAAGGCCAGCCAGATCTCCTACGGTTACGGCTCTCTGCTGCCGACCGACCAGCTTTACAAGGACTGCTACGTGTCGCCGCCCGCGACGCCGGTTCCGGCGCAGGTCTGCCAGACCGGCGTCATGGACCGCGTGCTGCACCCGATCGAGCCGCTGACGTTCCGGGTGACGGTGGCGGGGACGTTTTGAGGACTTGATCGTCGTAGCGGCATGACCGTTCTGGCAGCTCGTTCAAGGCACGCTATCGCCGCGCAGGCGGTGCGCTCCCCTCCCCTTGCGGCTACGGGATGCCCGAAAGCGATTCCAAGCGATTTCTGGATGTGATTCAAAGTTTTCGACCGGTTCGGTGGAGAGCTTTGAATGTCATTTGGCGATATTCGAGTTGCGGAGCGGGCTGACTGGCTGATCGAACGGGTGGCGACAGCAGGCACGCTGGTCTTGCGGAAGTTGGGGGAGACGCGAGCCGGCGAGAAGGCCATTCACCGATTTCTGTCCTCGCACCACGTCTCGGTCGATCGGATCGTCGAGACGCTGGCGGCTCGGACTGCGGCTCAATGCGTGGGACGGCGTATTCTGGCGATCCAGGACACGAGCGAGATCAATTTCTCCGGCCGTGACAAGAAGCGGCGCGGCTTCGGTCCTGGCGGGGACGGAAAAACACCCGGCTTCTTCATCCATCCCGTGATTGCCCTCGACGTCGAGAGCGAGGCGGTGTTGGGACTTGTCGACGCGGAAATCTGGACGCGCTCAGCCGGACGAGTTCCGGCTCGCCGCAAGCGAGCGATCGAGGATAAGGAGTCGATACGCTGGCTGTATGGCTGTCAGGCGGCTGCCGGCGTCTTATCGGAGGCGGCCAGCGTCACGATGGTCGCCGATCGCGAAAGCGACATCTACCCGTTGTTTACGCGTAAGCCGGAAGGGCTCGATCTGATCGTGCGTGCTGCGCAGGATCGCTGCCTGTCCGATGGCAAAATGCTGTTTGCAGCGCTTGCCGAGACGAAGGTGCTGAAAACAAGCCTCGTCAAGGTGGCGCCGCGCGGCCCCGGCGATAAAGGGCGCGGGGCGACCGTCGAGCTTCGCGCCGGAAGCGTGTCTCTTGCCCGGCCACAGAGCCTGAAACGATCAGAGGCCTGCGATGCCATCGAAATGACTTTGATACAGGCGCGTGAGATCGATGCGCCCGCCGGCAAAACACCGTTGTTGTGGCATCTGCTCACGACCCATTCCGTTGCCAGCGCGGCAGATGCCGAACAGATCGTGCAACTCTATCGATTGCGCTGGCGCATCGAACAGGTCTTCCGTGCTCTCAAGAGCGATGGCTTGGCTCTCGACGACAGTCAGGTCATCGATGCCGATCGCATGTTCAATCTCGCGGCGATCGGGCTTGCTGGCGCTATCCGGACCATCCAGCTTGTCGACGCCAGAGACGGCAGTCCCCGTCCCATGAGCGACGTGATCGACCCGGCCTTCAGACCAGCTCTGGGGCACCTATCAAAAACGCTCGAAGGCAAGACCGCGCGGCAGCAGAACCCACATCCTCCCGATTCCCTCGCGTTCGTCGCATGGATCGCGGCACGCCTCGGCGGCTGGAATTGCTACGGTAAACCACCAGGGCCAAAGACAATGCGAGACGGCTGGGATCGTCTCGCTGCAATGCTTGAAGGCTATCTACTTGCAACCCAAAGCATAAAACCGGGAATCCCGTAGCCCCTTGCGGGGAGGGGTTGGGGGTTGGTATTCACGGGTCCCGCCGTTGATGAGAGCCAGCGCGCCGACAGGCACGACGCTTCGTTGCGTGTCGCGTTACGCACCCCATGAGTTCTCGACAGATGATGGGGATCTCACCACGTTCAGCGCGTGGGGACCCCCACCCCCGACCCCTCCCCGCAAGGGGGAGGGGAGCCCACCACCGCCTGGGCAAGAGTTCGAGCCGTCGCGTGCTATAATGTGTGCCTCTCCTCGGGACCGAAACCATGTCCGACCGCACCACCCATTGGCAGAGCGTCTACACCACCAAGGCCGAGACCGAGGTCAGCTGGTACCAGGACGATCCGGCGACCTCGCTGCGGATGATCCGCGAGGCCGGCGCGACGCCGACATCGCGGATCATCGACATCGGCGGCGGCGCCTCGCGGCTGGTCGATGCGCTGCTCGCGGCCGGCTACAGCGCGCTCGCCGTGCTCGACATCTCCGATGCGGCACTGGCGACGGCCCGCCGCAGGCTCGGCGCGGCGGCAGCCGGGGTCACGTGGATCGCCTCCGACGTCACCACCTGGACGCCGGACGCGCGCTACGACGTCTGGCACGACCGGGCCGCCTTCCATTTCCTCACCGCGCCTGAGGACCGGGCCGCCTACGTCGACCGCCTGCGCGCGGCGGTGGTGCCCGGCGGGGCCGTCATCATCGGCACGTTCGCGCCCGATGGTCCGGAGAGGTGCAGCGGACTGCCGGTCGTCCGCTACGACGCCCACAGCCTGGCCGCAACGCTGGGTCCTGCTTTCACGCTGGAGGACAGTTGCACCGAGGCGCATCGCACGCCATGGGACTCGACGCAGCAGTTCCAGTTCTGTCGCTTCCGCGCCGGTTAGTCAGCAGCACAGAGGCGGGCCATCCGACACGACGAGAACCTCGATGTCGGTATCCTCTCTGCGCGCGGCATCGTCCGCTCCGCCAGCGGAGGTCTCACTCTGCGGCGGCGTGCGCCAGGGAATCGGCTTCGGCGGCATCCGCTCCAGGCGCTGCGCGTCGGCGACGGCGCGGCGGGCGATCTTCAGCGAACGGCAGACCAGCACGGCCTGCTCGGCGGTGCCGACCTCGAAGCCCGAGCCAATCGCCTTGATGCGATACGATACCATCTCCGCCTCTCCCAATCCGGCAGCAACCAGAACCCCGCGCGCCTTGTTCCTGGCGACTGTGGCAGGTCTAGTGTCGGCCAATGGCGGACGGCAAAACTGGTCAACGGACTCCTAATGCGCAGCGCGTGACATCGGCGTTTCCGTTTCGGGGCGGGACAGAACGGTTTCAGGCGCGGCCAACGGCGGGAGAAATCCACAGCGGCGCACAGGCGCGAGCGAATGGCGAGCAGGTGATCGTCCCGATTCGCTACTCGCTATTCCCTATTCGCCCCTCTCAATAGTCCCGGAATTCGTCTTCCTCGTTGATCAGCTGGCCGATGCTGCGCGGCTGCTTGCGCGACGGGATCGAGCTGGTCACGTCGGGCTCGCGCTGGCCGTAGCCATAGCGCCGCTGCTGCGCGCGCGCCGCCACCGCCTCGCCGGACTGCGCGGCCGGCTGGCAGATCAGGCGGCGGCTGGCGCGGCGCATCAGGTCCACATGGATGTGGTCGTAGTGATAGACGTTGGAGCCCGGCGCCAGCACGGTGGTGAACTGCTGGCAGGCGCCACCCTGGATGTCGCGCAGAAAGCCCTGCTCCTCCGGCAGGCCGATCCAGCCATCCTTGACGCTGATGCGACGGCCGTCGGCGAGCGTGAAGGCGGCGATGTCGAGCGCGTTGCCGAAGGCATGCTCGGAAATGTGCGCGCTCGGATTGCCGTTCATGCCGCGGCAGGAATAGGCCGAGATCTGCTTGATCTCGACGACCTTGGTGCCGAACCAGCGCTGGGCCGCCGGCTGCACCGATTCCGCAAGCCAGCGGTCCAGCGCCGAGACGATCGGACAGGCGAGCGTCGCGGTCGGCTTCACCGCGACCGGGCCGACGGTGCCGACCGGATCGCGCGACGGTCCGAGCCGCGGTGGCGGTTCCTGCGGCGGATAGGCGGTGCGAGCGGCCGGCTGACCGCGATAGGGCGAATAGGCCGCGTCGGCCGGCTGATCGACGTCGTCCTCGCCGACCGGCGGCTCGAGCTGCAGTGGCGCGCCGGGAGGAGCGCCATAGGACGGCGATGCCGAATTCGGATAGGCCGCGCTCGACGCGGGATAGGCCGGCTGCGGCGCGGCCTGCGGCTGATAGGTCGCGGGCGGGGCGTAGCGTTGCGGCGGCTGGTTGATCGGCCAGCGCGGCTGGCCGCCGATCGCGGCCGGTGGACGCAGGCTTTCATCGGCGAAGCCATAGCTCGTGGTCGCTTCGCCGAGCGCCGCCACCTTCAGCGGATAGTCGGCGCCGCACATGCCGGGGCCGGAGATCGGATTGATGCGGACGATATCCGCGCTCTCCTTCACCGCGCCCGATTTCAGGCAGGCAATCTCGGCCTCGGCCCGCCACGGCTCGCGCTCCTGGAAGAATCCACGGCCGCAACCCGCAAGCGAGACAAGGACGATGGAGCCGACGAGATACAAACGAACTCCGCGCGTCATATGCAGAGGTTTGCGGCAATTTGCTTAAGGACCTGTCAATGCCGTCCATTTACGGCGCGCAAACCATCGTGACGTGAAAGGCAGTCCATTTACGGGGAAGCGACAACCGCGCTGTCTTTTTTGCCGATGCCGATCGGATATGTGTGGCGCGCGCTCCGCGGAACGCCTGCGTCAAGAGCGACGCGCACGTCAGGGGCGCGAGAGATACGAAAACGGGAGCCATCCCATGAGCCCTGCCGATCGGCTGAGCATGGCGGTCACGTGTATCGTGTTTGCATTCGTCGGCGCCATCGTCGTCGGGATGATCTGATCGCTGAGATCCGATCTCGATCAATCGACGGGCGGCTGTCGGCCGGCGGCGTGCCATCGCCCACCTTCCCGCGCGGAGTTGTCGTCTTCAGACGCGCATCCGTCGGCTGTGATCTCTGTCACAGATCGCGCCGGCGCCCGCGTTTAACAGGTCCCTCAGGTTCACGACGCCGTCCCGAGGGAGCTCATCCATGAAGACCGTCTTTCTGGCCGCAGCAGCCGTTCTGATCGCGAGCAGCGCCGCGCAGGCCGGCAGCTCGATCGCGTTCAATTTCGACGGACACAAGATCCGCGTCACCGTGCCGCGCAACTGCCAGTCGCTGTCCTGCCTGCAGGTGTCCGGCATCGACCTCAGCGGGCTGACATCGTCCAAGCTCGACGATGATGCGCCGGCGAGCAGCGCGCCTGCGGCCAGCGCTCCGGCTCCCGCCGCCGCGGCGCCTGCTGCGCCGGTCGTGAATGCGCCAGCGCCCGTCGCCGCCGCGCCAGCCGTGGCCGCGCCACCCCCCGCAGCGCCCGCTTCCGTCGCGCCATCCACGACGGGGCAGATGCCGGTGCCGCCGGCACCGGTCGCGGCGACCGCGCCTGCTCCCCAGCCTGCTCCGGCACCCGCGCCGGTCACCGTCGCCGCGGCGCCTGCCGCAGTTCAGCCCGCCCCGGCGCCGGCGGCCGATCCGAACTCGCCGCTCGGCCTGTGGGCCACCGAGGGCGGCAAGGGCAACGTCGTGATCGAGCCGTGCGGCGCCAACATCTGCGGCTTTGCCGAGAAGACGCGCGAGAAGATCCTGATCAACATGAAGCCGAAGGACAGCAAATGGGTCGGCCGCATCCACGATCCGGACGGCGGCGGCAATTACGACTCCACCGTCGTGCTCAAGAGCCCGAACACCCTGCGGGTCCAGGGCTGCGCCTTCGGCGGCCTGTTCTGCGGCGGCCAGACCTGGAAGCGCGTGAGCTGATCGCCGTCCCTCGACATCGGCAAACGCAAAGGCCCCGCCGGGATCAGCACCGGCGGGGTTTCTTTCTCGTGGCGTCTGCTACGCCACCTTGGCGGGGATCGCCGAGGGCATCGCGATGCGCAGCGGCAGCGACAGCCGCACCCGCAGACCGCGCGGGGCGTTGGGCATCAGCGCGATGCCGCCGTCATGCTTCTTCATGATCTCCTGCGCGATCGACAGCCCGAGGCCGAAGCCGCCGGCGGAGCGCGCCTGGTCGAGCTTGACGAACGGCTCCAGCGCGCGCGCCTGCAGCGCCTGCGGAATGCCCGGACCGTCGTCGGCGACCTCGATCGCGATCATGCCGTCGGCCAGGGTCGACAGGCTGACCACGACCTCGCTGCCATGCTTGACCGCGTTCTCGACCACGTTGGTGACGGCGCGCGACAGCGCCCGGGCCCGGCCCTCGCAGACCAGCCGCGACGGTCCATCGAAGGTGACGGCGTGGCCGACATCGGCGAAGTCGCAGCAGATCGTCTCGAGCAGGCTCGCCAGCTCGATCCGCGCCGGCTGCTCGGCCTTGGTGTCGTCGCGCAGATAGTCCAGCGTCTCGTCGAGCATGCGGCTGACCTGGTCGATGTCGCGCAGCATCGCGCTGCGCATCTCGCCCTGTCCGATGCGCTCCGAGCGCAGCCGGAGCCGCGTCAGCGGCGTGCGCAGATCGTGGCTGATCGCGGCCAGCATGCGCGTGCGGTCGTCGAGCAGCGCGCGGATGCGCGCCTGCATCTCGTTCAGCGCCTCGGCGACCTGGGCGATCTCCCGGGGCCCGCGCCGGCTCAGCGGCTCCTGCGCTCCCGGCGAGCGGCCGAACGCCGCCGCCGCGCGCGCCATCTCCGACAGCGGCCGGATGATCGCCCGCGCCGCGTAGATCGACAGCAGCACGCCCAGGATCAGGATGAGGAACAGGAACACCGCCGTCGGCTTCAGCACCATCGACCAGAATTCGAGGCGCGGCACGTCGTCGAACACCAGCGCACGCTCGCCGTCGACCTGAACGATGATCTGGGTCGGCGGCGACGCGCCATAGCCGACGCCGTGGAGCAAGGTGATGTCACGCAGCACGCTGAGCTGACGGCGGGCCAGCCGCGAGGTCCATGGCACGTCCCTGACCGGCTTGGCGAGCAGCGTGAGCGAGGTCAGCGGCACGAGCTCGACCTGGATGCCGGAGCTGCGCAGGCTCGACAGGCTGCTGTCGACGGCCACGGGGTCGTTCGCGGCGCGGACGAAGTGCACCGCCTCGGCCACGCGCGCGATGCCGTAGGCCGGCGATTCCTGCTCGTCGGGCGGATCGAGGAACAGCAGCGCCGCCGCGATCATCACGACCATGCCGAACAGCACCGACAGCGACGCCAGCGTCACGATCTGCGTGGTGAGGCCGAGGCGCGGGCACGGCTTGCTATCAGGCGTCATCGATGCTCTCGACTCTTGGCGTGAAGACGTAGCCGCCGAGGCGCACCGTCTTGATCAGGGTCCAGCTCCTGGCGCCGGGCTCGATCTTCTGGCGGATGCGGCTGATGTGAACGTCGATGCTGCGCTCGACCGGCCCGGCCTGCCCGCCATGCGCCAGCTCGATCAGTTGCTCGCGCGACAGCACCCGGCCGGCGTTGCGGCAGAACGCCAGGAGAATGTCGAACTCGGCGCTCGTCAGCGTGATCTTGACGCGGTCGGGATCGAACAGCGTGCGCGTCGCCGGCTCGATGCGCCAGCCGTCGAAAGTCATCGGTGCCTGCCGCGCCGCGATCACGGCGGGATGCAATTGCGAGCGGCGCAGCAGCGCGCGGATCCGCGCCACCAGCTCGCGCGGATTGAACGGCTTGACGACGTAGTCGTCGGCGCCGAGCTCGAGACCGAGGATGCGATCGATGTCCTCGCCCTTCGCCGTCACCATGATGATTGGCACGGTCGAGATCTGGCGAAGGCGGCGACAGATGCTCATGCCGTCATCGTCCGGCAGCATCACGTCGAGCATGATGAGGTCGACCTGCTCGCGCTGCAAGAGGTCGTTCATTGCGGCCGCGGAGGACACGAAGCGCGGCGCGAAGCCGTGCTCCTGCAACAGCTCGGTGAGCAGCGCCGCAATCTCCCGGTCATCTTCGACGCAGAGAATGCGCGCAGCTGCCGGTATGTTTGCGTCTGCGGCCACGGCGGTATTGTGTGACGACATCATGCGCGGAACATGGTCGATTTGAGTCCAAAAGAACAGCCCGAAGCGAGCTCCGATCGTGGCAAAAGTAAGCTGTATTGTTAAGGCGGAAACATTTCTTCACGCGACTTAATCCTGCGAAATTGGTATCACGCCTAGGCTTTACGCATCAGACAAGCATCAACAGGGAAGTCCTGCGGCATGGCTCTTCGGCCGGCGCGGCCCTCTTCCGAACCGCGATCGTCTCAGCCACCGTGAAGCCTCTCCTGCTCGCACTCTGCCTGGCCACACCGCTGCTCGCCGGCTGCGCCGTCGGGCCCGACTACGTGAAGCCGGATTTCGGCATGCCCCAGAGCTGGAGCAGCGACCGCAACAAACCCACGCAAGCGCTGAAGCTCGCACATTGGTGGCGCAGCCTCGGCGATGTCATGCTCGATCAGCTGATCGCAGACGCCGTCAGCGGCAATCTCGACGTCGCCGCCGCCAAGGCGCGCATCCGCGAGGCGCGGGCGACGCAGCGCCAGGCCATCGGCGCACTGTTTCCCACAGTGAGCGGCACCGGCACGGCGACGGAGACCCGCAGCGCCGGCAGCTCGACGAGCGGCATCGCGATCGCTCCTACCACCTACAGCCAGTACCAGGCCGGCTTCGATTCGAGCTGGGAGCTCGATCTGTTCGGCGCCAACCGCCGCGCGGTCGAGGCCGCGGGCTATGGCGTCGACGCTGCGGAGGACGATCTGCGCGCGACCTTGCTGACGCTGATCGGCGACGTCGCCTCGAACTACATCGATGCCCGCGCCTATCAGGCGCGGGTGGCGCTGGCCCGGCGCACGGCGGCCTCGCAGCGCGAAACCGCGGCACTGACCGAGCGCAAGCAGAATGCCGGCTCGGCGTCGGCCGTCGACACCGCCAAGGCCTCCGCGCTCGCCGCCAGCACCGAAGCCACCATCCCGACCTATGAGAGCAGCTATCAGCAGGCCGTGCACCGGCTCGGCGTGCTGCTCGGCCGCGACCCGGCCGCACTGAGCCTGCGCCTGTCGCGCACTGCGGCGATCCCGGCGCCACGCCTGCCGTTGCCGAAGGGCATCCCGGCCGACGTGCTGGTGATGCGGCCGGACGTCCGCAAGGCCGAGCGGCAGCTCGCACAGTTCACCGCGAAGATCGGACAAGCGACGGCTGCGCTGTATCCGGATGTCAGCCTCAGCGGCTCGGTCTCGACCAGCGCGCTGAAGCTCGGCGATCTCGGCAAGAGCTCGACCATCGGCTGGTCGATCGGCCCCAGCGTGTCGGTGCCGATCTTCAACGGCGGCAAGCTGCAGGCGGCGGTGGAGATCGCCGAGGCGCAGCGCGACGAGTACCACGTCGCTTGGCAGAGCGCCGTGTTGAGCGCGCTCGAGGACGTCGAGAACGCCATCGTCAATCTCGCCCAGGAACGCATCCGCATCCGCAGCCTGACGGAGTCGGCGCGACGCTATGGCGAGGCTGCACGGCTGTCGCGCTCGCTCTATCAGACGGGGTCCAGCACTTTCCTCGACGTGCTCGACGCCGAGCGCTCGCAATTCACGGCCGAGGACAATTTGCTCGCCAGCCGCGCGACCTTGGCGAAAAACTACGTCGCACTGGCCAAGGCTTTGGGCGGCGGTTGGACCGGCGCGATCGACAGCTCGCGGCCCGAGGTCGTCGACAGCGGCACCGGGCCGCATCTCGCGCAGTCCGTCGACCCCAAATAGCCCACGTCCTGAATTCCAAAACGTGTTTCCGAAATGATCCGATGAACGCACCCCTATCCCAGATGCCCCGAGCGGTCGCGGTCGATGACGGCCACGCGCCGGTACCGAAGCCCAAGCGGCTGCGCCGCTGGCCGCTGCTGATCGTGGGAGCGCTCGTCGTTCTGGCCGCCGCGATCGTGCTGGTCATGAGGCTGACCAGCAATCCCAACGCCAATCTCGTCACCGCCCCCGTCACGACCGGCGACATCGAGCAGACCGTGCTCGCCACCGGCACGCTGAAGCCGGTCAAGCTCGTCGCGGTCGGTGCCCAGGCCTCGGGGCGCCTCGTCGCGCTCAACGTCAAGCTCGGCCAGAAAGTGAAGGCCGGCGACCTGATCGCCGAGATCGACTCGCTGACGCAGCAGAACACGCTGCGCACCAACGAGGCGAGCCTGCGGAGCGTGCGGGCGCAGCGTGACGAGAAGGTCGCCACCCTGGCGCTGGCCGAGGCGAACCTGGCGCGGCAGCAGGTTACGCTGGCGCAGAAGGCGTCGTCGCGCGCCGACTACGACAGCGCCGAGGCGACCGCGAAGCAGACCCAGGCCCAGATCGCGCAGCTCGACGCGCAGATCGTCGAGGCCGAGGTGGCGATCGAGACCGCGCGCGTCAATCTCGGCTACACGAAGATCACGGCTCCGATCGACGGCACCGTGCTGTCGATCGTCACCCAGCAGGGCCAGACCGTGAATGCGGTGCAGTCGGCACCGACCATCGTCGTGCTCGGCCAGGTCGAGACGATGACCGTGCGGGTGGAGATTTCCGAGGCCGACGTGGTCAAGGTCAGGCCCGGACAGAACGTCTATTTCACCGTGCTGGGCGAGCCCGATCATCGCTACGAGGGCACGCTCGGATCGATCGAGCCGGCGCCCGAATCGATCAAGAGCGATTCGAGCTTCTCGTCGAGCACGACGACCACGTCGAGCAGCAGCTCGTCCTCGTCCACCACGTCGTCGGCGATCTACTACAACGGCGTGTTCGACATCGCCAATCCGGACGGGCGGCTGATGACCTACATGACGGCCGAGGTCCACATCCTGCTCGGCGAGGCCCGCAAGGTCCCGACCATTCCGTCGTCCGCGCTTGGCAACGCCAATCCCGATGGCAGCTACACGGTGCGCGTGCTGACCGGCGCAGGAACACTGGAGAAGCGCACCACTCACATCGGCCTCAACAACAAGATCCGGGCCGAGGTGCAGTCCGGCCTGAGCGAGGGCGAGCGGGTCGTCATCTCGACGCCCGACGAGGGACCGAAGCGAACCGTGATGCCGCCGCCGGCCTCCTCCGGAGGTCCGTGATGGCGGAGGTGCTGATCGATCTGCAGAACGTCGGGCGGTGCTACGCCTCCGGCGAAAACATCGTCCATGCCTTGCGCGAGGTCGACATCCAGATCGCGCGCGGCGAGATGGTCGCCATCATAGGCCAGTCGGGCTCCGGCAAGTCGACGCTGATGAACATTCTGGGCTGCCTCGACCGCCCGACATCCGGCAGCTACCGGATCGCCGGCCGCGAGATGGGCTCGCTCGATCCGGACGAGCTGGCGGCGTTGCGGCGCGAGCATTTCGGCTTCATCTTCCAGCGCTACCATCTGCTGGGCGAACTCACGGCCGCTGAGAATGCCGAGGTCCCGGCCGTCTATTCCGGGCTCGGCCCCAATGCGCGGCGCCGGAAGGCGGCGGCGCTGCTGCAGCGGCTCGGCATGGGCAGCCGTACCGAGCACAAGCCGGGTCAGCTCTCGGGCGGCCAGCAGCAGCGGGTCTCGATCGCCCGCGCGCTGGTCAACGATCCCGACGTGATCCTGGCCGACGAGCCGACCGGCGCGCTCGACCGCGCCAGCGGCGAGGAGGTGCTGCGCATCCTCGACGAGATCAGCGCCTCCGAGCGCACCGTCATCATCGTCACGCACGATCCGAGCGTCGCGCAGCGCGCCCGGCGCATCATCGAGATCGAGGACGGCCGCGTCATTTCCGACCGGCTCAATCCGCGGACTTCGGAACCCGCGCCAGCCGCAGCGACCGAAGACCACTCCGCTCCGGCGGCGTCGTGGTGGCGCAGCCAGCTCGACCGTTTCCGCGAGGCCGCGCGGATGGCGCTGCTCGCCATGAATGCACACCGGATGCGCGCGTTCCTCACCATGCTCGGCATCATCATCGGCGTCGCCTCGGTCGTCCTGGTGCTGGCGCTCGGCAAAGGCTCGCAGGCCAAGGTGCTGAAGGACATCAACCGGCTCGGCACCAACACGCTGGAATTCTTTCCCGGCAAGGATTTCGGCGATACGCGCTCCAGCAAGATCAGGACGCTGGTGCTCGCCGATGCCAAGGTCATGGCGCAGCAGCCCTATGTCGACGCCATCTCGCCGACGGTCTCGACCACCAGCACGTTGCGGTTCGGCGCGATCGAGGTCAGCGCCCAGATCTCCGGCGTCGGCGAGCAGTATTTCCGGGTCAAGAACACCGAGCTCGCCGAAGGCAGCTATCTCGATGCCGATACCGTGCGCTCCTACGCCCAGGATGCCGTGATCGACGACAATGCGCGCAAGGCGTTGTTTCCCGATCCCGACGTCAGTCCGCTGGGCAGCGTGGTCCTGATCGGCAAGGTGCCCTGCCGCGTCGTCGGCATCACCAAGCAGCAGCAGGCCGGCTTCGGCTCCAGCTCCACGCCGATCGTCTACCTGCCCTACACGACCGTGCAGGCGCGCTTCCTCGGCAACCAGGTGCTGCGCAGCATCAGCGTCCGCGTCGACGAGGCGACGCCGATGGCCGCGGCCGAGCGCGCCGCGACGGCGCTGCTGACGGCGCGGCACAACGCCAAGGACTTCTTCGTGCTCAACACCGACGACATCCGCAAGACCGTCGAGAGCACGACGCAGGTGCTGACCCTGCTGGTGGCAGCCATCGCCGTGATCTCGCTCTTGGTCGGCGGCATCGGCGTCATGAACATCATGCTCGTATCGGTGTCCGAGCGCGTCGGCGAGATCGGGGTGCGCATGGCGGTCGGCGCGCGGCGCAGCGACATCCTGATGCAGTTCCTGATCGAGGCCGTGCTGGTCTGCCTGCTCGGCGGCGCGCTGGGCCTGGCGCTCGCGGTCGGCTTCGGCACGGTCTTCAACGCGCTCGACGTCGGCTTCCAGCTGATCTATTCGCCGCTCGCAATGGTCGGCGCCGCCGTCACGTCGATGGCGATCGGCATCGGCTTCGGCTACATGCCCGCCCGCAGCGCCTCGCGGCTCGATCCGGCAACGGCTCTGGCAAGGGAGTAGGCCGGAAAGAATGAGCTCCACTCCTCCGGACAACAACCGGATCGATCTACTTCACCGGGCGTTTCTCCAGCTTGCGCGCGAGCGTCCGGCGATGCATGCCGAGCCGTCTTGCAGCCTCGGAGATGTTGAAGTCGGTCTCGATCAGGGTCTGGTGGATGCGCTCCCATTCCAGCGTCTTGATCGAGGTGGAGCGCTCGGCCAGCGCCACTTGCGCATTGCCCTGCGCCTTGCGGAACGCCTCCTCGATGTCGTCGGTGTTGGACGGCTTGGCCAGATAGTGGCAGGCGCCGAGCTTGATCGCCTCCACCGCCGTCGCGATGCTCGCGAAGCCGGTGAGCACCACGATCAGCATCTCCGGATCATGCGCATGCAGCTTCTCGACGCAGACGAGGCCGGAAGCGCCGCCGAGCTTGAGATCGACGACGGCATAGCCGAACGTCTTCCTCTTGAGGATCTCGTCGACGTCCTCGAGCGAGCCGGCGACGACGGCCTCGTAGCCGCGCCGTTCGAACGAGCGCTTCAGGGTGCGTGCAAAACCGTCATCGTCCTCGACGATCAAGAGGGACAGGTCATTCGCCATCGCGCTCTCCAATGACAAGCGTCGACAACGGCAGTGACAGCCGCACGGTCGCCCCACGTCCCCGGTGGTTCCAGGCCGAAACGCTGCCGCCCAGCTTGCGGATCACGTTGACCACCAGGAACAGGCCGAGGCCGCGGCCCGGGCGGCCCTTGCTCGACTGATAGGGACGTCCGAGTTGACCTAGCATCGCCGGATCAAAGCCCGGCCCGCGATCGCTGACGCTGAGCAGCAGCTGATCACCATCTCGTTCGGCCACGAACTCCACCCACTCGCGCGAGACTTCGAACGCATTGTCGAGCACGTTGACGATCGCCTGCTTCAGCGCGACGTCGGAGACGATCGCCGGGTCCGAGCCGAACTCGTTGCGGAACATCAGATTGCGCGCCGAGCGCGCCGCGCTCCATTCGGCGACCAGCGTCGTCAGGAACGCCTTCAACGTCGTCGGCGCCGAGCCTTCGCCGCGCGCCTGACCGGCCGAGACCAGGATGTCGGTGACGATCGACTTGCAGCGCTGCACCGCCGCTTCCATTTCCGTGAAATCCTCCGCGAGCGCCGGATCGGCAGAGATCGCGGTCATGCGGTGCCAATCGTTCAGGATCACCGAGATCGACGCCAGCGGCGTGCCGAGCTCATGCGCGGCGCCTGAGGCGAGCAGGCCCATGCGGATGATGTGGTCCTGCTCGACAGCGTGCTGGCGCAGATCGGCAAGCTTGGCGTCGCGCTCGCGCAGGTTCCGGTTGATGCGGGTGACGAAGACGACGAGCAGCACGGCGTCGAGCACGAAGCCGACGAACATGCCGGTGATGTGCAGGGTGAATGCATCGCTGACGTGATGCTGCGGCAGTTGCAGGGGACGGTACTCGATGGTGAGCCAGATGAAGCTGAGCACCGTCAGCGCGACCAGCGACCAGGACGAGCGCGCATCGAGCAGAACGGCCCCCAGCGTGACCTGCAGCAGATAGAGGCACGTGAACGGATTCGACGCGCCGCCGGTGAGATAGAGCTCCGACGTCAACGCCACGACGTCGAGCATCAGGGCGATCAGCAGGTGACGATTGCCGACGTCGTCATGCGTGCGCAGCCAGATATGGCTGGCGATATTGAGCGCCACCAGCGCGCAGATGATCGCCGCCATCGGCAGCAGCGGCAGCGCAATGCCGAACCAGGTGGTCACGAAGCCGATGGTGACGATCTGACCGACCACGGCGATCCAGCGCAGCTGGATCAGCAGCACCATGTTCTTGCGGTTGGTCGCGTCCTTCGTCGGCAGCGGCGCGTTGATCTCGGGTGTGGCGATCGCGGCCACGGCCCCAAACGGCAGATTAGGGGCCTCGCTTCTCATGAGGCCACGTCCGATCTCCGCCGACAGAACGGCGAGCTTCGATCCCTCAAGACGCCGCCCCGCATCCACCCATGTCCTGCCGCCGCTGATCCCATTCCACATCCTGCGCTGCCGGCGCTTCGCGCTCACTCTGCCCGCGGCGGAGCCGCTGCAGCCCGGCGCCGGCCAGCATGAGGGCCAATGTAAACCAGGTCAGCGCGTAAACCAGATGGTTGTTCGGAAACGAGATCACCGTGAGTCCCCCGATCGGAAGCCCGCCGGGATTCGGGGTCGCATCGGCATCGACGAAGAACGGTGCGACGTCGGACAGACCGCGCGCCGCCGCGATCGCCACGACGTCACGTGAATACCAGCGATTGTCCGCGGGATCGTTGTGGCGCAGGAAGCCGCCGCCCGGCTCGGAGATCCGCAGCAATCCGGTCACGCCGACCGTGCCATCGGGGTTCCCGGCGCTGCGGCTCGCCGGCGCACGGCGGTCCGCGGGCACGAAGCCGCGATTGACGAGCACGGTGCCGGCGGCGGTCTGCAGCGGCGTCACCACCCAATAGCCGGAGCCCTCGACCGTCAGCGCCTGGACCAGCGTCTCGCGGTCGTTGAGGAAGCGGCCGCTCAACGTTATCAGCTTGTACTCGTCGTCGCTGCGATCGATGGCCGGCCAATCCGCCGGGCTCGGCGCCGGCACGGGCGCGGCATGAACGCGGCGCTCGACACGATCGATCAGGTCGAGCTTCCAGGCCCGCCGCTCGATCTGCCAGACGCCCAGCGCCAGCAGCATCGCGACGCAGGCAACCCACGCCGCGCCGATCGCGAGCCGCAGCGCGCCGGATCGCCCGCGGCCGGCCTCGTCGCGTTCCCCTGCCCCGTCGGCAGGAGCTGACATCACGGCGTCTGGCCCATCTCGTGCACCGGCATCATGTTCGTGGTCAGGTGATGCATGACCCAGAGCGAGCCGCTGAGCGCAATCACCACCATGATGATCGTGAAGATCAGCGCCATCATGGTCCAGCCACCCTCGGCCTTGGTGTTCATGTGCAGGAAGAAGACCATGTGAACGACGACCTGCACGGCCGCGAGCGCCATGATGATCAGCGCCGTGGCCTGCTTGTCGAGCGAGCCGGTCATGACCAGCAGGAACGGGATCGCGGTGAGGACGACCGAGGCGCCGAAGCCAATCAGTTGGCCAGAGCGCGTGCCAGCATGGGCATCGGCGGCATCATGGGCGTGTGCGTGAGCGCTCATCGAAGCATCCCCATCAGATAGACGAAGGTGAAGACACCGATCCAGATCACGTCGAGGAAGTGCCAGAACATGCTCAGGCAGACCAGCCGCCGCCGGTTGGCCTCGATCAGGCCGTGAGTCCTGACCTGCACCATCAGGGTGACCAGCCAGACCAGACCGAACGTCACGTGCAGGCCGTGGGTTCCAACCAAGGTGAAGAACGACGACAGGAAGGCGCTACGCTGCGGCGTCGCGCCCTCATGGATCATGTGCGCGAACTCGGTCAGCTCGATGCCGAGGAAGGCGAGGCCGAACAGCCCCGTCACCACGAGCCAAACCTGCATCGCGCCAACGCGGTTCCGCTGCATCGACAGCATCGCGAAGCCATAGGTGAGCGACGACAGCAGCAGGAACGAGGTGTTGACCGCGACCAGCGACAGGTCGAACAGGTCCTTCGGCGCGGGACCTGCCGCGTATTTGGCGCCGAGCACGCCATACACGGCGAACAGGATCGCAAAGATGAGACAGTCGCTCATCAGATAGATCCAGAAGCCGAGCATCGTGCTGCTGCCTTCGGGATGCTCGTGCTCGTCGACGACATAGAAGACCGGCTCCCCGGCCTTCAGAGTGCCCATCGCAACGGTCATGACTTGGCTCCTGCGGCGAGCAGCTCGGTGCGCGCACGCTCGGCGCTGACAACCTCATCGGCCGCGATGTGGAAGCTGCGGTGATAGTTGAAGGTGTGGCCGATCGCGACCGCGAGCAGCGCGATGAAGCTGCCGGCCGCCATCCACCACATGTACCAGATCAGGCTGAACGCCATGGTGGTGCTGAGCCCCGCAAGGACGACTCCGGTGCCGGTGTTGCTCGGCATGTGGATCGCCTTGAAGCCGGCGAGCGGACGCGTGTAGCCGCGGCGCTTCATGTCCCACCAGGCGTCATTGTCGTGCACCACTGGCGTGAAGGCAAAATTGTAGGCCGGCGGCGGCGACGACGTCGCCCACTCCAGGGTGCGCGCATTCCAGGGATCGCCGGAGACGTCGGCGAGCTGCTCGCGGTGGAGGATGCTGACCGCGATCTGGATCAGGAAGCTCGCGATGCCCAGCAGGATCAGGAACGCACCGATGCCGGCGACGACGAACCAAATCTGCAAGCTCGGATCGTCGAAGGTGCGCAGCCGACGGGTCACGCCCATCAGGCCGAGCACGTAGAGCGGCATGAAGGCGAAGTAGAAGCCCACCGTCCAGAACCAGAACGACATCTTGCCCCAGAACGGGTCGAGCCTGAAGCCGAACGCCTTCGGGAACCAGTAGGCGATGCCGGCGAACAGGCCGAACAGCACGCCGCCGATGATCACGTTGTGGAAATGCGCGACCAGGAACAGACTGTTGTGGAGCACGAAGTCGGCCGGCGGCACCGCGAGCAGCACGCCGGTCATGCCGCCGATCACGAAGGTCAGCATGAAGGCGACCGTCCACATCATCGGCAGCTCGAAGCGGATGCGGCCGCGATACATCGTGAACAGCCAGTTGAACATCTTCGCGCCCGTCGGGATCGAGATGATCATCGTGGTGATGCCGAAGAAGGAGTTCACGCTGGCGCCGGAGCCCATCGTGAAGAAATGGTGCAGCCAGACGAGGTACGACAGGATCGTGATCACGACCGTGGCGTAGACCATCGAGGTGTAGCCGAACAGGCGCTTGCCCGAGAAGGTCGAGGTCACCTCGGAGAAGATGCCGAAAGCCGGCAGGATGAGGATGTAGACCTCCGGATGGCCCCAGATCCAGATGAGGTTGACGTACATCATCGGGTCGCCGCCGAAATCATTGGTGAAGAAGTTGGTGCCGACGTAGCGGTCGAGCGACAGCAGCGCTAGCACCGCCGTCAGCACCGGGAAGGAGGCGACAATCAGCACGTTGGTGCACAGCGAGGTCCAGGTGAAGACTGGCATCTTCATCATGGTCATGCCGGGCGCACGCATCTTGACGATGGTGCAGATCAGGTTGACGCCGGACAGCAGCGTGCCGACGCCGGCGACCTGCAGGGCCCAGATGTAATAGTCGACGCCGACATCCGGACTGTAGGAGAGGTTCGACAGCGGCGGATAGGCCAGCCAGCCGGTGCGCGCGAACTCGCCCACGAACAGCGAGCACATCACCAGCACGGCGCCCGACGTGGTCATCCAGAAGCTGAAATTGTTGAGAAACGGGAACGACACGTCGCGGGCGCCGATCTGCAGCGGCACGACATAGTTCATCAGACCGGTGACCAGCGGCATCGCCACGAAGAAGATCATGATCACGCCGTGCGCCGTGAACACCTGATCATAATGGTGCGAGTTCAGGTATCCCTCGGAGCCGTTGAACGCGATCGCCTGCTGCAGCCGCATCATCAGCGCATCGGCGAAGCCGCGCAGCAGCATGACGATGCCGAGCACCATGTACATGATGCCGATGCGCTTGTGGTCGACGGTGGTGAACCACTCCTTCCACAGATAGCCCCACAGCCGCAAATAGGTGATAGCGCCGAAAAGCGCGATGCCGCCGAGCGCGACCATCGCGAAGGTGCCGACGATGATCGGCTCGTGCAGCGGCAGCGACTCCAGCGTGAGCCGGCCGAAGATCAATCGGGTGAGATCTGACGTGTCGAACATGATGTGACCCTCACGAATCCGACTTGGAGGCTGGCCCCGTGATGAAAGACGCCTTCGACGGCCGCAGCAGGCTGGGCCGTTCAAGGCCGCGGCCCTGCAGCGGCGTCCAATCGAGTGGCGCGAGAACGGTGGGCGACGATTCCGCAGCCATGCGCGTGACCTGGTCGCCCGGCAGGCAGACGCCGCCGGCGACGAAGCTCGGCTCGGCGCCGAAGACGGCGCCACGCGCGGCGAACTTGTCGTAGGCGAGCGGCAGCGTGTTGCGGACGCCGGCCAGGCCCATGCCGCCTCTCGCGTCGATCGCCATCATCTCGCTCATGCACATCTTGCCCGGTTCGACGCACATGTTGAGGATGGCGCGGAACAGGTCAGCATCGACCGAGGCGAAATGGCGGACCGGCTCGTCGGTGCTGGGACGCTCAAGCACGAGATAATCCGGCTTGCCGAGGTGATTGCCACTGGCCTTCGCCTTCTCGATCCAGCCGGAAAACTCCGCATCCGACAGACCATGAAAGGCAAAGCGCATGCTGGAAAAGCCGGCACCACTATAGTTGGCCGAGAAGCCGCGATAGACGCCGGGCTTGTTGATGACCGCGTGCAGCCGGCTCTGCATGCCCGGCATCGCATAGATCTGGCCGGCCAGAGCGGGGATGTAGAACGAGTTCATCACCGAGGACGAGGTGATCTTGAAATCCAGCGGCCGGTTCACCGGTGCGGCGAGTTCATTGACGCTGGCGACGCCGTATTCCGGGTAGATGAACAGCCACTTCCAATCGAGCGCGACAACGTTCACCTCGAGCGGCTTGTCCTGCGGCGTCACTGGACGATCGACCGCGATGCGCCCGAGCGTGCGGTAGGGATCGAGCAGATGCGTGCCCATCCATGTGACCGCGCCCAGGCAGATGATGATGAGCAGCGGCGCCGCCCAGATCAGCAGCTCGAGCTGGGTGGAGTGATCCCAATCCGGCGTGTAGCTCGCCGCCTGGTTCGACTGGCGGTAGCGCCAGGCCACGATCGCCGTCGCCGCCATCACCGGCACCACGATCAGGAGCATCAGCACCGTGGCGATGATCACCAGATCGCGCTGCTGGGCGGCGACGTCGCCCGAGGGCGCGAGCACCACCAGATTGCAGCCACCGAGCGCGAGCCCCAGCGGCAGCAGAGCCAAGGATTTCCAGTAACGCACGCTCAACCTCGTCAAGGCGGATCTCTGAACGAGGCCTCACCTAGCGACCGGACGACACGGCCGACATTGGACAATTTGTCCAATACCGGAGCGGCGCCGAGGACGACAATTACGGGGCGTGAATAGAGTACGAGAGGACTGCAGGCAGCGCGATGACACAGGCAGCGGCGACCGCCGACGGCGAAACCCATCTCTCCCGCACGCATGAGGCGCATCCGGGCGAGATCGCGATCGGCGTGATCATCGGGCGGACGTCGGAGTTCTTCGACTTCTTCGTCTATGCCATCGCCTCGGTGATCGTGTTTCCGCGCTTGGTGTTTCCGTTTGCGGACGAGCTGACGCAGACCCTGTATTCGTTCGCGCTGTTCGCGCTCGCCTTCCTCGCGCGTCCGTTCGGCAGCGTGATCTTCATGGCGATCGACCGCCGCTACGGCAAGAGCGCCAAGCTGATCACCGCATTGTTCCTGCTGGGCACCTCGACCGTCGCGATCGCGTTCCTGCCGAGCTACCACACCGTCGGTGCGGCGGCGATCTGGCTGCTGGCGCTGGCGCGGATCGGCCAGGGTCTCGCCTGGGGCGGCGCCTGGGACGGGCTGGCGTCGCTGCTCGCGATGAATGCGCCGGAGCACCAGCGCGGCTGGTACGCGATGATTCCGCAGCTCGGCGCGCCGCTCGGGCTGATCGTCGCCAGCGTGCTGTTCGCGTTCTTCGTCGGTTATCTCTCCGCGGCCGACTTCTTCGACTGGGGCTGGCGGTACCCGTTCTTCGTGGCGTTTGCCATCAACGTCGTGGCGCTGTTCGCGCGGCTGCGCATGGTCGTGACGCCGGAGTATGATGAGCTGTTCCAGTCGCGCGAATTGCAGCCGGCACGCGTCATCACCACGATTCGGCACGAGGGCCGCAACATCGTGATCGGCGCCTTCGCGCCGCTGGCGAGCTTCGCGCTGTTCCACATGGTGACGGTGTTTCCGCTGTCCTGGGTGTTCCTGTTCACCAAGGAGACGCCGGCGCGCTTCCTGCTCATCGAGGCCGTCGGTGCGGTGTTCGGCGTCGTCGCCATTGTCGCGTCTGGCATGCTGGCCGACCGTATCGGTCGCAAGTCGCTCTTGATCGGCTCGGCGATCGCAATCGCGGTGTTCTCGGGCTTCGCGCCGCAACTGCTCGACGCCGGCCCGGTCGGCGAGACCATCTACATGGTGCTCGGCTTCATCCTGCTCGGCCTGTCGTTCGGCCAGTCCTCGGGCGCGATCGCCGCCAACTTCGCGCGCACCTATCGCTACACGGCCTCGGCCCTGACCGCCGACCTCGCTTGGCTGTTCGGCGCCGGCTTCGCGCCGCTCGCCGCCCTGCTGCTGGCCGCCTATCTCGGCCTGATTTCGGCCGGCGGTTATCTCTTGTCCGGCGCCGTCTGCACCCTGCTCGCGCTGTGGCTCAGCGCGCCGCGGCAGCTGCAGCAGGTGTGAGGCCTCACCAGCCGCGCCACTTCCGTTCCGCCTCGTCCCACGCGGCGAGCGGCTGCAGGTCCGGCACCCAGGCGAGTCCTGTCTTGGCGTCCGACGACACCGCTTCCGGCGTGACGACCATGTCGAGCAGCGCCGGGCGGTTGGCCAGCGCGCGCTGGATTGCGGGGCCGAGCTGCTCCTCGGTCTCGACGCGCTCGGCATGCATGCCGAAGGCGCGCGCCATGGCGGCGTGATCGGCGAATTGCAGCTTCGTGCCGACGACCTTGCCGTGTGTCACCGCCTGGTCGTGCACCTCGATCTGCCAGGCGCCGTTGTTGGCGACGACGATCAGCACCGGCGCCTTGTGGCGCACCGCGGTGTCGACCTCGATCGCGTTGAAGCCGAAGGCGCCGTCGCCGGTCGCGACCACCACGGGCTTGTCGGGAAAAGCGAGGCTCGCGGCGATGCCATAGGGCACGCCGATGCCGATGCAGCCGAAGGGGCCGGGATCGAGCATCAGGGGCGCGCTGAGGCCGACGCGGGCAAAGGACAGGAAATCGCCGCCGTCGGTGATGACCACGGCGTCATTGCCGATCGCCTCCTGCAGCGCCGACAGCACGCGATTCGGATGCAGCCGCCCGTCCGAGCCGGCCGGCGCCGTCGCCATGCTCTGCTTCAGCTTGGCCGCGCGCTCCTGATGCGCGGCCCGCAGTTTTGCGGCCCATTGCCGATCGATGGCCGATTCGCGGTTGCCCGCCAGCGCCACCATCGCGCGCAAGGTCCCCGCTGGTGTCGCCAGGATCTCGGCCCCACCGCGCCGATTGTCGCGCAGCTCGCTCGCGGTGTCGCTGATGCGGACGAACTTGGCGTCCTTGAACACGGCAGGCGAGCCGTAGGCGAGCTGGAAGTCGAGCCGGCGGCCGACCGTCAGCACCACGTCGGCATCACCCATCACGGCGCCGCGCATTGCACCGACGACCGAGGGATGATCGTCGGGCACGAGCCCCCTGCTTTCGCCGGTGTCGAGATAGACCGCGCCGAGCCGGTCGAGCAGCGCGATCAGCTCGGGCCCGGCGCCGCGCGCGCCGCGGCCGGAGATGACGAGCACACGGCGCGCCGACCACAACAGCTCGACCGCCTTCTCGACCTCGGCCGGATCAGGCCGTGTCGCCGCGCGCGGCTTCGGCGCGAGATGCTCCTCGAGTTGCAGCGCCTTCGGCACGACGCCGCGCAGCGTGTCGACGGGAAAATCGATGAAAACCGGGCCAGGCTCGCCGCCCTCGCCGAAGGCACGCGCGATCGCCTCGTCGAGCTCCTGCAGCACCAGCGACGGCTCGCGCACGGTGCGCGCATAGCGCGTGATCGAGCGCACGAGCTGGGTGTGATCCATGTCCTGCAGGCCACCGCGGTTCTCCTGCGGCCGCGGATTGCCGCCCGACATCACCAGCACCGGCGCGCGCGAGACGTGGGCATTGGCGATGCCGGTGATCGCGTTGGTCACGCCCGGCCCCGCGGTGACCAGCGCGACGCCGAGCTCGCCGGTGAGCTCGGCATGCGCCTGCGCCATGTGCACGGCGGCGCGCTCGTCGCGCACGTCGATGATGCGGATGCCTTCAGCATCGAGCCGCATCCAGATCGGCATAATGTGGCCGCCGCACAGCGCGAACACGCGGCTGACGCCGCGGCGCTTGAGCAGGCGGGCGATCAGATCGGCGGCACTGTCGGGAGAGATCTTCATCTGACGACTCCTGCGGATGGTGACGTGATCAGCCCGGCGCGAGCCAGGCCACGAGCAGCGAGACGGTGAGAACGGCTGACATGTGCGAGACGAGAATCGAGCCCGAGGTGACGCCGGCCTCCAGACCATAGAGCTTGGCGATCGTGAACGGCCCGGAGCCGATCGGCAGCGCGCTCAGGATCACGGCGGAATGCGACCACAGCGGCGGCATCGAGAACACGTGGAAGGCAAGCAGCGCGGTGACCGCCGGCTGCATCACGAGCTTCAGCGATACGAGAATGCCGATCGAAGCCGCATCGTGCGTCACCGCCCGTTCCTGCGCCAGGAACAGGCCGATGCACACGAGCGCCGCCGGCGATGCTGCTCCACCAAGCAAAGTCGTGAAGCTCAGGAACGGCGCTGGCAATGCAAAGCCGCTGAGGCCCACAGCGAGCCCGGCCACGGGCGCGATGAACAACGGGCTCGTCAGCAGCGAACGCGCGACCTTGACGACCGTCGCCCCGAGCGTGGCGCCCTTCTGAAGATCCATCTCGACGACCACGATCGCGAACAGGAACAGCACGCAGGCCGTGAACAAGGTAGCGATGATCGAGGCCGGCGCGCTGTCCGGACCGAACACCAAGAGGCACATCGGAATGCCCATGAAGCCGACATTGCTGTAGCCGGCGTCCAGTCCCTCGATGCTGGCGTTGGCAACGCGACGGCCGCGCAGACGGCTGATCACGAAACCGGTCGCGAACGTCGCGGCAATTCCGCCGCAGAAGGCGCCGATGAAGCCGAACTGGCTGACCTGCTCGACGCCGATCCTGGACATCGCCGTGAAGATCAGCGCCGGCAGCGCCAGATAGACCGCGAAGCGGTTGAGATTGTCGGTCGCGGTGCGGTCGAACACACCGAACCAGCCGCACAGGAATCCGGTCAGGATCAGCGCGAAGATCGGAAGAGCGGAATTGAGGACGGCCTGCATCGCAGCTACATATCAGACCGTACGGCATTGCCGCGGCTCACTGCGTAAATCTCTTCTTCAATTCGCGATGCAGGATCTTGCCTGTCGCGTTGCGCGGCATCTCGCTATCGGTGATGAAGGCGTAAGAGCGCGGCCGCTTGAAGCCGGCGAGCCGTTCTTTCGCCCATTCGGCCAGATCGCCCTCCTTCACCGCCATGCCGTCGCGCGGCACGATCACGGCATGGACGCGCTCGCCCCATTTGTCGTCGGGCAGGCCGATCACCGCGATGTCCTTGACACCAGGATGCGCGCCGACCATCGCCTCGACCTCGGAGGGATAGATGTTTTCGCCGCCTGAGATGATCAGGTTGCTCTTGCGGTCGGCGAGATGGATGTAGCCGTCGGCATCGCGACGGGCCATGTCGCCGACCGAGCAGTAGTCGCCGCGGAACGCCTCCTTGGTCTTCTCCGGCAGACGCCAATAGCAGTCGAAGGTGTGAGCGTTCGAGGAATAGAGCTCGCCTGCCTCGCCGTCTGGCACCTCATGTCCCGCATCATCCAAGATGCGGATGGGCGCGGCGCCGACGCATTCGCGCCCGACCGAGCCGAGCTTGGTGAACTGCTCATGCGGATGCAGCATGGTGACCCAGCCGGTCTCGGTCGCGCCATAGAGCTCGTAGAGCCCGGACTTCGGGAACATCTCCATCACCTCGCGCTTGGTCTCCGGGCGGGCCGGCGCCGAGGAGATCATCAGCTTGGTGACCGCGCTGAAATCATGCTGCGCGCGCACCGCGCGCGGCAGATCCAGCATCATGATGTAGTGCGTCGGGACCAGCGAGGTGAACGTGGAGCCGCCGTCCGCAAGCGTCGTCACGGCGTGCTCGGGATCGAAACTCTTGCGCGAGTAGATCGAGTTGACGCCACCGATATAACCGAACGCGCCGAAGAAGTTCAGCGAGTTGGCGTGGCACATCGGCATCACCAGCAGCGCGCCGTCGTTGCGGCTCAGCTTCAGCTCGATCTCGGTGACCATCGACAGGAGGACAGCACTGCGATGGCTGCGCAGCACGCCCTTCGGCTTGCCGGTGGTGCCGGAGGTGTACATCAAGGTCCAGGGATCGGACAGCGCGACCTGCTGGTCGGGCTCCCGATCCGCGGCCATCGCAATGATGTCCTCATAGCCGCGATAGCCTGCCGGACGCGGCTTCGCGCCGAAATGGATGAAGCGGTCATCGGCGATGCCGAGATCCGTGCGCGCCTCCTCGACCAGGCCGACGAGTTCGTCCTGCACGATCATCGCCGCCGCTTCGGCGTTCTGGACGATGAACTGCACCTCGGACGCGGTGAGGCGGAAATTGATCGGCAGCGCCACCAACCCGGCTTTGGCTGTGGCCGCATAGATCTCGCACCATTCAACGCAATTGTAAGCAAGGATCGCAACGCGATCGCCCTTGGCAAGGCCGAGCCCGAGCAGCGCGTTTGCGAGCCGGCACGTGCGCTCATTCCACAGCGCAAAGCTCATCGCACGTTCGAGATCGCGGGCACCGGTGCGCTCCGGCGACATGCGCGCATGGGCCGACAGCATCTGCCCGAAATTCAAGAGATCCCTCATCGTCGTTTCCTCCCGGCAACCGGGTTCACGACGCCGACTGGCGCGCGCCTCCAGCGGAGCGCGATGAAGGTCGGCGGCGGGCTAGTTGATATCCTTGGTGATCCGCACCAGCGTCTGATCGACGAAGCTCTTGGCGTCTTGATCCGGCTTGCGGAACAGCTCGCGCTCGACCGTCAGCGTCCGACCGGGCACCGTCTTCTTGCAGACCTCGCGCAGGAACACGCCGCCGACCGGCTGCTCGCCCGCCGTCGGCTCCAGCTCCTTGCAGTTCCAACCCTCGGCGCCATAGCGCGACTTCACCTGGTTGCCGAGCAGGAACGCCTTCTTGCGAATGTAGAGCCGCGCCCTCGGATCGGTCTCGATCGTCAGGCCGGTGACAGTGCCCTTGTCGTCGACCAGGACCGTCAGCAGCACGGGATGACCGGCCACCTTGGTGCCGTCCTGGCTGGTCTCCGGATCGAAGTCGAAACGCACCGCATGCCGCGCCTGCTCGTCCGCGGGACAATCGCGCCACGCCGACCACGCACTGAGCTTGCGGTTTGGGTCCTTGGCGCAGGTCAGATTGACATAGCCCTCACTAGGCAGGTCGCCGACCGGCATGCCGACGGTGATGTCACGCAGATCGTAGTTCGGCACGGCCTGCGCGGAGGCCGCATGCATCAAGAACGGCAGCACGAACGTGGCGAAGATCGCAGCGCAGGTTGACCGTTTCATTTCGATGGCTCGCTTGCAGGCTTGCTGGCATTCGCCTTGTAGATATCGCAGACCCGGGACGTGTTGCCGAAGAAGGCGGTACACTCGTCGTAGCTCGGCTCGCCGCGTCCCTTGATGTGCGCGAGCACGTAGTCCGCGACCGCCTCGATATCGTTGGGCCGCAGGAACACGCCGCCTTCGGGCGGCATGCGCTCGCCGACATCCTGGCGGCTCATGTCGTAGCACTTCGCCGTGTCATAGGAGCCGCGCGCAAAGTACGGCATGCCCGTGCCGGGACGGCCGCAGGTGACGGTCTCGACGATGTGCTGGCGGTCGAGCTCGGTCTTGCGCAGCGACAGCGCGTCGCCGCCGTAGCCGCCGCCGCCATTGCCGTGCCATTTGTGGCAGCCGACGCAGTTCGCACGCTTGAACACGGCTTTGCCGGCATCGGTCGGATCTGCCGGCGCCGCAGACTGCGCCAATGCGAGCGAAGCGGAGCCGAGGACGAGAGCCGACGCCACAGCGAACGTGATCGCACTGAGTTTCATCTGATTTTCTTGTCGAACAGGGGATGAGGACGGAGCGGAGGCTATGCCTCCGCTCCGCAATCGACTTCACAGCGAGAAGACGTAGAGCATCGAGCCGGGCTGGATCTTCTTCAGCTCGGGCGTGGATTCGATGAACCACTTGTCCCAGGCGCCGCCGAGACCGACCAGGATCGCGACATACTGCTTGCCGTCGACCGAGAACGTCACGGGAGGCGCATTGACGCCGCCGCCGGTGTTGAACTCCCACAGCTTCTGCAGCGTCTTGGCATCGAGCGCCATCACCTCGCCCGAGGGCTGGCCGGTGAAGACGAGATCAGGCGTCGACAGCATGCCCCCGAGGTTCGGGAACGGCGTCTCCATCTTGCCGGCGATCTTGCCGGTGGTGACGTCGATCGCGGTCACGCTGCCCGTGATCTTGAACGGCTGGCTCGGTCCGCCACCGGTCCAGAATTCGCGCGCCTTGAGCTTGTCCTTGGTCGCCTCCTCGACGGTGATCCGGTTGCAGCTCTCGATGACAGGGATGTACCAGAGCTTCAGGTCCGGATTGTAGGAGGTCGGCGGCCAGTTCTTGCCGCCCATGTTGCCCGGGCAGATGTCCGCGACCTTGTTCTCACGATGCGGCGTCACCGACGCATTGTAGCGCTGCACCGGGTTCTTCGGATCATACTCGATCGGCTTGCCGGTCTCGGCATCGAGCCCCTTGGTCCAGGTGACCTTCTTGACGAAGGGCAGACCCCAGATGAACTTGCCGCTGGTGCGGTCGATCGCATAGGCGAAGCCGTTGCGGTCGGCTTCGAGCGCGAGCTTCAGGGTCGAGCCGTTCGGCGCGAGCACATCGACCAGGACGTTCTCGGCGACGCTATCGTAGTCGTAGGGATCGTTCGGCGTGTGCTGATAGTGCCACTTGATCTTGCCGGTGTTGGCATCGAGCGCCAGCGAGCTGTCGGTGTAGAGGTTGTCGCCCGGACGATAGGCGTTGTCCCAGTCCGGACCGGGATTGCCGACGCCCCAGATGATGGTGTCGGTCGCCGGATCATAGGTGCCCGTGACCCAGGTCGAGCCGCCGCCGGCCGCAGCCGCGTCGTTGCTGTCCTTCCAGGTCTCGCTGCCCGGCTCGCCCTTCCCCGGAATGGTGTGGGTGCGCCAGACCTCCTTCTGCGTGCCGAGATCGGTCGCCGCGATCCAGCCGCGGATGCCGTATTCGGCGCCGGCCACGCCCGAGATCGCCATGTTCTTCACGATCAGCGGAGCACCGGTGATGACCTCGCCCTTGTCGGGATCGGCAACCTGGCGCTGCCAGGCAACCTGGCCGGTCTCCTTGTTGGTCGCAATCAGACGGCCGTCGAGCGTGTGCGAGACGACCAGATCGCCCCACAGCGCGACGCCGCGATTGTCGACGCCGCAGCAGGCGATGGCGCCGGCCCAGTCGTGATCCGTCTTAGGATCCATCTTCCAGACCAGTTGGCCTTTGCCACCGCGCGCGTCGATCTTGTAGACCGAGCCCCAGCCGTCGGTGACGTAGATCATGCCGTTCTCGACGATCGGCGTGCCTTCGAGACCGCCGTGGCTCCAGATGCCGCCGCCCTCGACGCCGCCGAGATGCATCGTCCAGGCGACCTTCAGGTTCTTGACGTTATCCTTGTTGATCTCCTTCAGTGCCGAGAACCGTGTGCCCGAGTAGTTCTTATGATGGTGGAGCCAGTTGCCGGCTTCCTTGTCGGCGTTGAGCAGCCGTTCGGGGGTCATTTCGTCGGCGGCCTGCGCCGGCGATGCAAGCTGGAAACAGGCGAAGGCTGCGCTGGCCAGCAGCACCGCCCGCAGGGTCGACCTGACGTTAGTCCTCATCGTTTCCTTCTCCCATTATATTGATTATGAGTTGGAGCGAATACCGCTCCGCCAAGCGCGGCGGCGGAGGGCAGCAGGCGACAAACACGCTTCAAGGCGACTTGCGAACCTCGACCTCCGTTTCGATGGATCCTGCTTTCTGGAATACGATCGTGCAGGTGAAGCGCTTGCCTGGCTCGAGCGGCTCCCGCGTCTGCAGCAGCATCACGTGATAGGCGGTCGGCAGCAGCACCAGCGTGCTGCCCGCGGCGATTGGAATGTTGGGAATGGAGCGCATCGCCGGCGCGCCTTCGCCGCGGTCGACGGTGTGCCGCTCCGAGAAATTGGCGATCGGACAACGCACGCGCATCAAGGCTTCCGGCGCGGTCGTGTCATTCTTGATCGTGATCAGCAACGGGATATCGCGTCCCACCTCGGGCGCCGCCGGCACCCACGCATCGGACAAGGTCAGGCCTTCTCCGGCCGCCCCGAGCGCAGGCGCCATCGCGGCGAACGACGCGACCGAGGCCACCAGCAATGCCCGCGACACCGCCAGCATGACGCCGGCGGGCACGCTGCCCTCCGAGCGCACGGACCAAACCTGATCGCGCTCCAGACTGGTCGGATCTTCCGACAACGGAGTCCCTCCCTATTTGGCCGCTTTTTAACTTGCCTTAACGCAGCGTTCTTTTTTGAATTCGTACTCTGAATTCGAATACCTCGCAAATGGATTTTCGGACTTGACATGCTAATGTGCGGCAAAATGTGATGACCCATGCGAATCGTGCCCGCCGCTCCCTCTCTGGTCGACCAGGTCGTCGAAGCGATCACTGACGAGATCGTCAGCGGCGTTCTCACGCCGGGCTCGCGGCTGATCCAGGACGATCTGGCCCAGGCTTACGGGGTATCGCGCCAGCCGGTTCAGCAGGCGCTGATCCTGCTCCGCGGCTGCGGGCTGGTGCAGAGCGCGCCCGGCCGCGGCCTGATCGTGGCGCCGCTCGACCCCGGCTTCGTTCGGGACCTCTATGAGATGCGCGCGGTGCTCGAAGGCCTCGCGGCGCGGCTGGCCGCCGAGCGCGCGAGCGATCGCGCCGCACGCGAAGGTCCGGCCTACATCGCAGCCGGCCACGAGGCGGTGAAGAGCGGGCTCGTCAACCGCAAGATCGAGACCGACATCGCCTTCCATTGCTTCCTCGGCGACCTCTCCGGCAACGCGCTGATCGGCGAGACGATGGCGCCGCATTGGCCCTGCCTGAAGCGCGTGATGTCCGACGTCCTGCAGAAGGAGCAGAGCATGTCCCGGGCGGTCTGGGACGAGCATGAGGACATTCTTGCAGCCGTGATCGAAGGCCGCAGCGCCGAGGCCGAACGGCTGAGCCGCGAGCACATTTCGCGCGCGGCCAGTGTGTTCATCCATCACCTCGAAATCCAGCAGGACAGCAAGCCCAAGCAGCGGCGAACGCTCACTGCGCGGAAATTCTCGCTATGACCCCGTTCAGACCGACATCGGCCGCAATGCGAGCGCCGGGCTCCGGCACGGCAGCTCCACATTCGCGACCGGACATCACACCTGATCCCGTGGAGGCCGTGTGCCGCCGCTGAAGACACAGCCGAGCCTGACCGAACGCGTCTACGAGCGCATTCTCTCCGACATCGTCGGCGGCGAACTGCCGGAATCGGCCCGCCTCATTCAGGACGATCTGGCCCGCGACCTCGGCGTATCGCGCCAGCCGGTGCAGCAGGCGCTGCTGCTGCTGCGCAATCACGGCTTTGTGCGCGAGGCGCCGGGCCGCGGCCTGGAAGTCGCGCCGATCGACACCGACTTCATCCGCAACCTCTATGAAATACGCGCGGTCGCCGAGGGCCTCGCCTGCCGGCTCGCGGCGACCCGCGGCGCCAAGCGAGCGGCCGAGGAAGGCCCGAATTTGATCGAGCAGGGCCGGAGCGCCGAGCGCGAGCATTCGGTCGAGAAGCTGATCGAGGCCGACGTCAAGTTTCATGAATTCCTCTACGAGATCTCCGGCAACTCCGTCATCCAGGACACCACGCTGCCGCATTGGCTGCATCTGCGCCGGCTGATGGGCGAGGTGCTGATGCGCGACGAGACGCCGCGGCGAATCTGGGATCAGCATGAGGACATCCTGCGGGCGGTGATCGCCGGCGATGCGCAGAAGGCCGAGGATCTCGCACGGCAACACATCACGCGAACCGCAACCGTGCTGCTGGCGCGGTTGACCAATCAGCGCGAGCGCGTGCCGGTCGCGACGGCGTCCTGATCACCTCGGGCTTGGCTTCTGCCCGCAACATCCGACGGCACCGCCGTCAGGAACCCCAACATCGTTTCGAAGGGATACCCAGCATCCCACTTCAGCGTCGGCAGCAGCCCCGCCGCTATGGTCAAGCCGCCGGCAAGCTGAAAGAGAACGTGGCGCCGCCCTGCGGCTCGTTGGTCGCGGACAGCTCGCCGCCGTGCTCGCGGACGATGCCGTAGCTGATCCACAGCCCGAGCCCCGTCCCCTCCCCGACGCGCTTGGTCGTGAAGAACGGCTCGAAGATGTGGGTCAGGTGATCCTTGTCGATGCCGGGGCCGTTATCGGTGATGCGAAAGGCGATCTCGTTGCCCTGGCGCGCCACCGCGACCAGAAGACGCGGCAGGTCGGTCGATCGCATCGCGTCGATCGCGTTCTCCACGAGGTTGACGATCACCTGATGCAGCTGGCCTTCGTTGCCGGAGATCCACAGATCCGGCTCGACCTCGATCTGGATGTCGACACGATGCTGCTTGGTGCGCCCTGCCCACAGCACGGCGGTATTGATCAGCCGTTCGATGTTGACGCGCTCGACCTCGCCGAGCTTCGAGAACGACAGGCGGCGCAGGTTCTTGACGATCTCGCTGATGCGCACCGCACCTTCCAGCGTGCCGTCGATCAGCGGCCCGAAATCCTCCAGGATGGCGTCGATCCTCAGATCCGAGCGAAGCGCGGCGATGTCCTCGCTGACCGGCTGCTCATGGATGGCATCGAGATAGCCGACCAGCGAGGTGCGGTAGCGCATCAGGGTGTGGATGTTGCCATAGACGAAGCTGATCGGATTGTTCAGCTCGTGGGCCACGCCCGCGACGAGCCGGCCGAGGCTTGCCATCTTCTCCTGCTCGACCAATTGCCGCTGCGCCCGCTGCAGCTCCTGATGCGCCTTGTGCAGGGCCTCATAGGCGCGGCGCAGCTCGCCGATCGGACGGCCCGTCAGCACGACGCCGATGAAGCGGCCGCGATGGTCATGCCGCGGCGAGCTGTTGATCGCGAACAGGTCGGAGCTGACGCCGGCCGCCGCGGCAAAGCGCAATTCACCGTCGACCACTTCCGCGCTGCTGCGCGGCTTCAGCAGCGAGACAAGTTTGGGCCGATGATCGGGATCAATCATCTCGGCGATATCGCGACCGGCGATGTCAGCCAAGGCCCGTCCCGATGTCTGCAGAAAGGCGGAGTTGGCCTGCTGCACCGTGCCCCTGGCGTCACAGACGACCAGGATGTCGGAGACGGACTCGATGACGTTGGTGACGAACGCCTGGGCTTCCTCGAGCTCGGCGTTCTTGTGCTCGAGATCGACCTCGTAGCGCAGCAGGTCGGAATAGACCTCGTCCATCTTGCGGATCACTTCGATCCACACGCCTTCGCGCTCGCTGTCGAATTCGAGCGTGCTGCTGCTCGCGATCAGCTTGAGCAGCGTGTCAGCCCCGGACTCAGGAGAGTGAGTGGCCTTTGCCATGTTTCTTCAGATCGTATCTCGACAATTTGTTCCGGAGCCCCACCCGTGACAGGCCGAGCTCGCTGGCGACGCGACTGATGTTACCATCATATTTCTCCAGACAGTGAACGATGATGGTCTTTTCGAGATCCTCGACCCTGTCCTTCAGGCTCCCGGAACCATTGAGCTTGCCATTGGGTATCGCGGGCGCGGCGCGGCGTGCGCTGCGCCGGGCGGCGAACGGCGGACAGCGCAGCTCGTCGGCATCGGCCAGCACGGCCATGCGCTGGATCTCGTTCTGCAGCTCGCGGACATTGCCGGGCCAGTGATAGCGGGAGAATTCCTCCAGCGCCGCCGGTGCGAAACGCAGATGCGGCCGGTTGAACGATGTCTTCACCGCCGACAGCACGCCCTCGGCGATCAGCGGAATGTCCATCGGACGCTCGCGCAAGGACGGCATGTGCACCGGAAACGCGGCGAGCCGGTAGTAGAGGTCGCGGCGGAAGCGGCCGGCCTCGACTTCGGCCTCGAGATCCCGGTTGGTGGCAGCGACCACGCGCACGTCGACCTGGCGCACGCGCTGCGCGCCGAGCGGCCGGATCTCGCTCTCCTGCAGCACGCGGAGGAGCTTGACCTGAAATGCCGGCGAGGTCTCGCCGATCTCGTCGAGAAAGATAGTGCCGCCATCGGCAACCTCGAACAGGCCGATGCGGTCCTGATAGGCGCCGGTGAACGCGCCCTTCTTGCAGCCGAACAGCTCGCTTTCCAGCAGCTCATCCGGCAGCGCGCCGCAATTCTCGACGACGAACGCCTTGGTGGCCCGCGCAGAACCGTAGTGAATCGCGCGCGCCAGGAGCTCCTTGCCGGTGCCGGATTCGCCGGTGATCAAGACCGAGATGTCGTAGTCGGCGGCGCGCCGGCCGAGCTCGATCACGTTGCGCATCGGGCTCGCGGCCGAATGCACGATGCGGTCGAAATCGTAGAGCTGCTTGGCGGCGCCGCGCTTGACCGACACCACCTTCTTGATATGGGCCGGCGTGGCCTTCACGTCAACGCCGGCGGTCTCCGTCTCCTTCTGCAGCCGGTACAGCTGCACGGCCTCGCGGACGATCTCGATCAGGCGATCCGGCTGCCAGGGCTTTGTGATGTACTGATAGATGCCGGCCTCGTTGAGGCCGGCGATGATGTCCTCGGAGTCCGAATAGCCGGAGATGATCATCCGTACAGGGTCGGGCCACATCTCGCGCACGCGCTTCAGGAAGCTGACGCCGGACTCCTGCGGCATGCGCTGGTCGCAGATCACGGCATGCACGATCTCGCCTTCGAGCAGCTTCTCGGCATCGTTCGTGTTGCCCGCGCACAAGACCTCGAAATCCTGGTTGAGGACGCGGCGCAGCGCCTCCTGCGACCGGACCTCGTCATCCACGACCAGTATCGTTCCCTGGATGCCCATCGCGCGTCTCAGCAGATCCGCGGCAACTGCTCGCCGGACAGCCAGTCGACGATGCGGCCGCCGCCGAAGCTCGTCGCCATCTGGACGAAGCGGTGATCATCGGCCACCGCTTCGCCGATCTCGGCGGCATCGCGGCCGAGCGGATGCGCCTGCATGGCGGCGAGCACGGCGCCGGCCACCTCGGGCGCGACCACCGCGACGAGCTTGCCTTCGTTGGCGACATGCAGCGGATCGAGCCCCAGCAGCTCGCAGGCGGCTGCGACCGCAGGCTTCACCGGAATCGATTCCTCCTGCAACCGGAAGCCGAGATTGGACTGCTGGGCGATCTCGTTCATCGTGGCCGCAAGCCCGCCGCGAGTCGGGTCGCGCATCAGCCGGATGCCGGCGCCGCCGGCCGCAACCATGTCGGCGACGAGGCCGTGCAGCGAGGCCGAGTCCGAGATGATCTCGGTGTCGAAGGTGAGATTCTGCCGCCTCGACATGATGGCGACACCGTGGTCACCGAGGCTGCCGGACAGCAGCACGCGATCGCCGGGCCTGGCTTTGTCGGCCGACAAATCGAGGCCTTCCGACAGCACGCCGACGCCGGCCGTCGAAATGAACACGCCATCCGCCTTGCCGCGCTCGACCACCTTGGTATCGCCGGTGATGATCGCGATGCCGGCCTCGCGCGCCGCCACTCCCATCGCATCGGCGATCCGCTTCAGATCGGAAAACGGAAACCCCTCCTCGATGATGAAGCTCGCCGACAGATACAGCGGCGTCGCGCCGGCCATGGCGACGTCGTTGACCGTGCCGTGCACCGCGAGCGAGCCGATATTGCCGCCGGGGAAGAACAGCGGCGAGACCACATAGCCATCGGTCGTCATCACCATGCGGCCGGCCGCGACGTCGAACGCCGACTGATCGTTGCCTCGCGCCAGCCATTCGTTGCCGAACGCCTCGTGGAACAGGCCGGCAATCAGTTGCGCCATCGCACGGCCGCCGGCGCCGTGCGAGAGATCGACGCAGCCGTTCTTCAGGTCGAGCCGGCGCTGATGCATGCTCATGATGCAAGCCTCCGCTGATGGTCGCGGAAGCGGCCATAGGTCCAATGCGCCGCGCAGGCACCTTCCGACGACACCATGCAGGAGCCGATCGGCGTCTCCGGCGTGCAGGCGGTGCCGAACAGCCGGCAGTCCACCGGCTTCTTCAGGCCGCGCAGAATGGCCGGACATTCGCAGGCCGGATTGTCGGCCACCACCAGCTCGGACATGGCAAAGCGCAGCTCGGCATCGAGATGCGCAAAGCCGGGCCGCAATTTCAATGCGCTCGCCGGAATGCTGCCGAGACCGCGCCATTCGAACCGGTCGCGCAGCTCGAAGATCTCGGCGACCTCGCGGATGGCGCGCTGGTTGCCGCTGCCGGTGACGGCGCGACGATACTGGTTCTCCACCTCGTGGCGGCCGTCATTGACCTGCTCGATCAGCATCAGGATCGCCTGCATCATGTCGAGCGGCTCGAAGCCCGCGATCACGACGGGCTTGCCGTCATCGCGCGCGAACGGCGCGTAGGGCTCGGTGCCGATCACGGTCGAGACATGCGCCGGCCCGACGAAGCCGTCGATCTCGACCGTGTCGCCGCTGTCGAGGATCGCGCGCATCGCCGGCGGCGTCAGCACGTGGTTGCAGAACACGGTGAAGTTCGACAATCGCTTCTTCTCGGCGGCCCGGATCATCACGGCGGTCGGCGGCGTCGTGGTCTCGAAGCCGATGGCGAAGAACACCACCTCGCGACCGGGATTCTGCTCGGCCAGCGCGATCGCATCCAGCGTCGAATACACCATGCGGATGTCGGCGCCGCGCGCCTTCGCCTTGAGCAGCGAGGACCCGCGCGAGCCCGGCACGCGCATCAGGTCGCCATAGACGCAGAGGATGACCTCCGGCCGTTCGGCGAGCGCGATCGCCATGTCGATGCGCCCGGCCGGCAGCACGCAGACCGGGCAGCCGGGACCATGGATCATGCGCACATTGTCCGGCAGCATGTCCTCGAGGCCATAGCGCGCGATCGCATGGGTGTGGCCGCCGCAGAACTCCATGAAGCGATAGGCGCGCGCCGGATCGGCCTTGGCGCGGATGGCGCGCGCAAGACCCGTCGCCAGCTCCTTGTCGCGAAACTCGTCGGCATATTTCATGGCCTGACCTCCGCCATAGCCTCGCCCATCTGCCGGAGCAGGTCGAGCGTCTCGCGCGCCTCCTCCGGATCGATCTTGGCCAGCGCATGGCCGACATGAAGAATGACGTAGTCGCCGACGGCGATCTCCTCGATCAGCGCGATCGAGACCTCCTTGCTGACGCCGTCAATCGAGACGATCGCCATGTCGTCAGGCAAGAGCTTGATCACCTCGGCGGGAATGGCCAGGCACATCAGACGGTCCCTCCAGACAGCACATTGCTTTGTGTGAGATGCAGACCAGCCACCCAGGCCTGCCCGAGGCTGAGGCCGCCGTCATTGGGCGGCAGCCGGCGCGGCAGCAGCGGATCGAGGCCTGCGGAACGGCAGCCGCGCACGATCTGTTCGGCCAGATGCGCATTGAGGAAGCAGCCGCCGCTCAGCACGATCGTGCCGATGCCAGTCGCGCGCGAAGCTCTCGCGATCCAGTCGACGCAGGCCGCGGCCAACGTGCCGTGAAACAGCCCCGCCGCTTCGACAGTGTCGAGATCACGCGCGATCAGATGCGCGAGCAGCGGCCGCAGCGACAGCACGCCATCGGCAATGGTCCAGCCGCGCTCAAGCGTCGCCGGTTCACGCACCAGCGCCTCCAGCTTCATGGCCGCCTCGCCTTCATAGCTCTGCACCGTGCTGACACCGAGCAAACCAGCTACGGCATCGAACAGCCGGCCGGCGCTGGTGGTGACCGCGGTATCGGCAAGGTCTAGCAGCGTGACTATGTTGCGCGACTGGGGCTGCGCTACGAAACGCCGCTCGATCTCGTCACCGCGACCGAAATCGTGCAGCACTGACGCCGCCATCCGCCACGGCTCCCGTGCGGCCCGGTCGCCGCCCGGCATCTTCAATGGGGCGAGATGGCCGAGGCGCTGGAAGCCAGCGCCGTCGCACGACAGTAATTCACCGCCCCAGGCGCCGCCATCGCTGCCATAGCCGTAGCCGTCCAGCACCAGCGCGAGGGCGGGGCCGGTCACGCCCTGTTCGGCCATGACGGAAGCCGCATGCGCATGGTGATGCTGCACGGGCAACGTCGGCAGACCTCGTGCCTGCGCGAACCGGGTCGACGCCATGTCCGGATGCAGGTCATGCGCGATCGCGACCGGCTCGACGTCGAGGATGGAGGTGAGATGCGCGATCGTCTCCTCGAAGAAGCGGATCGCGGCTGCCGTGTCGAGATCACCGAGATGCTGCGATACGAACGCCTCGTCGCCGCGCGTTACCGTCACCGTCGCCTTCAGATGAGCGCCGACCGCGAGCACCGGCGGCCCTGCACGTGCGAGCCGGATCGGCTCCGGTACATAGCCGCGCGCACGCCTGACGAAGCGGGGAACGCCGGCCACGACAGCAAGCACGGAATCGTCGGCGCGGATGACGATGTCTCGGTCATGGGTAACGATCAGATCCGCGATATCAGCCAGACCGCTCCTCGCTTCATCATTGTCGGTCAGCAGCGGCTCCCCGCTCGGATTGGCGCTGGTGCAGACCAGCGCCCATGGTCCGTCGGCAGCCGCGCGGCGGCCCGCCTCCAGCACATGGAAGATCAGATGATGCAGCGGAGCGACCGGCAGCATCACCCCGATCTTTGCGAGGCCTGGTGCGACCGAGGACGCAACACGCTGGCGTGAGCGCAACAGCACGATCGGCCGCGCCACCTGCTCCAGCAGCGCGCGCTCAGGCTTGTCGATCTCGGCAATCTCAGTTGCAGCGTCGGCCGTGGCCAACATCACGGCGAACGGCTTGCCGTCGCGCTGCTTACGGGCGCGCAGCCGCTGGACGGTCTGCTCATCTCGCGCATCACAGAGCAACTGATAGCCGCCGAGCCCCTTGACGGCGACGATCCTGCCATTCGCGAGCGCGGCCGCGATCTCATCGATGCCATGGCTGAGCCGCGGCCCGCAGCTTGGACACGAGATCGCCTCGGCATGAAAGCGGCGCCCTGCGCGATCGTCGTAGTCGGACCGGCAAGCCTCACACATCGGAAAGTGCTTCATCGCCGTGGACGGGCGATCGTAAGGCAGGCGCTCGGCGATGGTGAAGCGCGGACCGCAATGGGTGCAGTTGACGAAGGGATAGAGATGGAAGCGGCTGCCGGGATCGAACAGCTCGGCCAGGCACGCGGCACAGGTGGCGGCGTCCGGCACGATCCGCGTCGTGACGCGCCCACTCACGCTCTCGGCGATCCGGAAGCCCGTGCCGGCGTCGGCCACGATCGGCTCGACGGCGATGTCGTCGATGCGCGCCAGTGGCGGCGTCTGCCGCGGCAGAGCCTCGACGAATTCGGCGACCTCGTCGCCCTCAACCTCGATCAGCACGCCATCAGCATCGTTGGCGACGAAGCCGCCGAGCCGATGGCGGATCGCCAAGCCATGGACATAGGGACGAAAGCCGACGCCCTGCACGGCACCGCGGACGCGGAGCCGGAGGCGCGTATGGTTCGCCGCCGATGTCCGGCCGGACGTGCTCATCCCTGCACCGCGTTCATCGCGCTCGCCCGCATCCGGTCCGACTGCTTCCTGATCCAGGCGTAGAACGCCGAGAGGCCCTCGCCGGTCTTGGCCGAGATCGTCAGCACCTCGATCTTCGGATTGACGCGGCGGGCATATTCGATCGTCTGCGCAAGATCGAAATCGAGCACCGGCGCCAGATCGATCTTGTTGATCAGCATCAGCGATGACGCTGCAAACATGTCGGGATATTTGAGCGGCTTGTCCTCGCCCTCGGTGGTCGAGAACACGACGATCTTGCAGGCCTCGCCGAGATCGAAGGCGGCCGGACACACGAGGTTGCCGACATTCTCGATGAACAGTAGCCCGCCGCGCAGTGCCGGCAGCCGGCCATAGGCTTCGCCGATCATGCCCGCATCGAGATGGCAGCCCTTGCCGGTATTGATCTGGATCGCCGGAACGCCGGTGGCGCGGATGCGCTCGGCATCGTTGGAGGTCTGCTGGTCGCCCTCGATCACCGCGACAGGCCGGCTCTGCCTGAGATCGGAGACGGCGCGGACCAGCAGCGAGGTCTTCCCGGCGCCCGGGCTGGAGACGAAGTTGAATGCCAGCACGTCATGCGCGGCGAAGCGTGCGCGGTTCTCGGCCGCGAGCCGGTTGTTCTTGCCGAGAATGTCGCGTTCGATCTGGATGATGCGTCCGCTGGAGAGACCGGCAACCTCCTGCCCCGCAGGGTTGGCCGAGCAGTCGATGCGGTCGGCGGCGTGATCATGATGGTGGTCATGCGCGTGACCGTGATCATGATGGTCATGATCATGGTGATGGTGACCATGCTCGTGATCATGATCATGGCAGTGATGGCCGTGATGATGATGATGTCCGGACTGATCATGTCCATGAGCATGTTGATGCTCACCGTGATCGTGATGATGATCACCGGATTCGACGGAGGACTTGCCGTCACTGCAGCCGCACACCGTGCACATTACTCGACCTCCAGCTCCTTGACCCGCATGTCCTCACCGCCCGTGACCTGCAGCTGATGACTGCCGCAGGCCGGACAAGGCGCGTAGCGTTGGCTGATCTCGACGCTGCGCGAACAGCCCAGGCACCACGCCGTGCCCGGCTGTTCGATGATCTCGAGCGCCGCCCCCTGCAACAGGGTCTTCGCGGTCACCGCCTCGAAACAGAATCGCAGCGCCTCCGGCGCGACATGGCTGAGCGCACCGATCTCCAGCCACACCGTCTTCACCGTGGAGAAGGCGCCCTTGCGCGCCTCCTGCTCGACGATCTCGACGATGCCCTCGCACAGCGCCATCTCATGCATCGGCCATCTCCCGGAATGCCAGGTGATAGCCGACGCAGGGATCGAACGATCCGACCATCGTATTGATGGCCTCGCGATCGCCCGTTCCGCGCAGCGCAGCCCCGGTGAGGCTCCTCACGACAGGGCCGCGCGGGTGAAAATTCCATTCCGTCGGCGCCAGATACTCGAAACGCGAGACCGCGCCGTGCGCATCCAGCTCGATTGCGTGATGCAGCCGGCCGCGGGCGCATTCAACCGCGGCGCCGCCGCGCCGCGACCCGAGCGCGTAGCTCGCGATGGCATGCTGGTCGGCCGCTTCGTCCTCAGCCTCGCCGGCCTCGATCCAGCGGAACAGCTCGGCAACCTCGGTGATCTTGGCTGAGAGGCGTTCGACGGGACCGGCTGATGCCAACTGATGGCGCTCCGCATACCGGGCCCAGACCCCGGTCTCCGGAGCCCGGCCGTCGAGTTCCGGAGCCTCAGCAAAGGCAGATCCCACGTCCATCAATTGCGCGACGATGACGTCATCGTCGGCGGCCGACAGGATGTCGTGCGCGGCCGGCATGTGCCTCCATCCTCCATCGTCGACGGCATTCCGGGCCGAGTCCATCAGAGATGCAAGCGGAGTTTCCGGCAGAACCGGCTCCGCTGGCAAGCCTATGCCCAGGACCACCATGTCCGTCTTGATTTGAGACAAGGTTGCAGCGCGAGATTGCTGCTGGGTGTCAGCGCCGGAATGCATCTGCAGCGACGCGACCGCCTGCAACAGCCGTTGCGCCAGCTGCGCGTCACTGCGATTTTGCGCAAATGGCGCGATCAGCAGCCCGCGCATAAGCTCGGCGAAGCGCTCCACCACCACGGCCTTGATCCGACGGTGACGGGTCAACGGCGGCGCCTGCTCGCCGCGTGCGGCTTCCAACGCTGACAGCAGCGCGACCTGGTGCGCACTGGCGCACAGCGAGAACAACCGCGGCAGGGCCGCGAGCAGCATATCGGCCGGCTTGCCGGCGAACAGTCGTCCCAGCGGCGGCCTCGTGCGCGGCTGAATGTCGACGCCTGTGATCAGCCGATCGGCGACCGACAGCGTCACGTCGATGCGGTTGCGAAAGGTGAGGGTCATGCGCGGCCCTCGGAGAGGGTGCCGCGCAGGAACGCACGGCGATCGATCGCGCTCGACGCCTTCGCAGCGCGTTCGGACGACAGATCATCCTCCGGCGCCGTCATCAGCGCGGCGAGCGCAGCCTCCGCCGCCGCACGCGCCGCGGTCATGTCCTCGAACTGGAACATCGGCGAGAACAGCGAGCAGCTCGCGATCCGACCGACCTCGGCAACATCGCCGATCGTGAATTCGAACGAGCCAGCCGGAAGCACGATCTTGACGACGGATCCGGCGGCGCCTTGTGCGGCCGGAGTGACCACGTTCATGAACCAGGGCGTGACGACGATTCCGAGGATGCGGCCGTCGACCACTGAAAATCCGATCGCCTCGACGTCGAGCGCGTCGTGATAGATCGGCAGCTCGCGCATCGCACGAGCGCCGATCTCGCGATAAACGCCGGCAAGACGCTCGCCCCACGCGGCCGGCGTGACGTCCGACGTCCCCTGCCCGACCGCCTCAGTGCTCATGGCCCGACCACCATGAACTTGGCTTTCGGCGCATCGCAGTTCGGGCAATGCCAGTCGTCCGGCAAGGCCGCGAACGGCGTGCCCGGCGGAATCTGCGCCACGCCATCCCCCTCGGCCGGGTCGTAGCGCGTCCAGCAGATGCCGCACTCCAGCAGCACGTCATCAGCGAGATCGCTGCGGACACCGAAATTCTCGAAGCCGCCGCTCATGTGAAATAGGCCTCGATGATCTGGGTCAGACGCTCGGCCGAATCCTCGAAATCCTCAGCCGCGGCGAGCGCGACCACCGGCACACCGCCGACCTCGAGGGTGTCGAGAATGATCGTGTCCATGGCGTTGAAGAACTGCACCGACCAGACATGACGGATGCCGGTCGCGAGCACGCGGCAGGTGCCGTAGCCACGCGACATCAGCTGGATCGGACCGTTGCCGAGCGTCTGCTGCAGGAAGCTCATGTCGGTTGGGCTCATCGGCAGCAGCGTGAAGTTGATGGTCTGCGAGCGCTGACCTGGTCGCCAGGACAGCGCGCGCTCGCGGATCTCGGCGAGCACCGGCAGCGCGTTCATGGTGCCCTCGGGCACAGGGCCGATCACGATGTCACCTGCAGTCAGATCGGCGGCGGCGCGCGATACGATCTCCGGGACGGCGCCGATTTCGACGTAGTCGTGGCGCTCGTCCGCCTCCAGCCGCACCCGCCATATTCCGGCGAGCACCGATTCCTGGATCTGAGCCAGCGTCCCGTCGGGAAGAGCCACGACGCCGGCGACTTCGCCCTCGCCCAGCACGTCGTCGATCAGCCGGCGCTCGAGATCGTTGAGGCCCTCGAGCCGGAATAATTGCGTCGGCGCGCCGGCGGTCTGCGCCGCGACGGCCGCTGCAATCGTCGACAGCAGCTCGACCGCCCGCGGGCAGCTGCGCGCCAGCGCCTCCGAGTCGAGCGAGGCCAGCTTGGCCAGGGCCCCGGAAGCGGTCAGCCCCTTGTGCGATGTATCGAGCGCCTCTTCGCCGATCGGAAAGATGTTGACCGGCTCCTCGGCTCCTTCAGGCGCGATCCAGAATCCCGGCTTCATCGCTCGGCTCCCGCAGGCTGATGGACTGGGACGATGCTGGCAACGACCGTTGCAGTCGCGCCCTGCGGCCGGTCGATCAGCCGCGAGATGCGATCGACATAGACAGACCAGTCCTGGATCTTGGCGATCAGGCCGAGCGTGTCGGCCCCGCGGCACAGGATCAGGCTCGGCTGCACGCGCACGCCGAATCGCGTCCCGAGCTCCGCCTCCGCGTCGCGCGCGATGACCCCCCCACGCAGCCGGCCCTGCAACGCGGTGATCAGCTCCGGCAGCACGATGGCCACATCGAGCGCCTCCGGAAACCGCGCGGGATCTCCGGCCGACAGCAGCACGGCGACCAGCCCGGCGCGATCGGCCTCGGCGAGAAAGGCATCGACGGTGCCGGCATCGACCTCCGGCAACCCGCCTCGCATGCGCGCGGGGTCACGCTGCTGCATTTCCATCGATGCTTCTCCCTGACCAGTTATCGTTGCCGTGCTCTCCACTTTAGCAATCAACGTGCCAGACGCCCACGCGGCAGCGTGTAGCTCAATACATTGAAAAATATCAGATTTTTATCGAAGTTAAGGGCCGCGCAATCAATCGGAAAGCCGCTTTCCAGATAATATCTGGCAACTTACTTTTCTTATGGAAATCTTATTGCCAGGAATCTGGCGCCCATCCAAGGGCATAACACCGCTACCGCAGATGCTCCGGAAGCTCCGGCTCGCGCCCGATCAGGTCGGCGAAGAAGTCGTCGCAATTCTCGCCGTTCACGGCCGCCTGCAGGCCGCGCAGCGCCTCGCCGATCAGCCGCGCTTCTTCGTCATCGAGCAGGCGAACGGCGTTGTCGATATAGACGAGCACCTTGGCCCCGACCGGCGGGGTCGACAGCAACAGCACCGAGACGCGGCGCTCCTCGCCGTCGAAGCTGCACAGCGCCGAGACGCCATCGGTCTCGAGGATTGTCATCGGCAGGCCAAGACACATGTCGGATTCCCTCGCGACGCGGTCACTCGGCCGGGCGCGACCGCTGCTCATAGTTGTGATGGTCGATGTCGTTGGCGAGCAGGCGCGCGTCGCCGGCGAGCGGCTCACGCCGCGGCACGGCGGGCGCGCCCCATTCCGCCAGCAGGGCGCAGGCCAGCTCGATCGCCGGCGCGATCTGCGCACGAACCGGCGCAGTCAGCGGACCGCCCCAATCCTCGAGGTCGAGCGGCTGGCAGCCGATCAGCGCAAGCCGCTGCGGATAGCGGCCGAGCAGGTCGGCCGCGCTCAGCACTTCCTGGAAGCCCGTCTGGTGCAGGCTCATCTTCTTGGCGCCGGTGAAGCGCGGCACCTCGTCATCGCGGACGAGCTTGAGCTCGCCCGGCACAAGGCCATAGTCGATGGCGTCGAACACGATCAGGCCGTCGGCTTCCTCGACATAGTTGACGAGGTAAAGTCCCTGCGTGCCGCCATCCAGGATCGTGACGTTGTCGGGCACGGTGAAGCGGCGGTGGAATTCCTCCACCACCCGCACGCCGAAGCCTTCGTCAGCCCAGAGAATGTTGCCGATCCCGAGCACCAAAATGCGATCGCGCCCGCGCTCATCGACCATGCCGGCCCCCTGCTAGTCGCGGAACTGCCGTTCGCCTGAGATCATCGAGGAGATGATGCTCTGGCGCGACATGATGTCTTCGCGAATGGCGGCATAGACATGCACCATCACAAACGTGACCAGCGCCCACATCCCGAGGTGATGCCAGGTATGGACATCCTGGCTGTTCGGCCAGATCGCAAACACCCAGCCAAACAATTTGTGCTGCCAGCTGTCGATCCCGGTGCCTTCCGAATAGAGCGCAAAGCCGGTGACGATCATGAAGGCGACGAACAGCGTGAAGCCGGTGAACATTGCCGTCTGCGCCAGGGGATTGTGGCCGACATACATCTTCGGCTCACGCTCCAGGAACGCGTACCAGCGGATCTCGTGCAGCACTTCCTTCCAGAACTGCTTGCGATGCACCGGAATGTAGAAGATCTGCCGGGAATGGTGGTTGCCGACGAAGGCCCAGAAGATGCGGGCGAGGAAGAACACCGCCAGCACCTGTCCGGCCGCGAAATGGGCAAAGCGGATATAGCCCATCACGAAGTTCGCGGACGCCTCTCCCGACACCGTCGGGAGCGGTGATCCGATCAGATAACCGGTGATCATCAGAACGATGATCGCGAACGCGTTGACCCAGTGGCAGATGCGCACCGGCGCTTCGTAGACATAGACCGTGGGCCGGCCGATCGCATGCTCGCCGGCCGCATCGGCCGCGATCGCGGCCAGATTGGGCTCGGACTCCGCGGGACGTGCAACTGCATCCATCATGGTGCTTCTCCCGCCTACCTGACCTTGACCTTGGCCAGCTCCTGTCCGTCCGGACTCATGACGTGCGTCGAGCAGGCCAGACACGGATCGAAGGAATGGATCGTGCGCAGGATCTCGAGCGGCTGCTCGGGATTGGCCATCGGGGTGTTCATCAGCGACGCCTCGAATGCGCCGATGTTGCCCTTGGGATCCCTGGGCGAGCCGTTCCAGGTCGTCGGCACGACGCACTGGTAGTTGTCGATCTTGGTGTCCTTGATCTTGATCCAGTGCGCGAGCGCGCCGCGCGGCGCCTCGGTGAAGCCGACGCCCTTGGCCTCTTTCGGCCAGCTCTCGGGCTTCCATTTGTCGACATTCGCCGTCGAGCTGTCGCCCGCCTTGATGTTGGCGATCAGCTTGTCCTGGAAGTAGCGCATCTGGCGTCCGGCCCACACCGATTCCAGCGCACGCGCCGCGGTGCGGCCGAGCGTGGAGAACAGCGCCGTCAGAGGCAGGTCGAGATCCTTGAGAAACTTGTCGACGGGGTCCTTGAACTCCGCCTTGTTCTGCGCATAGCCGACCACCCAGCGCGCGAGCGGTCCGACCTCCATCGCGTGTCCGCGCCAGCGCGGCGCCTTGATCCAGGAATATTTGCCGCCCTCGTCGAGCTCCTTGATGTCCGTCTTGCTCCCCTTCGCGTTGGGGCCGAGCACGTAGTTCGGCTCGGTGATGCCATCCCAGGGATGCAGTCCCTTGGTCTCGTCGGGGTATTTGTACCAGGAGTGAACCACGAACTCCTGGATCTCGTCCGGATTGGCGTGATCGACCGGAAACACCTCGGACAGGTTGCCGTTGATGATCGCGCCACGCGGCAGCTTCAGGCTCTTGGCGGAGTAGTCATTGGCATGCTCGGGCACGTCGCCATAGGCGAGCACGCTCTTGCCGGACAGGCCGCCGCCATAGAGCCAGTCCTTGTAGAAGGAGCCGATCGCGGCGACGTCGGGCAGATAGACCATCTCATTGAACTCGATCAGGCGATCGATGATCGAGGAGACGAGATTCAGCCGCTCGATATTGATGGCGCCGACCGCACCGGTGCCGTCGATGTTGATCGGACACGGCACGCCACCCACGAGCCAGTTGGGGTGCGGGTTCTTGCCGCCGAAGATGGTGTGGATCTTGACGATCTCCTTCTGGAAATCGAGCGCCTCCAGATAGTGCGCCACCGCCATCAGGTTGGCTTCGGGCGGCAGCTTATAGGCCTTGCTGCCCCAATATCCATTCTTGAACGGGCCGAGCTGCCCCGACTCGACGAATTTCTTGAGGCGGGTCTGGAGGTCCCTGAAATAGCCGGGCGACGACAGCGGCCAGCTCGAGATCGACTGCGCCAGTGTCGACGTCGCCTTCGGATCGGCCGAGAGCGCCGAGACCACGTCGACCCAGTCCAGCGCGTGCAGATGATAGAAGTGCACGACGTGGTCGTGCACTTGCAGCGCAAGCTGCATGAGGTTGCGGATGGAGTTGGCATTCTCCGGAATGGTGATGCCGAGCGCGTTCTCGACCGCGCGCACCGATGTGAGCGCATGCGTTCCGGTGCAGACGCCGCAGATCCGCTCGGTGAAGGCCCAGGCGTCGCGCGGGTCGCGATTCCTGAGGATCACCTCGATGCCGCGCCACATCGTGCCGGTGGAAACCGCATTGCGGATGACATTGTCGGAGTCGACGTTGACCTCGACCCGCATGTGTCCCTCGATGCGAGTGACCGGATCGACGACAATGCGCTTGCCGGAATTGTCGAGATTGAAGCCGTTGGGAGTCTGGATGCCCATCGTTGCCTGCCCTGAATGCGATCAATGATCTTGTTTGGCGTCGTCGCGCTTGGTGGCGAGCCGTTTCACGGCCGTCACCGCCGCATGCGCCGCGACCGCTGCGCCCACCGTGCCCGCGGCCACCATGCCGACCTGGTCGGCGTTGTGCTCGATGCCGAACTGCTTGATGTTGGTGAGGCGGTCGTAGAACGAGCCCTTGTCCCAGAAGCCGTCCTCGGAGCAGCCGATGCAGCCGTGACCAGACTGGATCGGGAACGACACGCCGCCGTTCCAGCGCACCGTCGAGCAGGCGTTGTAGGTGGTCGGGCCCTTGCAGCCCATCTTGTAGAGGCAGTAGCCCTTGCGCGCGGCCTCGTCGTCCCACTCCTCGACGAACTGGCCGGCGTCGAAATGCGGTCGGCGATAGCACTTGTCGTGGATACGCTGTGAGTAGAACATCTTCGGCCGGCCCTGGCGGTCGAGCTCCGGCAGCTTGCCGAAGGTGGTGATGAAGGTGACGACGCCGGTCATGACTTCCGCGATCGGCGGGCAGCCCGGCACCTTGATGATCGGCTTGTTGGTGATGACCTTGTCGATCGGGGTCGCCTGCGTCGGATTGGGCTTTGCCGCCTGCACACAGCCCCAGGAGGCACAGGCGCCCCAGGCGATGATCGCCATGGCGTCCTCGGCCATCATCTTCAGCTTTTCGACGAACGGCTTGCCGCCGTCGATGCAGAACATGCCACCTTCGTTCAGCGGCGGATTGCCTTCGACCGCGAGGATATACTGTCCCTTGTACTTCGCGCGCGTCTCGTCGAGGATGGCCTCCGCCTGGTGGCCGGCCGCCGCCATGATGGTGTCGTCATAGTCGAGCGAGATCATCGACAGCACGGCATCCTTCACCAGCGGATGCGCCGAGCGGATGAAGCTCTCCGAGCAGCACGTGCACTCCAGCCCGTGCATCCAGATGACCGGCGTGCGCGGCTTGGTTTCCAGCGCATTGGCGATGCGGCTCGCCGCGACCGGGCCGAGGCCGAGGCTCGTCGCGGTCAGGCTGCAGAATTTGTGAAAGCTGCGCCGCGTGATGCCCTGACGCCTGATGACGCTGTAAAAGGTTTCCGTTGCCGCGCCCATGAGTCCTCCCCTGACATCGCGTTGGCGATCATCTGATCGCGTTCTGGCGAGAAGGACAGCAAGATGCGGGCCAGCATCATTGCTGGATTTGAATCATAATGATTTCAGATGCTTGAAGCGGTGCGATCGCAGTGACGGAGCCTTCGGTGGTGGATCGCGCGCGACAATCGGAAATCACGCGCTTTGCACCGACAATCTTGTTTCCGCTTGCCGCCTGCCTGTGTGCAGCGCGCTCAATGCGCCGTGCAGACCATGCAGGGATCGAACGACCGCACCACGTGCTGGATGCCGACCGCACGCGCGCCGGCATCGCCGACCTCGGTGCCGACGAGCGCCTGCTCGAGCGGGCCCGCAACGCCGTTGGCGTCGCGCGGCGAAAAATTCCAGCTCGTCGGCGCGATGATCTGATAACGCTCGATCCGGCCGGAGCGCACTGCGAGCCAGTGGCCGAGGCTGCCGCGCGCAGCCTCCACGAGCCCGACGAAGTGGCCGTCGGCCGCCTCACCGCTGTTCACGCAGAACGGCTCGTTGAGACGCAGCGCCTTGATCCAGTGCTCGATTGACAGCGCGAGTTGCGCGGTTTCGATCAGCCGGGCGATGACACGATTGCGGACATTGCTGCGACCGCTCGCGAGCAGCGCGGTGATCAGCGGCTGACCGTCAATGGCCTGCCTTGCGAGAGCGCCGACCTCGACCGGTTCTCCCGCGAGACGCGGCGCCTTGCACCAGCTATAGGCGTCGGCTTTGTCGGCATCGGGCACGGTGCGGCTCTCGGCCGGATCGAGCGACGTATCGTGCATCCAGGCGTGCGAGACGTCCTCGGTGATGCCGTCCGACGGCAAAGCCTGGACCTCGCCACTGCTCGTGCGGACGCCAGCGCGAAAACGAGCCCCATTGAAGTCGTGGTACGCGCCGAAGCTCATCAAGAGACCTGGTCCGCTGCCGAGGTCGGCCAGCGCGAGCGCATCGGCCAGCCGAAGGAAATGCGCGAAGTCGCCGGCTCGGCCCTCGCGCCAACGGTCGAGTTCGTCCGGCGTCGACAAGGCGAGCACGTTCTCCAACTTGTCGGCGAACAGGACGCGCTCAAGGAAACCGCGAAACGACGCCGCGATCGCGTTGAGCCGCACGCGCTCGCCGAGCTCGATCGCGCGCGTCGTCCCGCCCGGCTGGAAGGCGAGACTGTGCGGCCATTTGCCGGCGATCAGGCCCATGATCTCGAGCAGTCGCGCGCGCGCAGGCAACGCTTCGCGGGCCGCGCTGCCCTTCGTCGCCGCGAAACGCTCGGCCGTAGCCGAATGCCAGGCATGCGAGGCGTAGGCGTCGCGGGCGAAGTCCGGCATGAAGAAGATGTAGAAATGCGTCAGATGGTCCGCTGCGTTCTCGGCCGCGTGCGCGATGTTGGCCGCGAGGACACCGTTTGGCGCTGCCGCAATACCCATGGCCTGGCGCAACGCCGCGGCGGCGGCGATCGATTGCGACACCGAGCAGATGCCGCAGATTCGCGGTGCGATCACCAGGGCGTCCAACGGCGGCCGCCCCTCCAAGATCTGCTCGAAGCCGCGATAGAGCGGCGCCGTCACCTCTGCCCTCGTGACGCGACCGCTCTCGATATCGAGCCTGACCTCGAGATCGCCTTCGACACGATTGAACGGCCCGACCGTGATCCGCGTCATGGGCGACGCTTGTCACTGGCCCGGCCCGGCGGCACCACGACGTGATCGGCAGTCGCATTGACTCGGACGCGGCGCGGCGTGGCCGATTTCGACAGCGCTGCGAGCGCGACGAACCAGGCTTTCGGCATGTCGGTGGGAAGGCCGACCGGGATGCCGGCGAGCTTCGCCGTCTCCAGATAGTTCTGCGCGCTCTCGAAGCCCGGCGAGGTGCAGGCGATGCAGGCGTAGCCGCCCTTGGTGCAGGAGCCGCCGCCGTTCCACGAGCGCTGATTGCAGTCGCCGACCGCCTGCGTTGCGCGGCAGCCGAGATGCTCCATCAGGCAACCGCGCTCTGACATCGCTTCCGCACTCGCCTTGAACTCGTAGAACTCGTTGCGTGAGCAGCCGTGATGAGCGAGGTGGTTGGCGATGAAGGTCGGACGGCCGACTGTGTCGAGGCCGTCTGCCGTCAGATCGCCCGAGGTAAGCGCCAGCAGGCTCTCCATCATCCAGCCCGGATGCGGCGCACAGCCTGCGACGTTGATCACCGGCAGCCCGCGTTTCGAGCGGAAGGCCGCGCCAAGCGCGCCGCCGATATCGCTGCCCTCGAACTGCAGTCCGACCGCATCGGTCGGATTGATGCCAGCCGCGGGAATGCCGCCATAGGCGGCGCAGCTGCCGACGGCGACGACGTAGTCGGCCAGCGGCGCCAGATCGAGCAGCCAGTGATAGATCGAGCGGTTGGTGCCGGCGAGCATGTTGAAGCGGCCGGTCAGACCGGGGCCTCGCGCCACCGAGCCTTCGAGCACCAGCAGATCGAGCCGCTCGCGGCCGTCGCGGATCGCCTCCAACAGCTCCACGACCTCGTCCCCTGTCTGCTCGCTGACGGAGGGATGCCATACCAGATCGATGCCGGATTGGCGCAATTCGTCGAACCAGCCGGACGCACCGCTTTCCAGGATCGACATGGTGCAGCCGCCGCAGCTCGCGCCCTGCAGCCACAGCATCCTGATCGTTCCCTCCGAGCCGACCATCATGAGGCCCCGCTCCTAGCCCGTCTTATGCGTTCCGCTTCGTATCGCCGGCGGGTTTAGCGCCCCCGCACGAACGCTGGCAAGCGCTTCGCCGGGCGTCGCCTCGGAACCGCGCTGACTGCGACCGAGCAGCATGGCGACCGCCCAGACCAGTCCGAACAGGCCGATCGCGACGATTCCGAGATTGGCGACACCGTCGCCCAGCGCGGTGGCGACGTCAGCCCATCCCCCCGTCAGGCCAAGCCGCGGCGCCAACAGCGTGAACGCCTCGAAGCTGCCGATCACCAGCGCGATCGCAACGGATGCGCCGGTGATCACGAGGTTATAGCGCAGCTTGCGTGCGGGATCGGTCAGCGCCCAGCGATAGGCGCCGACCATCAGCATGCTGTCGGCGGTGTCGACGGTGGCCATCGCAGCCGCGAACAGCGCCGGGAATACCAGCACATGGGCGAGGCTCGCGCCGCGCGCAGCCTCGGTCGCCGACAGGCTGAGAAGCCCGATCTCGCTCGCGGTGTCGAAGCCGAGACCGAACAGGAAGCCGAGCGGATACATGTGCCAGGCGCGTCCCACCAGGCGGAGCACGGGGCGCAGCAGGCGGATGAGGATGCCCCGTCCGGGGCTTCCGGCGGTTTCCATCTCGGACTGCGGCTGTGCCGTGCGGCGCCAGAGGTTCACGAACAGAATGAGGTTCGCCAACGCGATCAGCAGCAGGAAGCCGGCCGATACCGACGTGCCGACGACGCCGCCGATCGTCCTGATCGCACCCTCTTCATCCAGGAGGTCCGCGCCCGCGATGAGGCTCACGACGATGGTGGCGATGACGACGACGCTGGAGTGGCCGAGCGCAAAATAGAGGCCGGCGGCGCGCGGGGGGTTACCGTCCTGCACCAGCTTCCGCACGACGTTGTCGATGGCCGCGATGTGATCCGCATCGACCGCATGACGCAGTCCGAGCAGCCAGGCCAGCATCGCGGTGCCGACGATGGCGGGGCGGTCGGCATAGAGCGCGAACGCCCAGGCCCAGGCGAGCGCGTTGGCCGCGACCAGCCCGGCGACGAGCGCGACGGTCCGGCCGGGCTGCGACCGCCACCACAGCAGCCGCGCGGCCCGAGGATGATCAATTGGAACAATCGTCATACTCGGACTATAGCAAGAGCCAGGCCAGTTCGGTAAAGCCCCCGCTGCAGGCAAAAGCTGCAGGAAAACCTGGGCGGCGCTTCCCGGATTGCCCTCTCGCTTGGCAACCCGCTATCCAGTCACGCACAGATCATGACCAGCGGCGGGGACCTCGTCCCTCTCGCCCCCTCCTTCCCTCACCGCGCCGAGGCACTCTGTGCCGCGATCTCGCGCCGCACGACCGCCTCGAACTGGCTCGCGGGGGCGGCGAACATCAGCCGGGTCTCCTCGTGGAACGCCGAGAAGATGCCGACCACGGCCGGCTCCCCGCCGACCTCGGCCAGGATCGGCGAGCCCGAATAGCCGAAATTGGCCAGGCAATGCACTGTCAACAGCCGGGCATCCCCGGTCATGCCGGCGCTGCAATTGCGCTGGCCGGTCGGCGAATAGCGCCGCTCCTGGCCATAGCCGATCTCGGAGATGGTTCCGGCCGTGGTCGCAGCCGCGAGCTCCTCGCGGGTCAGCGCCTTGACCGCCACCGGCTTCGACGGCAGAGCATCCTTCAGCACGATCAGCGCCCAATCGGCGGGCGAGCGGTCGAGCGACCATCTGTCGTGCCGGGTCGGAACGAAATCGGGCGCCACGATCAGCTTGTCGGCGACCGACGATGCCGCCGGCGTGCCACGGTTCATGCCGGCCAGGAAGCGGACATTGCCGGGGCTGACCTGCGCCACGCCGTTGAAGACGCAATGCGCGGCGGTGAGCACGACGCGCGGCGCCACCAGGGTGCCGGTGCACCAGCCGCCGCTCGAGTATTGCGCGACGGTGACGACGCCGATCGACGACGCCGGCCAGGAGGTGGGATCGACGACCTCGCCGATGTGGCGATCGAGCCCGAGCAGTTGCTCCGGACGCGGAGTGGCAATGCCCGCATCCGCCGATTCCGGTTTCGGCTGCCAGGACGCAATGGCGCTCTGGGCCTGGACGCGCTGCGGCTCGGTCAACCTGACCCGCTGCACGTCGCGGCCGGCCGATCGCACGCCACTACGGCCCGCCATCACCAGCCAGGCATAGCCCTGCACGACGTCCTGTTTCACACCGCGGCCGTCGAGCAGCATCAGGCCGAGCATGTATTGCGACTGGGCGAAGCCCTGCGCCGCGGCGCGGCTGAACCAGCGACTGGCTTCGCCGTAGTTGGAGGCAACACCCTCGCCATTGACGTAGGCGATGCCGAGATAATGTTGCGCGACGGCGAGCCCCTGATCGGCGGCCTTGCGGTACCAGGCCAGCGCCTCGCTCGGATTACGCGGCACGCCCCAGCCGAACGCCTGCATGAAGCCGACGTCGAACTGCGCCCGCGCATCGCCCTTGGCGGCCAGCGGCAGCAGCCGTCGCATCGCCGCCGCATGCTGCCCGTTGCCTGCCGCCGCGACCGCGTCTTCGAGCTCGGCGGCCGTGGCGCCCGCCAAGCTGCCGAGCAGCATGACAAGAGATATGATGATGGTCTTGATCAAGGGCGTCCGCTGGGACCGAAACATCGTGACGGGCCACGAAGCAGACACGATCAAGACGGCGGCGGCGTGGCGGAAAGCGGACCGCGATCTCCTCAATCGGGCCCGCTCGCGCCTCACACCTTCTTCATCCTCACGCCCATCGCCCTTACACCTGCTCGCTCTTGGCGAAGCGATCATCGAGCGCATAACCGGCGCCGCGCACGGTGCGGATCGGGTCCTGCTCGCGGCCGGGATTGAGCAGCTTGCGCAGGCGGCCGATATGGACGTCGACGGTGCGCTCGTCGATGTAGATGTCGCGGCCCCAGACGCTGTCGAGCAGCTGTTCGCGGCTGAACACGCGGCCGGGGTGCTCGAGGAAGAATTCGAGCAGGCGGTATTCGGTCGGGCCGAGATCGATCGGCCGCCCCGAGCGCGCCACGCGGCGTTTCTCGCGGTCGAGCTCGATGTCGCCATAGGACAGCACGGTCGCCAGCCGCTCCGGGCTCGCCCGCCGCAGCAGGCCTTTCACGCGCGCCAGGAGCTCCGGCACCGAGAACGGCTTGACGATGTAGTCGTCGGCGCCGGTGGCGAGTCCGCGCACGCGCTCGCTCTCCTCGCCGCGCGCCGTCAGCATGATGATCGGCAGTTGCCGGGTCTCGGAGCGCGCGCGCAGGCGGCGGCACAGCTCGATGCCGGAGAGGCCCGGCAGCATCCAGTCGAGCACGACGAGATCCGGAACGCGCTCCTTCAGCCGCGTGTCGGCCTCGTCGCCGCGCGCCACGGTCTCGACCTCGTAGCCTTCGGCCTCGAGGTTGTAGCGCAGCAGCGTCGTCAGCGCCTCCTCGTCCTCCACCACCAGAATTCGGGCGCCCATGTCTGAACCGTCTCTCTTAGTTACCGGGAATCGTCGTCGCGAAGCTCGTCATGTCGCCCTTCGGGCGCTTGTCCATGATCTGCTGGCCTTCGATCATATAGAATACAGTCTCGGCGATGTTGGTCGCGTGATCGCCGATGCGCTCGATGTTCTTGGCGCAGAACATCAGGTGGATGCAGAACGAGATGTTGCGCGGATCCTCCATCATGTAGGTCAGGAGCTCGCGGAACAGCGAGGTGCAGATGGCGTCGACTTCCTCGTCGCCCTTCCACACCGTCATCGCCGCCGGCAGGTCATGCGCGGCATAGGCGTCCAGCACCGTCTTGACCTGCGACTGCACCAGATCGGTCATGTGCTCGAGGCCGCGGATCAGCTTCAGCGGATGGAAGTCGCTCTCCAGCGCCGCGACGCGCTTGCCGATGTTCTTGGCGAGGTCGCCGATGCGCTCCAGATCGGTCGCCACGCGCATCGCGCCGACGATCTCGCGCAGGTCGACCGCCATCGGCTGGCGACGGGCGATCGTGAGCACGGCGCGCTCCTCGATGATGCGCTGCAGCTTGTCGACCTCGGCGTCGGTGGCGACCACCTTCTGGCCGAGCGCGATGTCGCGCCGCACCAGCGCATCGACGGAATCGACGATCAGCCGCTCCGCGAGGCCGCCCATCTCCGATACCAGACGGGTGAGGTCCTGCAGATCGCTGTCGAACGCCTTGGCGGTATGTTCACTGGCCATGATGATCTCCTGAAGACAATGTCGTCGGCGTCAGCCGAACCGGCCGGTGATGTAATCCTGGGTCCGCCGATCACTCGGCGAGGTGAAGATCTTGCTGGTGTCGTCGAACTCGATCAGCTCGCCGAGATACATGAAGGCGGTCTTGTCGGAGACGCGCGCCGCCTGCTGCATGTTATGCGTCACGATGGCGATCGTATAGTTTTCGGCGAGCTCCTGGATCAGCTCCTCGACCTTGGCGGTCGAGATCGGATCGAGCGCCGAGCACGGCTCGTCGAACAAGATCACCTCCGGCCGGACCGCCACGGTGCGCGCGATGCACAGTCGCTGCTGCTGGCCGCCGGACAGCGACAGGCCCGAGGCGTTGAGCTTGTCCTTGACCTCGTTCCACAGCGCGCCGCCGCGCAGCGCCTTCTCGACCCGGTCGTCCATCTCCGACTTCGAGATCTTCTCATAGAGGCGGATGCCGAAGGCGATGTTCTCGTAGATCGTCATCGGGAACGGCGTCGGCTTCTGGAACACCATGCCGACCCGGGCGCGCAGCAGATTCAGATCGAGCTTGGGATCGAGGATGTTGGTGTTGTCGAGCATCAGCTGCCCGGTCGCCCGCTGGCCCGGATAGAGATCGTACATCCGGTTGAAGATGCGCAGCAGCGTGGACTTGCCGCAGCCGGACGGGCCGATGAACGCGGTGACGCGGTTGGTGCCCAGCGACAGGTTGATGTTCTTCAGCGCGTGATGGTCGCCGTAGTAGAAGTTGAGGTTGCGCGCGGTCACCTTGGCCGGCGCATCCGGAAGCGCCTTGCCGTGAAGAGCGTGATTGGGCTGACTGACGGAGACGGACAGTTCGGTCATTTGGTGTTCCTCTCGGCGCCGAGAATGCGTGCACCGATGTTCAGGGCGAGCACGGCCAGAGTGATGAGAAGGGCTCCGCTCCAGGCCAGTTGCTTCCAGTAGGCATAAGGGCTCTGGACGAAATTGTTGATGGTGACGGGCAGGTTCGCCATCGTCCTGGAAAGGTTGAGGCTCCAGAACTGGTTCGACAGCGCGGTGAACAGCAGAGGCGCGGTCTCGCCGGCGACGCGGGCGGTGGCAAGCAGCACGCCGGTGATGAGGCCCGAGCGCGCCGCCCGATAGGCGATGCGGCGGATCACCAGCGAGCGCGGCAGGCCGAGCGCAGACGCCGCCTCGCGCAGCGGGTTGGGCACGAGCAGCAGCATGTCCTCGGTGGTGCGCAGCACCACCGGGATCACGATGACCGCCAATGCAAGGGAACCCGCGAGTGCCGAGAAGCCGCCCATCGGCACCACGACCGCACCATAGATGAACAGGCCGATGATGATCGAGGGCGCCGACAGCAGGATGTCGTTGATGAAGCGGATCACCGAGGTCAGGCGGTCGTTGCGGCCGTATTCGGCGAGATAGGTGCCGGCGAACAGGCCGAGCGGCGCGCCGATGCCGACGCCGATGATCGTCATGATCAAGGAGCCGACGATGGCGTTGCGCAGGCCGCCTTCGCTGGAGCCGGGCGGCGGCGTGTCGGCGGCAAAAACCTGCAGGCTGAGGCCGGCGAGTCCGTTATAGAACAGCGTGAACAGGATCAACGCCAGCCAGGTGACGCCGAACATCGCGGCGGCGACGCAGAGGCCGCGGATCACGATGTCCCTGCGGCGCCGGCGCGCATAGATCGGATTGACCTGCGCATCGAGTGTAAGCGTGTCAGCGCTGGACATGGCTTATCTTCCCGCCTTGGCTTCGAGCCGCATGAGCATCAGCCGCGCGCTCGCCAGCACGAAGAAGGTGAGCACGAACAGCAGCAGACCGAGCAGGATCAGGCTCGACTGGTGCAGCCCGTCGCTCTCCTGGAATTCGGAGGCGATGGCGGCCGAGATCGTGGTGCCCGGCGCGAAGATCGAGGATGAGATCCGGAACGAGTTGCCGATGATGAAGGTCACCGCCATCGTTTCGCCGAGCGCACGGCCCAGCGCCAGCATGACGCCGCCGATGACGCCGACGCGGGTGTAGGGAATGACGACGCTGCGCACGACCTCCCAGGTGGTGCAGCCGACCCCGTAAGCGGCTTCCTTCAGCACCGGCGGGACGGTCTTGAACACGTCGACCGAGATCGAGGTGATGAACGGTAGCACCATGATCGCCAGGATCAGCGAGGCGTTGAACAGGCTGAGATAGGACGGGGGACCGGCGAAGATGTCCTGCAGCACGGGGATGCCGGCGCAGAGATTGATCATGAACGGCTGGAACGTATAGGCCAGGAACGGCCCCAGCACGAAGAAGCCCCACATGCCGTAGATGATCGAGGGAATGCCGGCGAGCAGCTCGATGGCAAGTCCGATCGGACGGCGCAGCCATTGCGGGCACAGCTCGGTGAGGAAGATCGCAATGCCCAGACCGACCGGAATGGCGATCAGCATCGCAATGAAGGACGTGACCAAGGTGCCGTAGATCGGGCCGAGCGCGCCGAGCACCGGCGGATCGGCCGACGGCGCCCAGCGCCGCGTCCACAGGAATTCGAAGCCATATTCTCTCATGGCCGGCCATGCGCCGACGATGAGCGACAGGATGATGCCGCCCAGGATCAACAGGACGGAGATCGCGGACAGCCGCGTGATCCAATAGAAGGTCACGTCGCCGAGCTTGAAGGCGTTGAGCGCGCGTGCCCGGTCATAGGGTCCGGCAGCGGCCGCGATATCGCTGACTTCGGTCTGAACCGCCATCTCTGCCAATTCTGCCCCCTGTTCCTTGGACACGCCGCAACCCCGGTAGCGTCCCTCCCCCGGAGGCCGGGAGAGGGGATTTTCGATACGTCCAGCTCAGCTCTTGATGTCGGCCGACCAGGTCTTCTCGATCAGCTTCACGACGCTGTCGGGCATCGGGATGTAGTCGAGCTCCTCAGCCATCTTGCCGCCCTTCTCGAACGACCACTTGAAGAACTTGATGGCTTCGCCGGACGCCGCCTTGTCGGCCGGCTCCTTGTGCATCAGGATGAAGGTCGCCGCCGTCATCGGCCAGGACTTGTCGCCGGGCTGGTTGGCGAGGATCACGTAGTAGCCGGGGGCCTTGGCCCAGTCGGCATTCGCGGCCGCGGCCTGGAAGGCCTCGACGGTCGGCTGCACGGTCTTGCCGGCTTTGTTCATCATGCCGGTGTAGGTGAGCTTGTTCTGCTTGGCATAGGCGTACTCGACATAGCCGATCGAGTTCTTGGTCTGGCCGATGTTGCCGGACACACCCTCGTTGCCCTTGGCGCCGACACCGACCGGCCACTCGACGGCGGTGTTGAAGCCGATCTTGCTCTTCCAGTCGGCGCTCACCTCGGAGAGGTAGTAGGTGAAGTTGAAGGTCGTGCCCGAGCCGTCGGAGCGGCGGACCACGGCGATCGCATCGGACGGCAGCTTGACGCTGGGGTTGAGCTTCTTGATCGCGGCGTCATCCCACTTGGTGATCTTGCCGAGATAGATGTTGGCGAGCGTCTCGCCGTCCAGCACCATCTCGCCCGGCTTCACGCCCTCGAGGTTGACGACCGGCACGATGCCGCCCATCACCATCGGCCACTGCACCAGGCCGTCCTTCTCGAGCTGCTCGGCCTTGAGCGGCGCGTCGGTGGCGCCAAAGGTCACGGTCTTGGCCTGGATCTGCTTGATGCCGCCGCCAGAACCGATCGACTGGTAGTTCAGACCGTTGCCGGTCTCCTTCTTGTAGGCGTCCGCCCACTTGGAATAGATCGGGAACGGGAACGTCGCGCCCGCACCGGTAATGTCGGCAGCGAAGGCCGACGTCGATGCGGCGACCAAGCCGGCAGCGACGATAGCTTTGACGAAATTCATAGCTGGTCTCCATGCTTGGGAAGCGAAGCGCCATCTGCGCCCGATTGCGCTTCCCCGGCCGCTTTACGGGGCCTCAGTGTGGCTTTTATAAAGGTTCGATGACAGTCGGATGACAGTCACAAGCCGTTGATAAGTATTGATCTTTCGATCCAAATCCGAATTTCTACGGGCCAACCGACATATTGCGGCGGGCTGCGGCACCTCGCGTCCGTGCGAGCGTCGCTCCCCCCCGAGGACAGACCATCACCGCCGTCATCGCCCGCGCGGGCGGGCGAACCAGCATACCACCGGCGGCCATGATCCGCCGAGACGCCGCGGCGTACTGGATGCCCGTCTGCGCCCTGGGGTTATGGGTCCCGGATCGGCGCGCTGTGCGCGCTTGTCCGGGACGACACCGGGGATTGGGTTGGCGACATGAGCAGCCATGGAGATGAGCGCGTGCGTTCCCGCGGCCTACGAGGCCCGAGGTGTGGGTTCGTCGTGTCCCTCCTGATCATGAGAGGGCGCGAGGAAGGCCGGACCTCGGCTGAGGCCCGTGGCCCGCCTGCTCAAAAGAATGCAGGCGGCAGGTACCACAGGTACAGCCGGACAGACCCGGCCTTCCCCGCGCGACGGTGTTAACGGTGTCCTTCGTGCTCTCCCTGGGGATCGGCGTTCTTGCCCCCATCGCCCGCGCGTGCCGTCAAGCAACGACCACGGACTTGACCTCAGCGTCGAGAGGCCAGGACCACACGACTTCGCCGTCCGCGCCGCCTGCGCTCGTCTGGCACAGCCGTCACGTCCATCGCAGCCCACCTCCACGTTCGTGACGACGCGTACGTCCCTCTGCTCGAGGCGGGATGCACGCAGGAGACCATGATTTCCGAAAAATAGCAAGGTAATTATTTTTCTCAGAACATGATCCGCCCTCCCCCGCACGCGGGCATCGGCTCAATCCGGCTTGGGCGGCTCGATCCAGATTCCCGGGTCGGAATGGGTCCGGATGTGATCGACGAGGAAATCGGCGAACACCCTGATCTTGGCCGGCAGCCTGACGCGGTTCTGGTAGGCGATGTTCATCGTCAAGAGCGGCAACTCCCAGTCGAGCAGGACCGGCACCAGCCGGCCGGCCAGAATGTCGCTCTGCACGATGTAGAGCGGCTGGATCAGGATGCCGAGCCCGGCAAGCGCGGCGCCCTTGATCACCTGGCCGTCATTACTGTCGAGCGTCGGCGCGATCCGAATGCTCTGGGCTGTCGTGCCGTTGCGCAGGGACAGGGAATACGGATCATTGGCAAGATTGTAGATCAGCATGTCGTGGCGCACCAGATCGCCGGGAACGACGGGACAGCCACGGCTCGCGAGATAGGACGGCGCGGCCGCCAGCACGCGCCGCATCTGCCCGATGCGGCGGACGACGATGCCCGAGTCCGGCTCATGCTCGCGGGTGCGGATCGCCACGTCGATGCCCGCCTCGATGAAATCCGGGTAGCGGTTGGCGGCGATGATCTGCAGGCTCAGCTTTGGATACATCGCGCGAAACGCCGGCAGCATCGGCGCGAGATAGATCGTCGCGAACGACAGCGAGCTGGTGACGCGCAGCATGCCCTGCGGCGACAGCGCGCGGTCGCTGACGGCGTCCTCGGCCTCGGCCAGCTCGTTGAGCAGCGGGCCGCAGCGCTGCAGCAGCTCCTGCCCGGCTTCGGTCAGCCAGAGCCGGCGCGTGTTGCGCTCGATCAGGCGCACCGCGAGCCGTTCCTCCAGCGCGCTGAGATGCCGGCTCGCCGCGGCGTTGGACATCCGCAGGGACTCGGCGGCCTTGGACAGGCTGCCCAGCTCGGCCGTCTTGGAAAACACCTCGAGTTGGAGCAGACGGTCCATTGTTACGCTGAGCGGAAAACAGAGTTACAATTTTTGTCCTTTATTTCCATTTCCTGCAAGGCAAAATCGTCCGACAAGACCAAGCACAGGTGAGGAACGCACGAATGACGGGGCCGATCAGGCACATCGTGATGTGGCGGCTGCGCGCCGAAACGGCTGCCGAGCGCGCCGCGGCCCGGCTCAAGGTCAAGACCCTGTTCGAGAGTTTGAAAGGCCGGATCGACGGCCTGACCCACATCGAGGTCGGTCTCGATGTCAGCGACGTCGACTATGCCTGCGACGTCGTCCTGTTCTCCGAATTCGCCAGCAGCGCCGCATTGAAGGCCTATGCGTCGCATCCGGAGCACCTGCGCGTCCGCGAGGAGCTCGGCGACCTCAGGATCGGCCGCTTCCAGGTCGACTATCCCGTGGCGACCGGCACGTGACCGGCCCCCTCACGTCGACGAACCTGCGAGGCAGCATCGCGTCGCCACAGGCGCAGCAAATGAAGCAATCGGCGGACCTCACCCATGTCACTTCCTGACAAGCGCCTCGCCTTCATCGGCATCGGCAAGATCGGCCTGCCGATCGCGGCGCGGCTCGCCAAGGCCGGCCATGACGTCACGGCGTTCGATCCCAACGCCGCCCGGCTCGACGAGGCACGTGCGCTCGGCATGGCCGCCGCGTCGTCCGCTGCCGAGGCGGTGCGCGACCATGCCGTCGTCATCTCGTCACTGCCCGACGATACCGCACTGCGCGCGGCGATGCTGGACAGCGGCGGACTGATCGCGGCCATGGCGCCGGGCGCGATCCTGATCGAGACCAGCACCGTGGGTGTCGACGCGTCGAGCGCGGTCGCGGCCGCCGCGAGCGCTCGCGACGTCGCCTATCTGCGCACGCCGATCTCCGGCAATGCCAGCATCGCCCACACCGGCGAGCTGACGTGCTTCGTGTCCGGTCCAAGAGAGGCGTTCACCCTGATTACGCCGGTGCTGGCCGGCTTCACGCGCGCGCAGACCTATCTGGGCGCGGCGGAAGAGGCGCGCTACGCCAAGCTCGCCGTCAACCTGATGATCGCGACGACGGCGGCGATGATGGCCGAAAGCCTCGCCCTCGCACGCAAGGGCGGCATCGCCTGGCCCGACATTCTGCAGGTGCTGCATGACAGCGCAGTCGCCTCGCCGATGGTGAAGTACAAGACCGCGCCGCTGCTGGCGCGCGACTTTGCCGCGACGTTCTCCTGCGCGCAGATGGCCAAGGATCTCGATCTGATTCTCGGCGCCGGCCATGCCGTCGGCGTGCCGCTGCAGCTCGCGGCGCAGGTCCGTGAGACCTATGGCGCGCTGATCGCGTCAGGCGATGCCGACACCGACTTCCTCGCCACCGTCCGGCATGTCGAGCGGCTGTCCGGGCTCGGCGAGCCTCTCTGAAAGGAGCCGCGTCTTGCGCAACTTCAACGAAACCACGATCACAGATGCCGTGCTCGAACGCTTGGCGGGCGCGCGTGATGCGCGGATCAAACAGGTCAGCGAGGCGCTGGTGCGGCATCTCCATGCCTTCGTGCGCGAGGTCCGTCCGACTCAGCAGGAATGGGAATACGGCATCGACTTCCTGACCCGCACCGGCCAGATGTGCGACGACAAGCGCCAGGAGTTCATCCTGCTGTCGGATACGCTCGGCGTTTCGATGCTGGTCGACGCCATCAATCATCCGGTGCCGGAAGGCGCCACCGAGACCACGGTGCTCGGCCCCTTCTTCGTCCAGGCGGCGCCGGAACGCGCCAACGGCGACGATATCGCGGGCCCGATGAAAGGCGATCCGCTGCTGGTGACCGGCTCGGTGTCGAGCGCGGACGGCGCGCCGCTGGCAGGCGCCGTGGTCGACGTCTGGCACTCCGACGACGACGGCTATTACGACGTGCAGCGGCTCGAGCAGATCGGCGATCTCGCCATGCGCGCGCGCTTCCATACCGACGCCGACGGCCGCTTCCATTTCTGGTCGATCAAGCCCGCCGCCTATCCGATCCCCAACGACGGGCCGGTCGGCGACATGCTCACGGCGCAGGGGCGGCATCCGTGGCGGCCGGCGCATGTGCATTTCATGATCTCGGCGCCGGGCTTCGAGCGGCTGGTGACGCATGTGTTCGTGGCCGGTGACCAGTATCTCGATTCCGACGTCGTGTTCGGCGTCAAGGACAGCCTGATCCGCGACTTCACGCGCTGCCCGCCGGGCCGTGCGCCAGATGGCCGCATGGTGACGGACGGATATTTTCATCTCAATTATGATTTCGGCCTGAAACGGCTTGCGGAGCGCGCCAATCAGGTTTGAGCTGAGCGGACGACAAGGACCGTCAAGAGTCCTGTCATCGTCGAGGAAGCGGACGGGAGGAATGATGGAGTTGCGGGTCGGCACCGGCGCATTGGCCGAGCGGCTTTCGAACCTGATCGGGCCGCGTGCGAGTCTCGCGCGCGGCGTGCTGGATCAGCACGGCCGGAGCGAGTCGTACTATCCGGCGATGCCGCCCGACATCGTCGTGTTTCCCGAGACGACGCAGGAGGTCGCCGACATCGTCAGGCTGTGCGCCGAGGCTGCCACGCCGATCGTGCCGTTCGGCGCCGGCACGTCGCTCGAAGGCAACGCTGCGGCTGTCGCGGGTGGGGTCTGTTTCGACTTCGCCCGCATGAACAAGGTGCTGGCCGTGCATGACGCCGACATGGACGTCGTGGTGCAGCCCGGCATCACCCGCAAGCAGCTCAATGCCGAGCTGCGCGGGACAGGCCTGTTCTTTCCGATCGATCCCGGGGCCGATGCCTCGATCGGCGGCATGAGTTCGACCCGTGCCTCCGGCACCATGGCGGTGCGCTACGGCACCATGAAGGACAACGTCCTCGCATTGGAGGTGGTTCTGGCCGACGGCCGGGTGATCCGTACCGCGAAGCGTGCGCGCAAATCCGCCGCCGGCTACGACCTGACACGGCTGTTCGTCGGATCGGAGGGGACACTCGGCGTGATCACCGAGATCACGCTGAAGCTGCATCCCCTGCCCCAGGCGATCTCGGCCGCAACCTGCAGCTTCCCGACTTTGCACGACGCGGTCGACACAGCGATCGCGCTGATCCAGTCGGCCGTCCCCGCCGCCCGCATCGAGCTCGTCGATGACGTTATGATGCGCGGCATCAATGCCTATGCGAAGCTCGGCTATCGGGAAGCCCCGACGCTGTTCCTGGAATTCCACGGCTCTGATGCCGCCGTCGCCGAGCAGGCGCAGACGGCGGAGGCGATCGCGATCGAGCATGGCGGCCGAGGCTTCGCCTCGGCCAAGGCCGCCGAGGATCGCAGCCGGCTCTGGCACGCCCGCGACAATACGCTCTACGCCGGCCTCGGCCTGCGCCCCGGCGCCCGCGCCGTCATCACCGATGTCTGCGTGCCGATCTCCCGGCTGGCCGAATGCCTGACCGAAACGCGCCGGGACGCCGACGCCAACGGCTTCCTCGCACCGATCGTCGGCCATGTCGGCGACGGCAATTTCCACATGCTGATCCTGATCGATCCAACTGATGAGCACGAGCTGGCCGGCGCCAAGGCGCTGCAGTCGCGCATGGTGGCGCGCGCGATCGCGATGGACGGCACCTGCACCGGCGAGCACGGCATCGGCCTCGGCAAGGTCGACTATCTCCGGGACGAGCTCGGCGAAGCCGTCGCGGTGATGCGCGCCATCAAGGCCGCGCTCGATCCGGATGGCCTGATGAATCCGGGCAAGATCTTCGCCGCCGGAGCGCAGGCATGAGCGCCGCAGCCGCCATCGCATCTCCATCGCCGCTGCTGGAGCTGCGCGGCATCAGCAAGGAGTTTCCGGGCGTCAAGGCGCTGGATGATGTGTCGTTCACGATCCACCCGGGCGAAGTCCATATGCTGCTCGGCGAGAACGGCGCCGGCAAATCCAGCCTGATGAAGATCCTGTGCGGCGCCTATAGCGCCGATGCGGGTGAGGTCTATTACAAGGGTAAGAAGGTTGCGATCGCCTCGACGGCCGATGCGCAAGACCTCGGCATCGCCGTGATCTTCCAGGAATTCTCGCTGGTGCCGTTCCTCGACATCGCGCAGAACATCTATCTCGGCCGCGAGCCGAAAGGCCGCCTGCCCGGCACCATCGACCGCCGCAGGATCCTGGCCGATGCGAAGCGCGTGCTCGACAGCATCGGCTTCGACATCGATCCTTCTGTCATCGTCGACACGCTCGGCGTCGCGCAGCAGCAGATGGTCGAGATCGCCAAGGCGATCAGCCAGAATGCGCGGATCCTGGTGATGGACGAGCCGACGGCGGCGCTGTCCGACCGCGAGGCGGAGCTGCTGTTCGCGCTGATCCGACGGCTGAAGGCGGACGGCGTCGCGATCGTCTACATCTCGCACCGCATGGCCGAGGTGTTCGCGCTCGGCGACCGCATCACCGTGCTGCGCGACGGCCGCCGCATCGGCGATGTCAGCCCCGCCGACGTCACGCCCGACCAACTCGTGCGCATGATGGTCGGTCGCAATGTCGACATGACCTATCCGCGCCAGTTCGCGGAAGCACCCGGCGAGCTGCTGCTCGAGGTCAAGGGACTGAGCGCCACGACCGGGATCGCCGACATCAACATCGAGGTGCGGCGGGGTGAGATCGTCGGCCTGTGCGGCCTCGTCGGCTCCGGCCGCACCGAGGTGGCGCGCGCGATCTTCGGCGCCGATCCGGTCAGCGAGGGCGAGATCATCTTCGACGGCAAACCGATCGCGGGCGAGCCCGACATCGCGGCCCGCCGCGGCATCGCGCTGATCCCCGAGAGCCGCAAGAGCGAGGGCCTGGCGCTGCTGCGCTCGGTCGGGGACAACCTCGTGGTCTCGGCGCTGAAGAAGCTGTTTCCCAGCGGGCTCTACGATCCCCGCGGCGCACAGCGCACCGCGGACGGGCTGATCCGGCAATTGCGGATCGCAACACCGAATGCGCGCCAGACGGTCGGCCTGCTCTCGGGCGGCAACCAGCAGAAGGTCGTGATCGGCAAGTGGCTCGCGGCCGGCGCCAGGCTGTTCATCTTCGACGAGCCGACGCGCGGCATCGACGTCGGCGCCAAGTCCGAGATCTTCGCGCTGATCGACCGGCTGGTCGCCGAGGGCGCGGCCGCGCTGATGATCTCGTCCGAGCAGATCGAGATCTGCCACGTCTGCGACCGCGCCTATGTCATGCGCGAGGGCCGCATCGCCGGACACCTGGCGCGCAGCGAGCTGACCGAGGAGAATATCGTGCGACTGGGGATGCATGATGAGTGACGCCGCCGTCGTTTCGCCGATCCGGTCGCTGCAGCGCATCCCCGGCGTGGCGATCGTGCTGGTGCTGCTGATCGCGCTGTTCGGCGCGATCGCGCCGGGCTTCCTGTCGGCCGCGAACCTCTCCAATGTGCTGGTGCAGTCGACGATCCTGACCATGCTCGCGCTGCCGATGACCCTGATCATCATGACTGAAGGGCTCGACCTCTCGATGGGCGCGGTGCTGACGCTGACGTCGCTCTGCGTCGCCATCGTCTCGCTCGCGACCAAGTCCGTGCTGCTGGGCCTCGGCGCCGCGGTGCTGGTCGGCGCGGCGTTCGGCTCCGTCAATGGCTGGCTGGTCGCGATCGTCGGGATTCCGCCGTTCGTGGCCACCCTCGCCACGCTCGGCATGGCGCAGGGCCTGTCGCTGGTCGTGAGCGACGGCCAGAGCGTGGTCGGCATTCCCCACGGGGTGCGCGACATCTATTCGGCGACGCTGCTCGGCATCCCCGTGCCGATCGTGATGGGGCTCGCAACCTACGCGGTGTTTCACGGCCTGCTTTATCACACCAGGTTCGGCACCTACATCTTCGCGCTCGGCGGCAACCGCGAGGCGCTCCGCTATGCCGGCCTGTCGCCGACCCGGCTGCTGATCGCGGTCTATGCGATCGGCGGCACGATGGCGGGCATCGCCGGTCTGCTGATGACCGCGCGGATGAATTCGGGACATCCGACCGCAGGGCTCGGGCTGGAGTTCGACGCCATCGCGGCGGTCGCGGTCGGCGGCACCTCGTTCGAGCGTGGCAATGGCTGGCTGCTCGGCACCGTGCTCGGCGTCATCGCGGTCGGCGTGCTGCGCAACGGCCTCAATCTGGTGTCGCTGCCATCCTCCGTGCAGGTCGCGAGCGTCGGCGCGCTCGTCATCGTCGCGATGTTCCTCGACGGCCTGCGGAGCCGGTCATGACCGACATCGCCAAAGAGAGCGTCTTGCCGCAGCGGTCGTTCCTGTCGCAGAACGCGGCACAGGTGTTCTACCGGCTGCTCGCCGCGCTGCTGATCTGCGCCGCGCTGACCGTGCTGAGCGACTCCTTCCTCAGCCTCGGCAACATCCTCAACGTGCTCAGGCAGGCGAGCCTGACCTTCTTCATCGCCTCCGGCCTGACACTCGTGGTGCTGACCGCCGGCCTCGATCTGTCGGTCGGCGCCAACGTTGCCTTATCGGCGTGTCTCGCCGGCACCGTGATCCATCAGACCGGCTCGCCGGTGCTCGGGATCGCCACGGGGCTGCTTGCGGGCGGCAGCGTCGGCTTCCTCAACGGCTTCATGGTCACGGCGCTCCGCATCCCCTCCTTCATCGCGACCTACGGCATGCTCTGGGTGCTGAACGGCGTCACCTACTGGTACATGGCGGGCGAGACGATCCACGGCTTTCCGGCCGGCTTCCGCCAGATCGGCAGCGGCTATCTGCTCGGGCTGCCGATCCCGGTCTATCTGCTGCTGGTGTTCCTCGCGATCGGAACGCTGTTCGCGCAACGCACCACATGGGGCCAGGAGATCTACGCCATCGGCGCCAATCCGGTCGCGGCGCGACTCTCCGGCATTCCGGTCGCGCGCCGGCTGCTGCTGGTCTACACCGTCTCAGGCACCATGGCCGGCCTCGCCTCGATCATCTTTCTGTCGCGGCTCAACTCCGCCGAAGCCGACATCGGCGAAAGCCTGACGCTGCCGGCCATCGCCGCGGTGCTGATCGGCGGCACTTCGCTGTTCGGCGGCGTCGGCACCGTGTTCGGCACCTTCATCGGCGCCCTGATCCTGACGCTGGTGCTGAACGGCATGAACCTGCTCGCGATCAGCGCCAACTGGCAGCCGCTCGTCACCGGAATCATCGTCATCATCGCCGTCTGGCTCGACATGAAGACGCGGCGCCCGACGCAATGAGCTCATAAGCAAACTCAGAAAACGAGGGATGGAAACACCATGCAACACCGGATACCGCACAGCCTCGCGCTCGCACTCCTGATCACGGCCGTCACGACGCAGGCCCGGGCCGACGGCGAGACCATCGCCGTCTTCACCAAGAACCAGACCAACCCGTTCTTCCAGACGGTGCGGGTCGGCGCCGACAACATGGCGAAGGTGCTGAACGCCAAGATCCTGCACTACATCCCGACCAAGCCGGACTCGATCCCCGAGCAGCTCAGCCAGATCGAAGACGTGGTGGTGAAGAAGCCGAGCGCCATCGTCTTCACGCCGGTCGACTACAAGGCGATGGTGCCCGGCGTCGAGAAGATCAACGACGCCAAGATTCCCGTCGTCAACATCACCGACCGCTCGGCGGGCGGCAAGTTCGTCTCCTTCGTCGGCGCCGACGACTACAGCCTCGGCCTGGAGACGGGCCGGTTCCTGCTCAAGACGCTCGGCGGCAAGGGCAACATCGTCATCATCGAAGGGGTCAAGGGCTCGCTGACCAATGTCGACCGCGTGCGCGGGTTCAACGACGCGCTCAAGGAGAACCCCGGCGCCAAGCTGCTGGCGTCGCAGCCCGGCAACTATCAGCGCCTGCAGGCCCTCCAGGTGATGGAAAACCTGATGCAGTCCAATGCGCAGATCGACGGCGTGCTCGCCGCCAACGATGCCATGGCCGTCGGCGCCATCGAGGCGCTGGACGGCGCCAACCGCAAGGCCCAGGTGATCGGCATCAACGGCACCAAGGAGGCGATCGACGCGATCAAGTCCGGCAAGCTGCTCGCCAGCGGCGACTATAACGGCTTCGCCCAGGGCTGCCTCGGCACCATGATGGTCGTCCGCTCGCTGCGCGGCCAGCCGGTCGTCGGCGAGATCGTGCTGAAGCCGACCGTCATCACCAAGGACAACTACCAGCCGTTCGACGTTCCGCTCGAGCAGCGGACCTGCCCGACCTTCGAAGAGGCGAGCAAGCTCAGCGCGAAATAGGATCAGCCATCAGTCCGGAAGCAGGACGGCATGGAGCCGTCCGGCTTCAACTTGCGGAGAGAATTCATGCTGTTTGCGATTCACGCGATCGACAAGCCGGACGCGCTGCCGGTCCGGCTTGCCAATTACGACGCGCACAAGGCCTATCTCGGTGACACCGCCCGCCTGCCCGTCACCATCGTGATGTCCGGCCCGCTCGTCTCCGACGATGGGTCGACGATGATCGGAAGCCTGTTCCTGGTCGAGGCTGCCGGCCGCGCCGAGGTCGAAGCCTTCAACCGCGCCGACCCGTTTGCCGCGGTCGGCATCTGGGACAAGGTGACGATCACCGGCTTCCTGCGGCGCCAGGGGTAGTCAGCCCTTCAGCTCGATGCCGGCCAGCGCCTCGCTCAGCTTCGCCAGCGCGGTGTGATCCTGCCCGGGTCCGAGCATCCCTTGCGCGCTCGCGCTCAGCTCGCGGCAGAGATTGGAGAATGGGGCCGCGACCCCGCTGGCACGCGCAACCTCGAGCGCGATCGAGAGGTCCTTGACCATCAGGTCGAGGCCGAAGCCGCTGTTGAACTGGCGCGACAGCACGAACTGCTTGAACTTCTTCTGCGTCGAGTTGTTCATGCCGGTCGAGGCGTTGAGCACGTCGGTCATCAGGCCGGGATCGATGCCGAACTGCTGGCCGATCAGCAGCGCCTCGATGCCGATCAGGAAGCCGCCGGCCGAGACGAGGTTGTTGAGCGCCTTCATCGCCTGGCCCGAGCCGAGGCCGCCGATGCGGTGGATCGTCGTGCCCATCGCGCGCAACAGCGGCTCGACGCGATCGAGCGCAGCCGGCTCGCCGCCGGCCATGATCGCGAGCTCGCCGGTCACCGCGCGCGGCACGCCGCCGCTGACCGGCGCATCGAGCATGATCACGCCGAGCGGGGCGAGATCGGCCGCGATCGCCTGCGTCGCGGCCGGCGCGCCGGAGCTCATGTCGATCACGATGTGACCCTGCCTCAGACCGGCGCGCAGGGTCCCGACCGCGTCCGCGACATGCTTGCTGGTCGGCAGCATCGTGATGATGACGTCGGCATCTGCCGCTGCCGCCGCGAGATCCCCCGCCTCGATGCCGCCGACCTGGTGCACGAAATCCGCAGCCCGTTCTGGAACGGCATCATTGACCGCCACCGCAAAGCCGGCGCCGAGCAGGCGCGCGGCCATCGGCCAGCCCATGTTGCCGATGCCGACGAACAGGATCTTCCCCGGCGCGCTCATGTGCCGTCCTTTGCGCCGTCCTTCTTGGCGATCGCGCCCTCCGCGACCAGCACCTCATGCGCCGCCTTGAAGGCTTCGAGCCCTGCGGGAATGCCGCAATAGACAGTGGCGTGCAGCAGGATCTCCTTGATCTCGTCGACCGTGACGCCGTTGGTGAGCGCGCCCTTGACATGCAGCTTCAGCTCGCTCGGCTTGCTCAGCGCGGTCAGCATCGCGAGATTGATGATGCTGCGGGTGCGGCGATCCAGTCCTGGCCGGGTCCAGGCATAGCCCCAGCACATTTCGGTGGTGATGTGCTGGAAGGCCATCATGAAGTCGTCGGCCTTGGCGAGGCTGCCATCGACGTAGGCCGCGCCGAGCACCTCGCGGCGCACCTTCAGGCCCTTCTCGAACAATTCTTTTTCGTCGCTCATCCGCTCGTCTCCTTCTGCAAACCCAGATGTCAGCTCTTTGTCTGAGCATGATCTTTTCGGAAAACCGGCTTCCACTTTTCCGGATCATGCTCTAGCGCCTCGCCGCGCGGACTGACAACAACAACGCCGGGCGGCGTTGTCAGTGACGTCCGCACGGCGGAATTGATCGGAGATGCGAATCCGCTAGCCGTGCTTGACGATCAGGGTCTTCATCGCCGCAAGCTCGTACAGCGCCTCGAAACCCTTCTCGCGGCCGTGTCCCGATTTCTTCATGCCGCCGAACGGCAGCTCGATGCCGCCGCCAGCGCCGTAGCCGTTGACGAACATCTGGCCGACCTTGACCTTGCGCGCGACGCGCATCGCCCGCGAGCCGTCGCCCGACCATACGCCCGCGACCAGGCCGAAATCGGTGCCATTGGCAAGCTTGATCGCATCGGCCTCGTCGTCGAACGGCATCGCCGCCAGCACCGGGCCGAACACCTCGTCGCGCGCCAGCTCGGAGTCGCGGGCGACCTGCTGATAGAGCGCAGGCGCGACGTAGAAGCCTTCGCTCGGCACGCCGTCGGCGATCTTGCCCTGGGCCACGCGCTTGGCGCCGCCGGACTCGGCACGCGCCAGCATGCTCTCGATGCGCTTCTTCTGCACCGCGCTGATGACGGGGCCGAGATCGAGATCCATCTCCGGGGTGCCGGCGGTGATCTTCTCGAAGCGGAGCTTGAGGTCAGCCAGGAAACGGTCCCAGATCGAACGCTCCACCAGCACGCGCGAGCCGGCCGAGCAGGTCTGGCCGGCGTTCTGCACGATCGCCGCGGCCACCGAGGTCAGCGCCGCATCGAGATCGGCGTCGGCGAACACGATCTGCGGCGACTTGCCGCCGAGTTCGAGCGTGCAGCCGATGTGGTTCCTCGCGGCCGCCGTCTGCACGAGCGTGCCGACCTCCGGGCTGCCGGTGAAGGAGATGAAATCGATACCGTCATGCGCCGACAGCGCCGCACCCGCCTCCTCGCCAAGGCCCGGCACGACATTGATCGCACCGGCCGGGAAGCCGGCTTCCGCCGCGAGCTCGGCAAGACGCAGCGGCACAAGGCAGGCCTCCTCGGCCGGCTTGATTACGGTCGCGTTGCCCATCGCCAGCGCCGGCGCGACGGTGCGGCCGAACATCTGCCCCGGATAATTCCACGGAATGATATGGCCGGTGACGCCGAGCGGCTCATAGACCGTGGTGACGAAGAAGCCGTCGAGAAACGGGATGGTGTCGCCATGCACCTTGTCGGCGGCGCCGCCGTAATATTCGAAATAGCGCGCGACCGCGACCACGTCCGCCTTGGCCTGCTTCATCGGCTTGCCGGTATCCGCCGCTTCGAGCTTCGCGAGTTCCTCGGCGTTGTCCTCGACGAGGCGGCCGAGCTTCGACAGCAGGCGCCCGCGGTCCACCGCGGCGAGCCGGCCCCACGGGCCTTCGAGCGCGCGGCGCGCCGCCGCCACGGCAAGATCGATGTCGGCCGCATCCCCTGCCGCGATCGAAGCGATCACCTGGCCGGTCGCCGGAGCAAGCATCGCAATGGTGCGGCCCGACCGCGCGGGCTGCCACGTGTTGTCGATGAAGACGCCCTTTGCGGCAGGCAGTTTGACATTGGCGTTCATGGCAGCTCTCCGGCTTCTCTTGCAGCTCGTCCTCGGTCATGTCAGACCTCGGCACGGTGCATCACCACGCGGCCGCGCGACGGCCGAGGCAACGGAGGCGTGTCACCATGGCCGGATTGGCCGGCCGCTCTCCCCGTTTGCGCTGCAGCGGTCATGATGCCCGATGGATGCGTCCGACGTTTCTGTCAGACAATATCGGAGCCGTCCAGAACGGGGCGTGGGGTGCACGAGAACGTGCGGCGCGCGGCGCTTCGGGGCTCGCGCGCGATCGGCCGCGACGTGATCGTCGCAAGGCTCGTCATCTGGCTTACCGCCTGGTCCGCCAGGCGGTCGGGAACGCTGGTGGCCGGCGCGGCGATCTCGCCCAGCGCGGCCGCTGCCTCCTTGCGAGAGATTGGCCTGCTCGTGGGTGATGCAATGGGTGCTCGGCCGCACCACGTGCAGCACTGCGCCCGAAAGGGCGCGACCATCATCACGAAGCCACGAGGTGCGGTCCGGTGCTGCCGCGTGCGACGATCTCGAAACCGAGGTCGATCCGCCGCGTTCTCGGCCGCTTGCCGGTGGCGATCACCTGAAGCACCAGTTCGGACGCCACGCGCCCCATGTCGGCTCGCGGCGTCAGCACGGTCGACAGCGGCGGATTGGAGGCCGCCGCGAATTCCAGGTCGTTGAAGCCGATCAGCGAGATCCGGCGCGGGACCTCCAGCCCCGCCTGCTGGCAGGCGAACAACGCACCCAGCGCGATGTTGTCATCGCAGCAGAAAATCGCATCGGGAGCTCCGCTCGCGAGCATCTCCTCGGTCAGCTTCCGCCCCAGCGAGATCGTCGTCTGTGCCGGGAGCCAGGCAACCAGCGACTCGCCGTCCAAACCAGCTTCCGTCAGCGCCGCGCGATAACCCTCCAGCCGGGCTCGTGCCCGGTCGTCGCGCTGTCCGGAGAGGTAGGCGATCCGCCGATGTCCCAGCTCGATCAGGAAGCGGGTCGCGGCGTAGCCGCCCTGGCGCTGCGAAAGTCCGACGTTCAGATCGATCGGATCGTCGGTCAGCTCGAACGTCTGCACCACCGGAATCCGCGAACGTTCGAGAACGCGCCGCGCGGCCCGAGTCTGGTTCACCCCGACCAGGATCAGCGCCTCGATGTTCTGGCCCAGCAGCGTCCTGATCGCGCCCTCTTCCTCCTCCGCCGAATAGCGGCTGCTGACGACGACGGGACGAAAGCCGAGCGGCAGCAGGGTGTCGTAGATCGCCTGCAGGTAGTCCGCGAAGATGCCGTTGGAGAGCGACGATACGACGATGCCGATGGAATGCGTGCGGGTCGAGGCGAGCCGGCTCGCCGCGAAATTCGGCACATAGGCCAGCCTCTCGACCGCGGCATCGATCCGCTTGCGCAACTCCGGCGAAACCATATCGGGCCGCCGCAGCGCCCGCGACACGGTGACAGCGCTGACATGAGCGATGCGGGCGACGTCCTCCAGCGTGGTGCGACGCTTCTGAGACATGATCCTTGCAACATTGATTCACGCGGATTTGTCCGAACCATATTCATGACATGCGACCGGCCGCTTGGCAAAAGCCGCGCGACGGTAATTGACAGCGCTGTCATTGATCAGTAACGCTTGGCGGGTCGAGACGACGAGCAATGCTCGCACAAACCTCCGGAAACAAAGAGGCGTCTCGCACATGCGTCATTGATTTGGCGCCACAACAACAGGGGAGGTCACGAATGTCGTCCAAGTCGATGAGGGCGCGATGCCTTGCCACTTGTGCATCGCTGGTGTTGGTCACGGCGTTTGCCGGCAAGGCGCTGGCGGAGCCGGAGATGGTCAAGGGACCGGCGACCGAGCCTGAATGCATGGTGCCGTGGACCGCGGACACCAAGTTCTTCAAGTTTCCGGCCAAGAAGGGCCCGTACCGCATCGCACTGGCGAACGGCTACATCGCCAATACCTGGCGCATCCAGATGATTCAGACCGCGAAGGCCTATGCGGCGCAGCCGGAGGTCAAGGCCAAGCTGAAGGAGTTCAAGGTCGTCTCGACCGGCGAGGACGTCCCGGCCCAGATCTCGGCGATCAACAACTTCATCGACTCCGGCTACGACGCCATTGTCGTCAACGCGCAGAACCCGACCGCATTCGGGCCGGTGATCAAGCGCGCCAAGCAGGCCGGCGTCATCCTCGTTGCCTTCGACAACATCCTTGCGACGGAAGATGCGATCAACGTCAATGTCGACCAGAAGGGTCTCGGCGAACTCTGGGCGAAGTGGCTGGTCAAGAACGTGCCGGGCGGCGGCAAGGTGCTCGAGGTGCGCGGCGTCGCCGGCACCTCGGTCGACACCGATCGTCACAACGGCTTCCACTCCGTTCTCGACGGCTCCGGCAAGAAGTGGCAGGTCACCGAGGTCGTCGGCAAATGGGACGACGGCGTCGCCCAGAAGGCCACGGCGGATGCGATCGCGACCAATGGCCCGTTCGATGCGATCTCCGGCCAAGGCGGCGACACCGGCATCGTGCAGGCCATGCTCGACGCCAAGCACAAGATGGTGCCGTTCGGTGGCGAGACCGAAAACGGCTTCCGCAAGTTCTGCGCCGCCAAGGCGTCCGAAGGCCTGAAATGCTCTTCCGCCGGTACCGGACCTGCGCAGGTCGCGGTCGCGATCAAGGTCGCGCTCGCCGCCCTCGAAGGCAAGGTGGTGCCGCAATCGGTCAAGCTGCCGCTCGCGGTCGTGGAAGATCCGAACTTCAAGAAGGATCAGGACTACTTCCCGGCCCAGTCCGACAACTTCTTCGTCGGCAACTCCTTCCCGACCTGCGGCATCAACTTCACGGCGCAGGAGATCATGGGTCAGTCGAAGGAAAATCAATAGGCCGGTGTGATCGCTGGTCCGCGAGTTCTCTCGCGGCCAGCCTGTCCCTATTGCTCAAGCGACTGAGGGAGCAAGCATGATCGCGGCCGAGCCGCTGTTTCGCGCCGAAGGACTGTCCAAGCGCTACGGCGGCGTGATCGCTCTCGACGGTGCGGACCTGGAGGTCCATCCCGGCCGCATCCACGCGATTCTCGGCGAGAACGGCGCCGGCAAGTCGACGCTGATCAAGCTCATGGTCGGCGTGGTCACGCCGGACGAAGGCCGCATGACGCTTGCGGGACGCGAGGTCGCCTTCACCGGTCCTTCCGCGGCAAACGATGCCGGCGTCGTCTGCATCTTCCAGGAGCTGTCGCTGATTCCCGACCTGTCGGTCGCGGACAACATCATGATCTCTCATCCGCCGACGCGGTTCGGCATGATCGATCGGCGAGCCCAGCGTCGACTTGCAGAGGAGGCGCTGCACCGCGCTGGCGCCGGCGATATTCATCCGCGTGCGCTGGTGAAGGACCTGCCGCTGTCGCGCCGGCAGATGGTCGAGATCGCGAAAGCGCTGTCGCGGCAGCCCAAGATCCTGATCCTCGACGAGGCAACCTCGGCGTTGACCGCTTCCGACGTGACCAAGGTGTTCAAGGTGCTGAAGCGCCTGCGCAGCGAGGGGCTGGCGCTGCTCTACATCTCCCACCGCATGCACGAGATCGCCGAGCTCGCCGACGAATGCAGCGTGTTCCGCAACGGCCGCCGCATTGCGACCTTCCCGGCCGGCACCAAGACGGATGCCGAAGTGATCGAGCTCATGATCGGCCGTGAGTACAAGCATGCCTTCCCGGAAAAGCCGCCGCGGAAAATCGATGGCCGGCCGCCCGCGCTGCAATGCAGGAGCATCAGTTGGGGCGACCGGCTGAAGGACATCTCGTTCTCGCTGCAGGCCGGCGAGATCATCGGTCTCGGCGGGCTCGACGGCCAGGGCCAGCGCGAGCTGCTGCTGGCGCTGTTCGGCGTGCTGCGGGACTGTCGCGGCGACATTCTGATCGACGGCAACAAGGTGACGATCGACAGCCCCGTCACCGCCAAGTCGGAGCGCATCGGTCTCGCGCTCATTCCGGAGGACCGCAAGACCGAAGGACTGATGCTGCCGATGTCGGTGCGCGACAATCTCTCGGCTGCCGCCTTCGACCGGTTCGCGACATTCGGCATCATCGACCGGCAGCGGCAATCGACGCTGATCGACGAGATGATCCGCCTGATCGAGATCAAGACCGCCTCCCCCGATCTCGCCGTCAGCGCGCTCTCCGGCGGCAACCAGCAGAAGGTCGTGATCGCGAAATGGCTGATGAACAAGCCGCGCATCATCCTGCTCAATGATCCGACGCGCGGCATCGATGTCGGCACCAAGCAGGAGATCTACCGGCTGCTGCGCCGGCTTGCCGACGAGGGTGCCGCGATCCTGCTCTATTCGACCGACTATGACGAGCTGATCGGCTGCTGCGACCGCGTGCTGGTGATGTACGATGGCGCGATCAGGCGCGAGCTCGCGGGCGCCGAGATCACCGAACGTGCGCTGGTCAGCAGCGCGCTCAACGTCGACGAGGGCGAGCGAGCGGAAGCGAGTCTGGCATGACCGAGTGGCGGTACTGGCTCTCCGAACAGCGCGGCACCCTGCTCGCGATCGGGATCTTCGTCGCGATGTTCGTGCTCTATGCGACCAATCATCCGGCCGGCTTCAGCGCCAACATGGTGCAGACCGCCGCCAACAAGGCGACGCTGCTGGCCTTCGTCGCCATGGCGCAGGCGATCGTGGTCATCACCGCCGGCATCGATCTGTCCGTCGGCATGATCCTGACCCTGACCAACTGCCTCGCGTCCTGGATCGTGGTCGGAACCGCCACCGAGACGGCGCTCGGCGTGGCCGGCGTGCTCGGCACCGGCATCGTCTGCGGCATGATCAACGGCGCGATCGTGATCTTCGGGCGTCTGCAGCCGATCGTGACCACGATCGCCACGGGCGCGATGTATTACGGGCTCGCGCTGTTCCTGCGACCCAATCCCGGCGGATCCGTCAACGAGACGCTGGCCGATGCCCTGACCGGCAGGCTGTTCGGCGTGCTGCCCACGAGTCTCGTGGTTCTGGCTGTGACGGCGCTGCTGATCTGGGTGCCCTATAGCCGCTCGGTCGTCGGCCGCGCCGCGTTCGCGACCGGCTCCTCCGAGGTCGCAGCCTACATGTCCGGCGCGCCGATCCGCGCGGCCAAGTTTGTCGCCTACACCTTGGCCGGCCTGTTGTCGGCGATCGGCGGCCTGTTCCTGACGTTCTTCTCGTATACCGGCGAGGCCGCCTATGCGAGCGGCAACGCCTACACGCTGTTCTCGATCGCGGCCGTGGTGCTCGGCGGCGTGTCGCTGATGGGCGGGCGCGGCAGCGCGATCGGGGCGATCTTCGGCGCCCTCGCGTTCCGCACCATCGGCGATCTCCTGTTCGTGTTCGATTTCGATCCGCTGTGGCAGCCGCTATTCCAGGGCCTCGTGCTGATGCTCGCGGTCTCGATCGGAGCGTTCGGCCTGGTGCGGGTGCGCAATCGCCTGGAGTGGTTCGGATGAGCGACGCAACGGCATCACAACCGGCCCGTCGGGGGATCGCCATACTGCGCCGGATCGATCCGGCGGTGGCGGCCTCGTTCGGCTGCATCCTGCTGTTGCTGCTCGTGGGCAGTCTCTATTCGCGCAGCTTCCTGTCGCCGGACTATCTGCTGCAGCAGTTGAAGGTCGCGAGCTTCCTGGGCGTGATCGCCACCGGGATGATGCTGGTGATCCTGCTCGGCCAGATCGATCTGTCGGTGCCGTGGGTCGTCACGACCGGTGCGATGATGGCCTGCGCGGCGGCCGCTCATGGCACGACCGGCGCCATCATCGCGATTCCCTGCGGCATTCTCTGCGGTGCCGCCATCGGTCTGTTGAACGGCATCGGCGTCGCCTATCTGCGCATCCCCTCGATGATCATCACGCTGGCGACCAACGCGGTCGCGCAAGGGCTGATGGTCGCCTACACCGGCGGCTTCGCGCCGCAGGATTCCGCCTCCAAGGCGATGCGCTATCTCGCCACCGGCACCATTGTTCCCGGCGTTCCGAACGCGGTGCTGGTCTGGGCGATCATCGGCGGCGCAGCGATCTGGCTGCTGTCGCGGACCACGTTCGGCCGCGCCATCTACGCCATCGGCAACCGCGAGCGCGCCGCCTATCTCTCAGGGATCGATACACGCCGCATCACCATGCTGGCGTTCGCGCTGTCGGGCGCCCTCTCCGCCTTCGGCGGCGTGCTGCTCGCGGGCTATGCCTCGAAGGCAGCGCAGTCGATGGGCGACGCCTATTTGCTGCCCTCGATCGCCGCCGTCGTGCTCGGCGGCACGCACATTCTCGGCGGCCGCGGCAGCTATCTCGGCACCGTCGCCGGCGTCGTGCTGATCACCCTGCTACAATCGATCCTGTCGGTGATGCAGATCAGCGAGGCCGGCCGCCAGCTGATCTACGGCGCCGTGATCATCCTGATGCTTCTGATCTACGGCCGCCAGAAACTGTGATCGCACGCGACATCGCGCCGGGGCGATCGGACGGAAGACGGCTGCACGGACAGCGACCGCGGCGACCGGCCCTCCCGCAAGCCGGCCTGCGAGCTGCGGCGCATGCGACAGCACTACCAAGGGTGGCTTCCCATGATGAATGGTGAAGACCCTTTACACGAGGGCTGTGTCGACGCGAAAGCGGCTTCGTTTTCCGGACATGAATGCGGTCTCGACACAACCGATACAGGATTCCAGGCTACGTTCAGTTAAGCATCTCATCACGGTATCCCTGTATTTTACCCGCAAAGGTTGATTTGTTGGCCTGATTGGCCGTAACAAGACACCGACGGGAAACAAGTCGAAATCCATTGAAACGTGAGAGCGGACGACAATGTCGGACACCGCCGCCGGTGGTCTATTGCCTGATCTCAGCCGCCGCTGGCTCCCCTGGACAAAGAGCGTCCTGCGACGGCGCCATGAAGGCGGGGATGCAGCGACAGCCTGGGCCGTGTTCCGGTTTAACTGGGCTGTCATGACAGCACTTTGGGCGCTGTTCGGACTGTGCCTGATCTTTACGGACTTTCGCATCGAACCAATCGGCTACGTCGTCGTGCTGTCGACATCGGCCGTCTATGGCCTCATCGGCTACGCCAATGCACGGTCGGCCCAGCGTGCCAAACCCTGGATGTTCTCATTCCTGACCGGGATGGCCCAGACCACCCTGGCATCCACCGTGCTGGCGTCACTGTCCTACATTGCGACGGCCGCCAATCTGCCGCTTCAGGACGCCAACCTGCTCGCCCTCGATCGCGCCCTCGGCTTCGACTTTCGCGAGTACTTGTCGTTCGTCAATGACCGTCCGTGGGCCGTCTTGACCCTCGCGTTCGGCTATCGATCCATTTCCTGGACGATCTGCATCATCGTCGTGGCCCTTCCCTTGTTGGGCCACTACCGCCGGTTCGCGGAGTTCAACCTCGCGATCAGCCTGACGCTGGCGCTGACCTGCATCGTCACCTTGTTTGTTCCTGCACTCGGCGTGTACCACGCGTTGGAGCTGCCGCCGTCCGCCTACGCAAACCTCATCCCGCAGGCCTATTTCGACACGGCGCGCGAGGTGCCCCTGGTTCGCGACGGGACGCTGCGCCTGTTGGACACCAGCCATCTCGCGGGGATCGTGACCTTTCCGAGCTTTCACGCGGCGGCCGCGGTTCTCGACGGCTGGGCGCTGTGGTCGTTGCGCTGGTTGCGACCATTCAATGTCCTGATCCACGGCGCGATGTTGCTCTCGACCCCAATCGGCGGCGGGCATTTCCTCGTCGACATGATCGCCGGCATCGCGATCGCGACGGCGTCGATCTGCATCGCGCGTCTCGTTGCCCTGAGGCTGCGCGAGCGCGACGCCTCGTTTCCGCGAGGCATGTTGGGACATCCAGCGCCTCAGACCTGAACTGATGGATTCGGGCACGGCAGGATGTCTGTTGCACATCTGCCCGAGCTGCATCGGCGAACGCGTGCCCGCAGTCCGCGCACCTCACACTTCGAGCCACTCCTGCCGGACCGCGGTGTTGGCCTTGAGCTGATCCGGCGTTCCTTCGAACACGACACGGCCATGGCCCATGACGTAGACGCGCTTCGAGATCCGCATGGCGATCGAGAGCTTCTGCTCGACCAGCAGGATCGCGACGCCCGCCGCTGCGATCCGGGCGATCAGATCGCCGACCTGCTGCACGATCAGCGGCGCCAGACCTTCGGTCGGCTCGTCGATCATGATCAGGTCGGGGTCGCCCATCAGCGTCCGGCAGGTGGTCAGCATCTGCTTCTCGCCGCCCGACAAGACGCCGGCCGGCGTATCGGCGCGCGCCGCGAGATTGGGAAACATGTCGAGCATGTCCTGAAGGCGCCACTTCCCCGGCCGCCGCGTGTCCTTGATGCCGAGCACGAGGTTTTGCCGGACGGTGAGGCTCGGGAAGATATCGCGATGTTCGGGCACATAACCGAGCCCAAGGCGCGCGATCTTGTAGCTCGGCAGACCTGCAATGTCCCGGTCCTTGAAGCGGATCGTCCCCTGCGGGCTGACCTCGCCCATGATCGCCTTCACGGTGGTCGAGCGGCCGACGCCGTTGCGGCCGAGCAGGCTCACGACTTCGCCGGCGGCGACGTCGAGGTCGACGCCCTGCAGAATATGGCTCTTGCCGTAGTAGGCGTGGAGGTTCCTGACTTCGAGCATCAGTGGGCCTCCTCGCCGAGATAGGCTTCCTTCACCTTCGGGTCGCGACGGATCTCCTCCGGCGTGCCCGACGCGATGATGTGGCCGTAGACCAGCACCGAGATGCGATCGGCGAGACCGAATACCACGCTCATGTCGTGCTCGACGATCACCAGCGTCCGCCCCTCGGTGAGCCGCCGGATCAACGACACGGCGCGCTCGGTTTCCGCGTGGCTCATTCCGGCCGTCGGCTCGTCGAGCATGACGACCGTCGCACCGCTCGCAATGGTGACCCCGATCTCCAGCTCGCGCTGCTCGGCATAGGTCAACAATCCCGCGGGAATGTCACGCCGATGCGTGAGATGGATGTCGTCGAGAATCTGGGCGGTCCGCTCCCGCACCTCCGGGAGACTGTCGACGTTCTTCCAGAACGCGTAACGATGTCCGGTCGCCCACAGCACGGCGCATCGGACGTTCTCCCACACGGTCATGCGGGCGAACACGTTGGTGACCTGGAACGAGCGCGACAGGCCGCGCCGATTGATCTCGAACGGCCGCAGGCCCGAGATGACCTCGCCGTTCAGCCTCACCTCGCCGGAGGTCGGCTTGATGTGTCCGCTGATCAGGTTGAACGTCGTGGACTTGCCGGCCCCGTTCGGGCCGATGATGGCGTGGCGCTCGCCCTTGGTGACGCTGAGATTGAGGTCGCGGATCACGCCGACATTGCCGAAGCGCTTTTCGACGGCACGAACTTCGATCGCTGCGGTCATGCCAGATACCCCCGGTCACGCGCCACGGTGGCGGCCCTGTCCCAGGCTTCGGCGATCCGCTGCCACGTCCACCGCGCGACGACTAAGCCGGCGACCACCAGAATCGCGGCGGCACCCCATGTCGCCGGCGATTGCGGATTCAACGCCATGCCGAACAGGTTGATGGCGTCACCAGCCGAATAGCGCGCGACCGTCTCGATGGTCAGGATGACGCCGTAGGCGAGCGCCGCGGTCGGCACGATGGCCACGAGATAGGACGGGATCACCATTCCGAGCGTTCCGGCACGGACCAGCGGCCGGTGCATCATCAGCAGACCGGCAATGCCCCCGGGCGAGAACATGACGATGCCGATGAAGATGATGCCGAAATAGAGCTGCCATACGCTGGTGAGGCTCGTCAGCCCGAGCTGGAGATAGGTCACCAGGATCGCGCCGAGGATCGGACCGAAGAAGTAGGCCGTCCCGCCGATGAAGGTCGCGAACAGCACGAGGCCCGACTGGATTGCACCGAGATAGGCGGAATTCGCGATCTCGAAGCTGATCGCCGCGAGTCCGCCCGCGATGCCAGCGAAGAACCCGGCAAAACAATAAGCGAGATAGCGGACGACGTGCGGATCATAGCCGATGAACTGGACCCGTTCGGGATTGTCGCGCACCGCATTGCTGATCCGTCCCAGGGGCGTCCGGGTCAGCGCATACATCGCGATTGCCGACAGCACCAGCCAGAACGCGATCAGGTAATAGACCTGCAGCTGCGGGCCGAAGGTCCAGCCGAACATGCGCGGCAGAGCGGTGCGGTCCGTGGTGATGCCGGCTTCGCCGCCGAACACCGAGCGCAGGATCAGCGACGACGACGCCACGAGCTCGCCGATGCCGAGCGAGATCATCGCAAACACCGTGCCAGCGCGCTTGGTCATGACCCAGCCGAGGATGATCGCGAAGGCGAGGCCGCCCAGCCCGCCGAACAGGGGGATGAAGGGCAGCGGAATCGGCCAGCCATGCGCCAACACCGCGTTCATCATGTGACAGGCCGCGAAGCCGCCGAGGCCGTAGTGAACCGCGTGGCCGAACGACAGCAATCCGGTCTGACCGAGAAGGACGTTGTAGGAGAGCGCGAACACGATCGCGATCCCGATCAGGCTGAACGAGGTCAGCGATCCGCCCGAATTGAACAGCAGCGGCAGCACAATCAGCACGGCCACGCCGATCAGCCAGACGGCGTAGAAGCGGAGACGGGAGCCGGCGGGCTTTGCCGCGAGATGAGACGCGGAGGTGACTGCTGCGGTCATGATTCGCGAGTCCCCATCAGGCCCACGGGGCGCACGATCAGGACGAGCACCAGCAGCAGGTAGGGAACGATCGGCGCGACCTGCGCGATCGTCACGTTCCAGATGTCGGTGAGCACCGATGGCCCTGCGGAGGGATCGAGCGGTCCGAAGGCGCTCGCCAGCGAGCCGTTCAACGCGACGGCGAAGGTCTGCACCAGGCCGATCACGAGCGAGGCGATGAAGGCGCCCGGCAGCGAGCCGAGGCCGCCGAACACGATCACCACGAACAGGATCGGCCCGAGTGCGGCGGCCATGTCGGATTGCGTGACCAAGGCGGGGCCGGCGATGACGCCGGCGAGGCCGGCCAGCGCGCTGCCGACCCCGAACACCACCATGAATACGCGTCCGACATTGTGGCCGAGATGGCCCACCATATGGGGATGGGTCAACGCGGCCTGCACGATCAGGCCCACGCGGGTGCGCTTGAGCACGATCAGGAGCACCACGAAGATCGTCACCGATACCGCCAGCATGAAAAGCTTGTACGCCGGATAGTTGGTCGAGAAGATCGTGAACGCGGGAAAGTCCAGCAGCGCCGGCACGCGATAGTCGAGCGGAGTCCTGCCCCAGATCATCGAGACGATCTCCTCGATGGCGAACGCGAGGCCGAAGGTCAGCAGCAGCTCGGCAACGTGGCCATGCTTGTGCGTGTTGCGCAGACCATAGCGCTCGACCGCCATGCCGATGGCCCCGACCAGCAGCGGCGCGAGCAGCAGGGCCGGCCAGAAGCCGACCCACTTCGTGAGCTGGAAGCCGAAGAAGGCGCCGAGCATGTAGAAGCTGGCGTGAGCAAAATTGAGCACCCCCATCATGCTGAAGATGACGGTCAGCCCGCTCGACAGCAGGAACAGCAGCATGCCGAACAGCACGCCGTTGAGGGTCGAAATGACGATGAGTTCAAGCACGGCGCACTCGCGAATGTCCCGGGCTTCAATGCCCTGCCGCTCATTCTCTGACGGACCGACGCACGGCCGGCGCCACTTCCCGCACGCGGACCTCGTGCGGGAAGCCGGCGCGGATCGTTACGGACGCGCCATCTTGCACGTCGTCGACACCATGGCCTGGGGCGTATCGACCCTGGAGACCAGGTGCCATCCCCAGCCGGTGTTCTCCTCGTCGAACGTCTCGTTCGCCGCGAGCTTGCCGAAGGACGAGACGTAGATCGGCTGCAAGAACTGGTGATCATCCTTGCGCATGAAGCCGGTGCCGCCATCCAGCACCTCGAGCTTGAGGTCCTCGAGCGCGGCCGCGACCTTCACCGGGTCGATGGAGTTGGCCTTCTCGGCCGCCGCCTTGAACATGCGCATCTCGTTGACCGCGCGCGGGTACCACAGCGACATGTTGACCTTGGCGCGGAACGCCTTCTCGTAGTCCATCGCGGCCTGATGGCCCGAATTGGCGAAGCCTTCGGTCAGTTGGAAGACCTGATGATCCAGACCCGTCTGCTTGATGGCGGTCGGGCCGCCGGCGCCGCCCGCATAATAGGTGTACCAGTTGACCTTCAGGCCGGCATCGGCGGCGGCCTTGAGCAGCAGCGCGATGTCCTGGCCCCAATTGCCGGTGATGACGCTGTCGGCGCCGGACGCCTTGATCTTGGCAATGTAGGGCGAGAAGTCCGTGATCTTCAGCAGCGGATGCAGCTCGTCGCCGACGATCTGGACATCGGGCCGCTTCGCCGCGAGCATCTTGCGCGCGTCGCTGCGGACCGACTGGCCGAAAGAATAGTCCTGATTGATCAGATACACCTTCTTGATGGAAGGGATGTCCTTCATGTAGTTGGTGAGCGCCTCCATCTTGATGTCCGAGCTGGCGTCCCAGCGGAAATGCCAGTAGCTGCATTTCTCGTTGGTCATGCTCGGGTCGACGGCGGCATAGTTGAAGTACAGCACTTCCTTGCCGGGGTTGCGCGTGTTGTGCTTGTTGACGAAATCCTCCAGCGCGAGCCCGACGGACGATCCGTTGCCTTGCGTGATGTAGCGGACGCCGGCGTCGATCGCCTTCTGGGCCTGGACCAGGCTCTCTTGCGGATTGGTCTTATTGTCGAACGGCACGATCTCGACCTTATGGCCGAGAATGCCGCCCTTGGCGTTGAGCTCGTCGGCCAGATACTGGAACGTCTTCAGGCCCCCCTCGCCGATACTGGCGCCGCCGCCGGACAGCGGATCGATATAGCCGATCTTGACGGTGTCCTCGGCTTGCGCGGCGTGACCGAGCATCGGGACGATCAGGGCAATGGCCAAAGTTAGCTTGCGCATAGTCTTGTTTCCTCGCGGGCTGTCGACTTCAGTCGATCGATGCGCATGATCGCGCAATTTGAAGAAGCACTGAGCAGAATAACGGCCGGATGACAAGCTCGGCATGACATGAACGCATGTTGCCGCTCCGGCAATGTGAGGACAGGCGGCTCGCCGCTGATCGGACGTTTCATTCGGCGGAATGTTGGCGTCCACATCCTGGACGAATCCGCCCGACACGCGGGGGGTGACAAGCGCTGCCCCGGTCATGTCGCTTGTTCCACAATGTGGGACAACGCGGCGTAGGTTCCACGCTGATAGACGGGAAGAGCACGGCGGCCGGCAGCGCCGCGCCCGGTGGCAATCGTGGCCCCTGTCCCCGCCGAGACCGGCACTTGATGCTGGATCAGATAGATCATGATCAGGTCATTGACGGGATCGGCCTGCCACCAGGTGCCGAAGATGCCCGGCCAGGTCATCGAGCCCGGTGCGCCACAGGCATAGGGATTGCCGGTGGAATCCTCGGCGATCGCAAGTCCGAGCCCAAATCCGGAGGTCTGCCACAGCGGCATGCCGGCGAAGGGAATCTGGCGCTGCGCGTCAATCAGCCGGTTGGTGCGCATCAGGTTGACGGTTTCGGGTCGCAACAGCCTGACGCCGTCCAGCTCGCCTCCTCTCAGCAGCATGCGCGAGAACCGATGATAATCGGGCGCGGACGAGATCAACCCGCCGCCGCCCGGCGTATAGGCCGGCGGCTCGTCATACATGACCGGCTCGACCTTCACGAGCCGCCCCGCCGTCTCGTCATATCCGTACAGGCTCGCCAGACGATCTCGCTTGGCGTGCGGCAACCAGAAATCAGTATCGACCATGCCGAGCGGCGTGAAGATGCGCTCCTGCAGCACCGGCCGGAACGGCTTGCCTTCGACCCGGCCGATCAGGAAGCCGAGCACGTCGGTCGAATGACCGTAGTGGAAGCGGTTGCCGGGCTGATACGCCAGCGGCAGCGTGCCAAGCGCAGCGAGCCATTCGTCGGGCGTGGACCGGTTCATCGCGGGATCACCGAGCGCGCGCTCATAGGCGAGCTTGAGCGGGCCTTCCGAGAAGAACGCATAGGCGATGCCCGAACGGTGCGTGAGCAGATCCTCGACGGTGATCGCGCGCCGGGCGGGCACGGTATCGTCGAGCGGGCCGGCGGCGTCACGCAGGACCCGCAGATCGGCCAGCTCTGGAATCCACCGGGAGATCGGGTCCGCCAAGGCGATCCTGCCTTCCTCGACCAGCATCATCGCCGCCACCGAGGTGATCGGCTTGGTCATCGACGCGATCCGGAACAACGTATCCGGGCGCATCGGGCTCTTGGCTTCGACATCGCGCCAGCCGATCGTCTCGGCATGAACGATCTCGCCGCCGCGCGAGGTGAGAGACACGATGCCGGCGAGCTCGCCGCGATCGACGAATGCGGCGAGTTCCGGGCCGATCGCCGCAAGCGCCGCAGGATCGAAGCCGCGACGGCGGCAGACGGCTTCACTGGTCATGAGCGGCGCTCCGATGGACAGGGGTCAGCTTCGGCCACCGGCCTTCGCCGCGGCACCGTGACGGCAAAGCAGAGGCCGCGGGATGACCGGGCGCACAAGCAGCGCCCGATCAGGCCGTGGCCCGGTGAGAAGCTTCAGTCCGCCTTGAAGTCGTCGGTCAGGATCGGCCCCGATATGATCCAGCGCTGACCATCGAATTTCATCATCTGGAATTGCTTGCTGATGCGGTAGTCATCGGGGGTCGTCGTCACCGACATTCCCGGCAGCCCGAGATCGGGAACGAAGCCCTTGATGTTGGTCGCCTGCTTCATGATGTTGGCGCGCGTCAGCTCGTCGCCGCATTGCTTGAGAATGTGGACGAGCAGAGCGGCCGTCGAGTAGCCATAGGTCGCAAAGCCGCTGTTGGCGTCCTCGCCGGGCGCGTATTTCGCCATGAACGCCTTGTAGCGTTTCATGCCCTCGTCGTCGGCCCATTGCGGATCGAGCGGATCCTTGCCGTAGGCGACCGAGATGATGTCCTTGGCATGCTCGAGCCCCGCAGGCACGAGCACCTGACCGACCGCCGTCGCGTTGACCTCCAGGATGTGGACGGGCTTCCAGCCGAGCTCGGCGGCCTTCCTGATCGATTGCGCCGCGAATTTCGGCGTCGACATGTTGTAGAAGAGGTCGGCGCCCGATGCCTTCAGCGTCACCAACTGGGAATCGACCGTCGGGTCGGACAGCTCGTAGGACAGCTCCTTCACGATCATGCCGGCCTTGGCGCCGAGCCCGTCCTTCAGGCCCTTGACGTAGTCTTTGCCGAGGTCGTCGTTCTGATAGAGGATGCCGATCTTCGCGTTCGGATAGGTCTCCAGAATGTATCTTGCGTAGATGTGCGCTTCCGACTGGTAGTTCGGGTTGGCGGAGATCGTCCACGGAAAGTTCTTGGGATCGGTGAAGCGGGACGCTCCGCTTCCCGCCAGAAGCTGCGGAACGCCCTTGCCGTTCAGATATTTCTGGACCGCGGCATTCGGCGGCGTGCCGATGATCTGGAACGTGGTCAGCACCTCGTCGCTTTCGACCAGCTTGCGCACCTGCTCGACGGTCTTCGGCGGGCTATAGGCGTCGTCATACTGGATGAGGTTGATCTTGCGACCGTTGACGCCGCCCTGCTCGTTGATCATGCGGATATAGGCCGCCTCCGCCTTGCCGATGGCACCGAAAGCGGAAGCCGGCCCGCTGAGCGGGTTGGTCTGGCCGATCTTGATCTCGGTGTCGGTCGCGCCGACGTCGTATTTCTTTTCAGCGGATGCCGGGGCTGAAAGGCCCACGCCGAGCATCAGCAGGGCAGCCGCCGTCGACTTGATCCGTGTCATTGTGTCCTCCCGTGAGCGGCTGATCCATGGCCAGCCGATTGTTTTTGATGATGTCCGCGCACGACGAGACTGGCGACGCGCTGCCCGCCGCCCGATCGTCGACCGCCTTCCATCAGGTCTCCGAGACCTACCGTCCGGCCGGCCGCCGGTCAAGTTCATTCATTTAGCACTAAATGAAAATGTTGGAAGCCCGAAGTCCTGCTTGACCGGGCGCGCCCACCCCCTCATCGTCAAAACACCAACGGTGCCGTTCCTGTGTGCGCCGATCAGGGACCACGGAGAGCATGCCAGCAGAGCCGAAACCCGAAGGGCGCCGCACGCGCGCGGAACAGCGCGCGACGACGGTGAAGCTGATCCTCGACACCAGCGAGGAGCTGTTCGCGCAGCTCGGCTATTTCGGCGTGACGATCAAGGATGTGGCGGACAAGATGGGCATCCATCCTGCGCTGATCCATTACTACTTCGAGGGCAAGAGGGCGTTGTTCGATGCCGTGTTCGAACGCCGCATGGAATACGCGGTCACGGTGCGCACGGCCGGGCTGGATGCCTACGAGGCCAAGGTCGGAGATCGTCCGACCGTTGAAGGCGCGCTGCGTGCCTATTATGACGGCGCGTTCGACGTCTACGTCAACGAAGAGGACAACTGGCGACACTTCGGCCGCATCTTCGCGCAGGTCGCCAACGCGCCGGGCTATGGCGTGGAGATGATGGACACCTATCTCGATCCGCTGGTGCTGCGTCTCATCGGGCTGCTGCAGAAGGCGTTGCCCGACGCCAAGCCTGAGGACCTGTTCTGGAGCTTCCAGTTCACCTCCGGCGCCTACTCGCTGATCCTGTCACGGACCGGCCGGATCGACCGCCTGTCCGGCGGCCTGTGCAAGTCCGACGATTTCGCCGCGGTCCGCGAGCGGTTCGTGACCTTCATGGCCGGGGGCTTCAACGCGCTCTACAAGCGGCGGAAGCAGAAGTCGAAATGAGCGCCTCTTGGCGTCTCCTGGCCGTACCATGCAAACAAGCCGGAACGAATGATGACAGCTCCCTATGTCCCGCAAATGGCCCTCTATCGCCAATGGCTGAGGGACAATCGCGGCCTCCACTTCGAGAACTTCGAGCAGATGCGGCAATGGTCCATCCGCGACCTCGACGGATTCTGGCGCAGCATCTGGGACTATCATGACCTGCAGTCGCCGACCGCGTTTTCGACCGTCCTCGGCAAGCGCACGATGCCGGGAGCGGTCTGGTTTCCGGGCGCTTCGGTCAACTACGCCCAGCAGGTCTTTCGTCACGTCGACGCCGCCGATGCGGCGGGCCTGCCTGCGATCATCAGCAGTCACGAGGACGGCAGGCTCACGGAGACGACCTGGCCCGAGCTTCGGCGAAAGGCAGCCGCCCTGGCGCTGCATCTGCGCGAGCAAGGCGTGGCGCCCGGCGACAGGGTCGCCGCCTATCTGCCCAATATACCCGAAGCCATCATCGCGTTTCTCGCTTCGGCGAGCATTGGCGCGATCTGGAGCGTTTGCGCGCCCGACATGGCCGCGCCCGCCGTGATCGACCGGTTCAAGCAGATCGAACCCAAGGTGCTGATCGCCTGCGATGCGGTCACCTATGCCGGCCGCCGGCACGATCGCCGCGGTGTCGTCGAGGAGCTGCGCCGGTCGTTGCCGACACTCGGTCACGTCATCCTGCGCAGTGACGATGCCGGCGCGCAGGTGAGCGACGGGGTTCGTCTCTCGGACGTTCTGGCAAGAACAAGCCCTGGCGTCGATGCCTTCGAACCGGAGCGGCTTCCGTTCGATCATCCGCTCTGGATCGTCTATTCGAGCGGCACCACCGGGCTGCCGAAGCCGATCGTGCATGGTCACGGCGGAATCATCATCGTCACACTCGCCCTGCTCGGACTGCACAACGACATCGGCTGCTCGTATCAGCCAAATTCGTTCGGCGAGCGCTATCACTGGTACAGCTCGACCGGCTGGATCATGTGGAACAACCAGGTCGGCGCGCTTCTGAACGGGACCACGTGCTGCATCTTCGACGGCAGCCCCGCCGGACCGAAGGATCGTCCGGACTGGACCACGCTGTGGCGATTCGTGGCGAATTCGAAATCCACCTTCTTCGGTGCGGGCGCGGCGTTCTTCGCGAGCTGCGTCAAGGCGGACATCAACCTGGCCGACGCGGGCGATCTGTCCCATCTGCGTTGCCTCGGGTCCACCGGCTCGCCGCTCAGCGCCGACACGCAGGCCTGGTTCGATCAGCGGTTCGCGGCGCTGTCGCAGGTCAATGGCTGCCGGGCGCAGGCGCAAATGTGGTGGGCCAACATCTCGGGCGGCACCGACTTCGCCGGCGCCTTCATCGGCGGCAATCGCGAATTGCCGCAGGTGCCCGGAACAATGCAGTGCCGCGTCCTCGGCGCAGCGGTCGAGGCCTTCAACGACCAGGGCAAGCCTGTCATCGGCGAGGTCGGAGAGCTCGTCTGCACCGCGCCGATGCCGTCGATGCCGCTGCGGTTCTGGAACGACGCGGGGAATGTGCGCTATCTCGCAAGCTATTTCGACGCCTTCGAGACGCGCGAGGGCGGGCCGGTCTGGCGGCACGGCGACTGGCTCAAGGTCAATCCGGACGGCTCCTGCGTGATCTATGGTCGTAGCGACGCGACCATCAATCGCCACGGGCTGCGCATGGGGACGAGCGAATTGTACTCGGCCATCGAAGCGCTGCCGGAGATCCTCGATTCGCTGGTCGTCGATCTCGAATATCTCGGCCGAGACAGCTACATGCCGCTGTTCGTGGTCCTGCGCGACGGCGTCGCGCTCGATGCAGCGATGAAGCGGAAGATCAACATGGCGGTGGAAAGCAGCCTGTCGCGACGCTTCGTGCCTGACGACATCTTCGCGGTTACCGAGATCCCGCGCACGCTGTCCGGCAAGAAGCAGGAGCTCCCGATCAAGAAGCTCCTGCTCGGGCAGCCCCTCGACAAGGTCATCAACCGCGATGCGATGGCCAATCCCGGTTGCCTCGACTGGTACATCGCGTTCGCCCAGAGCCGTTTGCAGAGCGGCTCGGGTGCGACGTAGCAGACGTGCCCGAACGAGCCGCTAGACCACCATCCGGTCGAAATCGATCGCGACTCGGCTGTCAGGAAAGATCTCCCGCGCCTCGGCGAGGATCTCCTCGTCGGGATAGCGGCCGGAGATGTGGTTCAGGACGAGCTGCCTGACGTTGCTGGACGCCGCGAGGCCGGCGGCCTCCGCGGCCGTCAGGTGGCCGTAGTCGCGAGCCATGGCAGAATCGCGCCGGAGGAAGGTCGCCTCGATCACGAGCATGTCCGCGTCGCGGACGTACTCATGCAGACCCTCGGTCGTTTCCGCATCGCCGACGATGACGAGCTTCTTTGGTCCCTGCGGAGGCCCCAGAACATCCTCAGGATCGATGGTTCGGCCATCCTCCAGCGTGACCGGCCGGCCCTCCGCCAAGGCCTTCCGCACGGGCCCATCGGACACGGCGAGCGCTGCCAGACGCTCTGGCAGCAGATGGCGGCGCGCTCGACTCACAAATTCGAAGCCGAAGCTGTCGGTGTCGCGGTGCCGGACGGGAAAGCAGTTGATCGTAAACTCACCGGCGTCGAGAACCTCCCCGCGCCTGAGCGGTACGAACTCAAGCGGGATCGGCGCGCGGCCCTCGCCCCACAGCCCCGCGAGCATTCGGATCACCACATCGAGCGTGCCGGGGCTGCCGTGGACGCGCATGATGTCGGCGCTCCTGCGCAGCCGCAGGGTGGAAAACAGTCCGGGAATGCCGAGGACATGGTCGAAATGGCCGTGGGTGAGCAGGATCCGATCGAGCCGCCGAAAGCCTGCCCCACCGCGGAGCAGCTGACGCTGGATCCCCTCGCCGCAATCGACGAGAATGCGATCCCGGCCTGCTCGAACGAGAAGGCCGGGATGATTGCGGTCCGCGGACGGAACGCTCGCCGAGGTCCCCAGAAACGTGAGCTCAAACATCACAGCCGGGCCAGACGAATTTCGGTCGCGGCGGCGTGACCCGTTTTGACAACGGGTCCCGGCTGCGCTGCTTCGTTTCAATCACCGTAGGCCATCCCTTTTTCTGAGCGCTTTTCCCCAGCCGCCGTTTGAAGGCCTGACGGGCGGATCTCATCGCAACGCCGCCGTCAAAGGGACGTCGCAGGCAGCGCTCGGGCCGGGCAGACTTCATCGCCACGCTCTGATAGAGCTTGGCGATGCCAAGCTCCGGTCCGGAACAGGATGCCGCGCCGCCGGCCATTCGCAAGATCATCCACATCGACATGGATGCATTCTATGCGTCGGTCGAGCAGCGGGACAATCCCGAGCTGCGCGGCAAACCCGTGGCCGTCGGCGGATCGCGCGAGCGCGGCGTCGTGGCAGCCGCAAGCTACGAGGCTCGGGCGTTCGGCGTGCGCTCGGCCATGCCGTCGGTGACGGCAAAGCGCCAGTGCCCGGACCTGATCTTCGTCAAGCCGCGCTTCGAGGTCTACAAGGCCATCAGCCAGCAGATCCGCGCCATCTTCGCCGAGCACACGCCGATCATCGAACCTCTGTCGCTGGACGAGGCCTATCTGGACGTCACCGAAAACCTGCGAGGCATTCCGCTGGCGCGCGACATCGCGTTGCAGATCCGGGCCAAGATCAAGGCCGAAACCGGACTCAATGCCTCCGCGGGAATCTCCTACAACAAGTTCCTCGCCAAGCTGGCCTCGGACCATCGCAAGCCCAATGGGCAATACGTCATTTCGCCGGAGATGGGTCCGGTCTTCGTGGAGGGGCTGCCGGTCGGCAGGTTTCACGGCATCGGCCCGGCGACCGCTGCGAAATTCAACGCGCTCGGAATTCATACCGGCCTCGACATCCGCAATCAGACCCTGCCCTTCCTCCAGCGGCACTTCGGCAAAGCGGGCAACCACTACTATTGGATCTCGCGCGGAATCGACAATCGCCCGGTCCGAGCCAATCGCATCCGAAAATCCGTCGGCGCCGAAAACACCTTCTCGACGGACCTGACGGAATTCGAGCCGATGTTGGCGGAGCTGCAGCCCCTGATCGACAAGGTCTGGCAGCATTGTGAAACCAGCGGCAACCGAGGCCGGACGGTCACGCTGAAGGTCAAGTTCGCCGACTTCGACATCATGACGCGCAGCAGGTCCGTCGCCCACGCGGTCGGGAGTCGCGAGGATCTGGCGCGGTTGTCCGTTGCTCTCCTGCAGAGCGAGATGCCGTTGCCGAAGCCGGTGCGGCTCCTCGGCGTTTCGCTGTCATCCTTGCAGCAGCAGAATGACGCCGGGGCGGACGCACAGCTGCCCTTGCTGATCTGAGGCGGGCTGGACGGTCCGATCATGCGTCGAGGACGGCGGACGCACGTCGCGCGCAACGTCGTCCATGTCGAGCCGGGCTGGCTCGAGAAGCGCTCCTGCCACGGGCGAAAGACCGGTCGGGGTCCCGGAGTCCTGTTGACCTCTGTAGGGTACCCCCCTATCTTATGGAGATGTCGCACACGATCAAACACAAGTCGAAGCTGCTTGCGCGCGTCCGGCGCATCAAAGGACAGATCGATGCCGTGGAACGGGCGCTGGACGCGGAGCTGGGCTGCGCCGACGTCCTCATGCTGGTGGCGTCGGTCAGGGGCGCCATCGGAGGCCTGACCACCGAGCTGCTGGAGGATCACATCCGCCACCATGTCGTCGATCCGGCGCACGAAAAGGACCCTGAAAAGGCCAAGGGCGCCGCGGACCTCATCGAAGTGGTTCGAACCTATCTGAAATGACACTCGCATGACCGACCTGTCTCACCTTCTGCAACAAAGCAGCGCGAACGCGTGGCTGTTCGTCCCCAGCGCCATCGTTCTAGGCGCGCTGCACGGGCTCGAGCCGGGTCACTCCAAGACCATGATGGCTGCGTTCATCGTCGCGATTCGAGGAACCGTTTTTCAGGCCGTGCTGCTCGGCCTGTCGGCAACCCTCTCCCACACCGCGATCGTGTGGGTGATCGCGCTGGCCGGGCTTCACTTTGGCCAGGAACTGTCCGGGGCGCGGAGCGAAGCCTATCTGCAACTGATCTCGGCCGTCGTCATCATCGGCATCGCCGTGTGGATGGTCTGGCGCACGTGGCGGGATAAGAATGAACATCACGGTCATCATCATCATGACGCGCCGACATCCGTCGTGCTGACCGGACGTACGTTGTTGCTCGAGATCTTCGAAGACGGCGTGCCGCCACGCTGGCGAGTCCGGACCGAGTCCGGCGCGCTCCCTCCGGCCGGCGAACTCCAGCTCACGACCATTCGCGGAGATGGCGACGCGCAGAGCTTCAGCTTCCGCGCCGCAAGCGATTACCTGGAGAGCATCGAGGAGATTCCCGAGCCGCACGCGTTCAAGGCACGGCTTGCGCTTGCGGGTGACACTGCCGAGATCCTGTTCGAGGAACACGGGCACGATCACATGGACCTCGGCGATGAGGACGATGCCCACGCACGCGCCCATGCGGACGACATTCGAAAGCGCTTTGCGGGACGTACGGTCACGACCGCGCAGATCGTCGCCTTCGGTCTCACAGGCGGGTTGATCCCCTGCCCCGCCGCCATCACCGTCTTGCTGCTCTGCATCCAATTGAAGCAGTTCGCCCTCGGCTTCATTCTGGTGCTGTGCTTCGGCATCGGTCTGGCGATCACGATGGTCTCGGTTGGCGTCGCGGCGGCCCTTAGCCTGCGGCACGTCGAGCGGCACTGGAGCGGGCTCAGTCGCTTCGCCCACCGTGCGCCCTACGTCTCGGCGGCTCTGATCGTGCTCGTCGGGGTCTATACGGGGTGGCTGGGTCTGCACGAATTCATCACGTGAGGCCCGCGATCCGGGATCCAGCCGGACAGGGAGAGATCAGCGCGTTACCTCCGCGGCGTTCCCGGCCCATCCGGCAGTTGACAGCCGAGCCATCGAGCGCTTTATTTCGCTTACGGGGATGTGCGATCTCCCCGCGAGGCGACATGCCCAAGAATCGCGTCCTGGTCACCAAGGGCGCAACATGTCATCATCATACACCTCGATATCATCCGAAAAATTGTCTCGACTGATCGGCACGGCGACCTCGCCACGGCTCGTCGACGTGCGTGTCGACGAGGATTTCGCCGCCGACCCACGCCTCATCCCCGGCGCCGTCAGGCGCTCCCATCTCGACGTCCAGCAATGGGCACCGAGCTTCACCGGCCAATCGGTTGTCGTGATCTGCCAGAAAGGCAAGAAGCTGAGCGAAGGCACCGCGGCCTGGCTCCGGTGCAGCAACGTCGCAGCCGAGGTCCTCGAGGGCGGGCACGTCGGCTGGACAGAGGCACAACTCCCGACCGTGCCAGCCGACAGAATTCCGAGCAGGGACGACCGCGGCCGCACCGTCTGGGTCACGCGATCACGCCCCAAGATCGACCGCATCGCCTGTCCATGGCTGATCCGTCGCTTCGTCGACCCCGCCGCGGTCTTCCTGTTCGTGACGCCGGCCGAAGTCGAAGCCGTCGCCGAGCGTTTCCAAGCCACTCCCTTCGACATCGAGAATGTCTTCTGGAGCCACCGCGGCGAGCTTTGCACCTTCGACGTCATGGTCGAGGAGCTCGGTCTGCGGACACCACCCTTGGAACGACTCGCCACGCTGGTGCGTGCCGCGGATACGGCGCGACTTGATCTCTCGCCCGAGGCTCCTGGCCTCCTTGCCGCTTCACTCGGCCTATCGCGAATGTATGACGACGATCTGGACCAGCTGAACGCCGGCCTGCTGCTCTATGATGCCTTCTACCGCTGGTGCCGCGACGCCACGAAGGAGGCGCACAACTGGCCGACCAGCAAGGTGAAGTCATGACGGACGTCGCAGCATCCCGGAAGCCGATCGCGGAGGAGCTCGCCCACGGCATCTCCTTCAATGAGGCGCTTCTCGTCTGGATCCGGGTGGCCGTGCTGAGCTTCGGCGGCCCCGCCGGCCAGATCGCGGTCATGCATCGCATCCTCGTCGAGGAGAAGAACTGGATCTCGGAGAGCCGCTTCCTGCACGCCCTGAACTACTGCATGCTGTTGCCCGGCCCGGAGGCGCAACAGCTTGCGACCTATATCGGCTGGCTGCTGCACCGGACCACGGGCGGCATCGTCGCAGGAACGCTTTTCGTTCTGCCCGGCATCTTCGCCATCATGGGCCTCAGCTACATCTATGCAGCCTATGGCAATGTCGGCGTCGTCGAAGCCTTGTTCTTCGGCCTCAAGGCGGCCGTGCTGGCGATCGTGATCCAGGCCGTCGTCCGCGTCGGCAAGCGTGCGCTGCGCAATCGGATCATGATCGGACTGGCGGCCGCAGCCTTCGTTGCGATCTTCTTCTTCGGGGCGCCGTTTCCGATCATCGTCATTGCCGCCGGAGTCATCGGCTTCGTCGGTGCCCGCCTCGGCCGGCCGGAGTTCGCACCCCTCGAGCACGGCGGCAAGAGCGCCGGCGCGATCGACAGCATGCTCGGCGAGGCCGTGCCGGATCACGTCCGTCCGAACGCTGCGCGCACGCTGCGCGTGGCGGCCGTCTGGCTCGCGATCTGGCTCGTCCCCGTCTTCGCACTGCTGATCCTGCTCGGGCCGAACGACGTCTTCGGCCAGATCGCGATCTTCTTCAGCAAGATGGCGATGGTGACGTTCGGCGGCGCCTACGCCGTGCTCGCCTACGTCGCGCAACAGGCCGCGGAGTACTATCACTGGGTTGCTCCGCGCGAGATGCTCGACGGCCTCGGCATGGCGGAGACGACTCCCGGTCCCCTGATCATGGTCGTCCAGTTCGTGGGCTTCATGGCCGCGTTCCGCGGGGCCAGCGGGCTGTCTCCCATGCTCGCCGGCACGCTGGGCGGACTGCTGGCGACGTGGGTGACGTTCGCGCCGTGCTTTCTCTGGATCTTCGTTGGCGCGCCCTACATCGAGGCGTTGCGGGGAAACAAGGCGCTCGGCGGCGCGCTCTCGGCCATCACCGCCGCCGTCGTGGGCGTGATTCTCAATCTGTCGATCTGGTTCGCGCTGCACACCCTCTTCCGCGAGACCTTTCCGATCCAGGGATTTGGACTGTCATTCGACGCGCCCCGGCCGATGAGCATCGACCTGCCGGCCGTTGTCCTGTCGGTTGCGGCCGCTACGGCCATTTTCCGCTTCAACGTGGGAATGCTCGTCGTGCTCGCCGCCTCGTGTATCGCGGGCATCCTGATGCGCTTTGCGGGCGCCATCTGAGAGCACGCTGCGACGGAACATGGGGCAGTGCCAGACCAAAAGGAGCGAACGATGAGAAGCACGTTCTGGAGTCTGTTGGGCCTCGGCGCCTGCCTCCTCGCACCCGGCGCCGGACCGATCGTCTCGACGGCGCGCGCACAGGACATCGATTGGCCGAAGGTCGACGAGACATTGGGCCGGAAGCCGTCCGTGGCGGGAGACGTCCGCCGGTACGGCTTCCCGCGCACCGATCTCGCGGTGACCCTGGACGGCGTAACCATCAGGCCGGCGCTCGCGCTCGGCGGCTGGGTCGCGTTCAAGCCGGCGCATGGCGGCACCATGATCATGGGCGATCTCGTCCTGCTGGAATCAGAGGTCAATCCGGTAATGGCGAAGATGATCGCCGGCGGGCTCGAAATCAGCGCCGTGCACAACCATCTGCTCCGCGCGAGCCCAGCAACGTTCTACATGCACGTCGCCGGCCACGGCGATCCCGTCAAACTCGCGTCCGCCATCCGCGACGCCCTCGCCGACAGCAAGACACCGTTGACGATTGCGGCGTCGCCGACCACGCCGCCACCGGCCATCGATCTCGATACGGCACAGCTCGATCAGATCCTGGCGGTCAAAGGACAGGCCAATGGCGGGGTCTATCAGTTCAACGTGCCGCGACGCGATCCAATTGTCGAGGGCGGACTATCCTTGTCTCCCGTCGCGGCGATGGGCGTCGCGACGGGCATCAACTTCCAGCCGACCGGCGCGGGCAAGGCCGCTGTCACCGGTGACTTCGTGCTGAGCGGGGAGGAGGTGAACCCCGTGATCCGGACGCTCCGTGCCCACGGCATCGAGGTCACGGCGCTGCATAGCCACATGCTGGACGAACACCCCCGCCTCTTCTTCATGCACTTCTGGGCGAACGATGATGCGATCAAGCTCGCCAAGGGTTTGCGGGCGGCGCTCGACAAGACGGCAAGCACCAAGAGCTAAGAGCAAAGAGCGAGGAAAGGCGCGGTCCGAGAGTGCGCGCGCCTTGCTCTGCCGGCAGGTGCGGCAACCTGTTGGTCTGGCCCGCCTGCAACGGCCGCGCATGCGTGAGACGCCGATCGGTTGCAAGGCAACGCGCTGCCGGAGTCCATGCGAGCTCCCTCGTGGTGCCGAAGATTAGGGTCGGGGGGGGCAGATCCCGTCCCTCGACCCACGCGCGATCCTATGGCAAGTCTGGACGACGCCGATGTGGCGCAGCCGGATGTCGTGATGTCGTCGGAGCAGGACTGGACGAGCGCTTTCCCGCCGTTGCGACAACTGCCGGAGGAGATCTTCGCGCAGTTGCGCGAGGCCAGCCTCATTGTCGAGCTTCCGGAAGGCAGCCGGATTTTCGGCCCCGGCCAGGCGCCGGACTCCTTCCTGCTGCTGCTGGACGGGACCATCCGGGTGCAGCAGACGTCCGAGTCCGGCCGCGAGATCGTGCTCTACCGCGTCCAGGCAGGCGAAAGCTGCGCGCTGACCACGGCCTGCCTGATGGGTTACGAGGAATACCAGGCCGAGGGCATCGCGGAGACCCGGATCCGCGCCGTGGCGATCCCGCGCGCGCTGTTCGACCGGCTGATCGCCAGCTCGCGCGAATTCCGTCAGTTCGTCTTCACCGCGTTCAGCCGCCGCGTCACCAATCTCTTCCGCATCATCGAGGAGGTTGCGTTCGAGCGGATCGATGTGCGGCTCGCCCAGAAGCTTCTCGAGCTTGCCGGGGCAAAGCAGCAGATCGTTGCAACGCATCAGGATCTCGCCAACGAGCTCGGCAGCGCACGCGAGGTCATCAGCCGCCAGCTCAATGAATTCGCGCGGCGCGGCTGGTTGCGAATGGCTCGCGGAATCGTCGAGATCACCGACAGACCGGCGCTTGTCCAGCTGGCCCAGCATGATTAGGAACCGGCTCCTCTTGGTGACTTAGTTACATACGCGCGCCGTATCCCGCCCTATCGTCTGCATCATCGCAAGCCAAAGGGGAGCGCGACATGACACGGAACATTGGCAAGATCGACCGGCTGCTCAGGATCATCGTCGGACTCGCCATCCTCAGTCTCACGGTCGTAGGGCCGCAGACCTTGTGGGGCCTTCTGGGCCTGATCCCGCTCGGCACCGCACTGATCGGCTGGTGCCCGCCCTACGCGATGCTCGGCATCAATACCTGCGGAACGAAATCCAGTCCGATGTCTTAGACCGCGCAGGACAACAAACGCGGCGTGGGCGGCGATGCCGCCCCGGAGCCAAATCGTGGAGCAGCAGCCATGTCCGATCCAATCGATCTCCGCGTGCAGCCGAAGGTGGCCGGATTTTTCGATCCTGACACCAGCACGATCAGCTACGTAGTGAAGGACCCGTCATCGCCGTGCTGCGCGATCGTCGATCCCGTCCTCGACATCGACTACGCGGCCGGCCGCATCAGCACCCGCTCCGCCGACATGCTGATCGACTACGTGAAGATCAACGGCCTCCGGCCAGAGTGGCTGATCGAAACGCATGCGCATGCCGATCATCTCTCCGCTGCGCCCTACATCCAGGACAGGCTCGGCGGCAAGATCGGCATCGGCGAGCATATCCTGACCGTGCAGGAGACCTTCGGCAAGGTCTTCAACGAGGGCACGGAGTTTCGCCGCGACGGCAGCCAATTCGACCGGCTGTTCAAGGATGGCGACACCTATCAGGTGGGACAGATGATGGCCCTCGTGATGCACACGCCCGGTCACACGCCCGCCTGTGCCACGCACGTGATGGGCGATGCAGCTTTCGTCGGCGACACCTTGTTCATGCCCGACGGGGGAACGGCGCGGGCCGACTTTCCAGGCGGCAATGCGCGCACGCTGTTTCGCTCGATCCGGAAGATCCTTGAAACGCTGCCGCGCGAGACCCGGCTGTTCATGTGTCACGACTATGCCCCCAACGGCCGCGCGGTGCGCTGGGAAACGACCGTCGGCGAGGAGCGGCTCCACAACATCCACGCGCGAGACGGGATGACCGAGGACGAGTTCGTTGCGCTTCGCGAGGCCCGCGACAAGACGCTCGGCATGCCGCGCCTGATCATTCCATCGCTTCAGGTCAATATCCGCGCCGGACATCTGCCTCCCGCGGACGCGACGGGAAAGACATTCCTGAAGGTACCGATCAACGTACTTTGAGAACCACTCGCTTTGCTCACGCGATGCCGGCCTGGGCCGCAAGTTCGCGGCGTCACGAAGATGTCAGTTGCCAAGAGCGGCCGGTCTGCGCGACCAGTCCAAGCTGGAGCAGATGATCCAAGATGAGGCATGCTGATTTCGAGATGCCCGCGATGACACGCCGCCTGATGGCGGCGCTGATCGCGCTCGTCTTGAGTCTGGCGCCTCTGCTCGGAACGTTCGAGGTTGCCACGGCAGACACCGGTGCCGGTGCCCCTCAATGGTCCCGAACGACCACGAGCGCGCCCAAGCCGTGCAGGAAGGCCGTCCTTCCGGGCATGATCAACACCTGTCCGTTTGCCGCGGCTGGTCTGACCGCCGTCCCGGCGAACGACAATCCTGCGGCACAGCCGGTTGCCGCCTCCCGGACGCTGTCCTGGCGCCCCTATGACGAGGCGCTGACGACGCAATGCCACGGGTCCTCGCCCTACCGTCCTCCCTGTCGCCACGCCTGACCGTTCCGTGCTCATCGGCTCACGGGCAGCGTAACGCCGTGACTTGAGCGAACGAATATCCAACATCGATCGCGGGTCACGCGGATCGGCTCGTGGTGCCCGTCTCTAGGCGTGCCTTGCGCCGGATCGCGCGGCGCAACGGCCACCGCAATGTGCGATCAGCGCGCGGGAGATCATCATGTCCATCCGTCATCTTGGCCGGCTCGTATTGCTGCTCGGCCTGCTCCATCTTGCGGCGACGACCGCCGCCGCGGGTCAGTTGCGGCCGCAGGCGAACGTCGACACGCGCCTGCTGGTCGGCGACATCACGCGAGCAGACGACGGCCCGGCCACGGCGTGGGCGGGACTGGATGTCAGGCTGGATGCAGGCTGGCACACCTATTGGCGCTCGGCCGGCGACGCCGGCGCACCACCGCAATTCGACTGGAGCGGCTCGCGCAACGTCGCCGATGTCACCGTCGAATGGCCGGCGCCGAGCCGCTTCAGCGAGCAGGATATCGACACGTTCGGCTATGCCGAGCACGTGCTGTTTCCGTTGCGCGTGCGGCTCGAGGATGGAGCGGCGCCCACACATCTCACGCTGAAGGCCGTGCTGTTCGTCTGCTCGGTCATCTGCACCCAACAGGAGGCCGATCTCGAGGCCGACATCCCCGCCGTTTCGCGTCGGCCGAACGATCAGGCGCTGATCGACGAATGGCGGCAGAGCGTCCCGCGGGCGAGTTCGCCCGGACTTTCCATCACGGCGCTGCGCATCGATCGGCAACCAAAGCCGCAACTGCTGCTCGAAGCGCATGCGACGCCGCCACTGCACGCGCCCGACGTCTTCCTTGATGGGGACGACGCCGTGTCCGGCGGCCGTCCCCAGGTGAGCACGATGTCGGACGGCGGCGTACGGATCGCCGTGCCGGTGCAAGGCCTCGATCGGGCCGGTCCGGTGCAACGCCTGCGGGTCACCCTGGTCGATGGCGACCGATCGATAGAAGCCATGCTTCCGGTGGATGTCGATCAAGCTGCTCACGCTTCTGCGGCCAAAGCAGCCACACCGGCACCGCGTCCTTCGGCGGCATCGATCTGGGCCATTCTCGGCGTGGCCCTGCTCGGCGGCTTCATCCTCAACTTCATGCCCTGCGTGTTTCCGGTGCTGTCGCTGAAGCTCGTTTCGCTGGTCGATCACGATCCCGCACACGCGCCCTCGCCGCGTCGGGCATTCCTGGCGACGGCGGCCGGCATCGTCGCCTCGTTCGTGACCCTTGCCATCATCCTGTCCGCGCTCAAGGCCGCGGGCGCCGAAGTCGGCTGGGGCCTGCAGTTTCAGCAGCCCGCTTTCCTCATCGCGATGATCATCGTGCTCGCAGCATTCGGCGCCAACCTGCTCGGCCTGTTCGAGATCAGCCTGCCGTGGTGGATCGCCGGCCGCCTCGGCAACGCTGCGAGCCGCAGGACGATGGCAGGTCATGCCATCAACGGCTTCGTCATGACGCTGCTGGCCACGCCGTGCTCGGCGCCATTCGTCGGCACCGCCGTCGCTTTTGCGCTGTCGCAGGCCGCGCCGCAGATCCTGCTGGTGTTCACCACGCTTGGGCTCGGCATGGCTGCGCCGTATCTGTCTCTCGCCGCGGCGCCGGGCCTTGCCGCACTCTTCCCGCGGCCCGGCCGCTGGATGCTGAAGCTGCGCGCCGTCGCAGCGGCCGCGATGGCGGCGACCGCGCTCTGGTTGCTGATCGTGCTCGCCGACATCAGTGGCCCCCCGACTGCGGTCATCCTCGCCGCTGCGCTGCTCGTCCCTGCGCTGATCACGGCGGCGCTCCGTTTCCCGTTGCGGCGAACGATCGCTGGAGCCAGCCTCGCCATCGCGACAGGTCTGGCGCTGACGGCAGCAACCTACATCAAGGCGCCGGACGGCAGGGACCGGGTGGCCGAGATCGCCTGGCAGCCGCTGGCTCCGGCCGAGATCGCGGCACAGGTGCGTGCCGGCCATACGGTCTTCGTCGACATCGGCGCCAGCTGGTGCGTCACCTGCAAGGTCAACGAGAAGCTCGTGCTCGACAGCACGGCCGTGCGCAGCCGACTCGCGTCGGGTGTCGTTGCCGTCAAGGCGGACTGGACCTCGCCCAGCGACGCGATCGCGACCTATCTCCGATCCTTCGGCCGCTACGGCCTGCCGTTCAACATCGTGTACGGCCCCGGAGCTCCCAACGGCATCCTGCTCCCCGAACTGCTGACGCCGCAGACCGTGCTGGATGCCATCGACACCGCATCGACCATCCCTCATCAGGAGAACGACAAGTCATGACCATGAAGGCCTTTACCGCATCGATCGCCATGCTGCTGCTGTTGACTGCGGCCATCCTGCCGATCCAGGCTCGCGCCGAGGACGACGACACCGACATTCTGAGCGAAGCGCGCATCCTGCACGATCCCGCCATCCCCGCTGTCGGAAACGCCGATGGCGACATCACGATCGTCGAGTATTTCGACTATCAGTGTCCGTATTGCCGCAAGATCAGCCCGGAGCTCGCCAAGGTGGTTCGCGACGACGGTCACGTCCGTCTCGTCTTCAAGGATTGGCCGATCTTCGGCGGCGCCTCGATCTACGCGGCGCGTCTCACCCTGGCGGCGAGATATCAGGACAAGTTCGCCGAAGCCCATGAGGCGCTGATCTCGCTCAATGAGAAGCTGTCGGAGGCCAAGGTCGATGCGGCGCTCAGCGGCGCCGGAATCGACCTCGCCCGCGCCAAGGCCGACCTCGCGGCCAAGCGCGCCGACATCGACGCCGTGCTTGCGCGCAATCACGAGCAGGCCACGGGCCTCGGCTTCCGCGGCACGCCGGCCTTCATCATCGGCCATTTCCGCATCCCCGGCGTCCCCAATGCACAGGCCTTCAAGCAGGCCATTGCGGATGCCCGCGCCGCTGCATCCGGCAAGTGAGCCGGCGCCTGACGCTCACCATGGACAGCCAGCAGCAACGCCGTGCCTGCAAGGTGCGGCTCAGTGGCTGGCTCCGACGGCCGGCGACTCTGGATTCCGTCATCGCTTCGCTCCGCGCATGACGGGGGCGTCAAGCAGTGGCCCTGCCTGACGCCAACCGCCGAGTTTGGCGCGTCTGCCAAAGCCGCGGCCGGAGATCCCGCCAATATTCCCACTGCCCCCAATCGATGCTACCAAACTCGCACCACCGGCCCTATCCATGCCGAGGAAGCATCGATGTTCGACCTCAACCAGCTGCGCTGCTTCGTCACCGTGGCCGAGGAGCTGCATTTCGGCCGCGCCGCCGTGAGGCTCAACATGACGCAGCCGCCGCTCTCCAGGCAGATCCAGGTGCTGGAGCACATTATCGATGCGGTCCTGCTCGAGCGCACCAGCCGCTCGGTGAAGCTCACGCCGGCCGGGCGCAGCTTCCTGCCGGAGGCGCGGCGCATCCTGAAGATGGCGGAGAGCGCCGCCCAGGTGGCGCAGCGCATCGCCAGCGGCAAGAGCGGGTCGCTGAAGATCGGCTTCACCGCGGCCGCCGCCTACGGCTTCCTGCCCGACCTCGTCGCCGCCTGCCGAACAGAGCTGCCCGAAGCTGATCTGTCGCTGAAGGAGATGGTCTCGGGCGACCAGATCGAGGCGCTCGCCTCCGGCCAGATCGATGCCGGCCTGCTGCGGCCGCCGATCGCGCGGCCCGAATTCGCCACCCGCCGCGTCGTCGCCGAGCCGCTCTGCGCCGCGCTGCCGCGCCGGCATCGGCTGGCCTCGGCCGAGACCGTGTCGATCCGTGATTTCGACGGCCAGAACTTCATCATGTATTCGCAGACCGAGGCGCGCTATTTCCACGATCTCCTGGTGTCGCAGTTCATGCGCGCAGAGGTGCTGCCGCGCTACGTGCAGCACCTGAGCCAGATCCACTCGATCCTGGCGATGGTGCGCGCCGGCCTCGGGCTTGCGATCGTGCCCGAAGCTGCCGCCAGCCTGAAGATCGCCGATGTCCGGCTGCGGCCGCTGAGGCTGCGCAACCCGACGCCGGCCGAGCTGTTCCTGGTCTGGCGGCGCGATCACGACAATCCGCTGCTGCCGGCACTGGTCGAGCTGGCCGGCAATCTCGCCGTGCAGCAAGCGGAAGATTGATATCTGATCTGCATCAATCGATACCATCATTGGCTTGGACCGGCATCGAACTTGGTCCTACGACATCGCCCGGGGAATGCGCCGGCGCCTGCCGCGCCCGTTCCCAAGGACATTCGTGAAGGACCCGCACGATGAGCAAGATGACCCCGACGGAAATGGCTGCGAAGATCGGCAGCGGCCTGCTCTCCTTCCCCGTGACGCCGTTCAAGGCCGACCATTCGTTCGACGAGGCCACCTATCGCGCCAACATGGACTGGCTGTGCGGCTATGAGGTCGCAGGCCTGTTCGCCGCCGGCGGCACCGGCGAGTTCTTCTCGCTGACCGCGGCCGAGGTGCCGGAGGTGGTCAAGGTCGCGGTCGACGAGACCAAGGGCCGCGTGCCCGTGCTCGCTGGCACCGGCTACGGCACCGCGATCGCGCGCGAGATCGCGATTGGCGCCGAGAAGGCCGGCGCCGACGGCCTCCTGCTGCTGCCGCCCTATCTGATGCATGCCGAGCAGGACGGCCTCGCCGCCCATGTCGAGGCGGTCTGCAAGTCGGTGAAGATCGGCGTCATCGTCTACAACCGCGACAACGCCATCCTGCAGCCGGACACCCTGGCACGGCTGTGCGAGCGCTGCCCGAACCTGGTCGGCTACAAGGACGGCATCGGCGACATCGAGCTGATGACCCGTGTCTACACCAGGATGGGCGACCGCCTGACCTATATCGGCGGCCTGCCGACCGCCGAGACCTTCGCCCTGCCCTATCTCGACATGGGCGTGACGACCTACTCCTCGGCCGTGTTCAACTTCGTACCGGAGTTCGCGACGAACTTCTATGCCGCGGTGCGCAAGCGCGACCACGCCACCATCCAGGCCGGATTGAAGGATTTCATTTTGCCGCTGATCGCGATACGCAACCGCAAGAAGGGCTACGCGGTCTCGATCATCAAGGCCGGCATGAAGGTGATCGGCCGCGATTCCGGCCCTGTCCGCCTGCCGCTGACCGATCTGACTGCGGAGGAGATGGCGGAGCTGACGGCGCTGGTGAAGGCGCTGCCAGCAGCGATGCCGTCGCGACAGGCCGCGGAGTAAGACTGCTACGCGCCGCCTCTCCATGAGGGGAAGCGAAGCAGCAAGAAGAGACGACGAGGGAGGAGCATGATGAGTCACGCAGCCACCAAGACCGGGATCTCCGGCGCGCCGGTCGTCACCGGCATGGAGGTCATTCCGGTCGCCGGCCGTGACAGCATGCTCCTCAATCTCAGCGGCGCGCATGGGCCGTTCTTCACCCGCAACCTCGTCATCCTCACCGACAATTCCGGCCACACCGGCGTCGGCGAGGTGCCGGGCGGCGAGAAGATCCGGCAGACGCTGGAGGACGCGAAGAGCCTGATCGTGGGCAAAAGCATCGGCGCCTCCAACACCATCCTGGCCGCGATGCGCACCGCTTTCGCCGATCGCGACGCCGGCGGCCGTGGCAAGCAGACGTTCGACCTGCGGGTGATGATCCACGCCGTGACTGCGGTGGAGTCGGCGCTGCTCGACCTGCTCGGCCAGCATCTCAGCCTGCCCGTGGCGGCGCTGCTCGGCGAGGGCCAGCAGCGCACATCGGTCGAGGCGCTTGGCTATCTGTTCTTCGTCGGCGACCGCAAGAAGACGGACCTGCCCTACGCGACCGGCGAGGGCGAAAAGGACGGCTGGTTCGCCCTGCGTCATCAGGAGGCGATGACGCCTGAAGCCGTCGTGCGGCTGGCCGAGGCGACGCACGACGCCTATGGCTTCGCCGATTTCAAGCTGAAGGGCGGCGTCCTCAAGGGCGAGGCCGAGATCGAGGCGGTGACCGCGATCGCCAAGCGCTTTCCGCAGGCGCGCGTCACGCTCGACCCGAACGGCGCCTGGTCGCTGGACGAGGCGATCCGGCTGTGCAAGGACATGCACGGCATCCTTGCTTATGCTGAGGACCCCTGCGGCGCCGAGGCCGGCTTCTCCGGGCGCGAGATCATGGCCGAGTTCCGCCGCGCGACGGGCTTGCCGACCGCGACCAACATGATCGCCACCGATTGGCGGCAGCTCAGCCATGCGCTGCGGCTCGGCGCGGTCGACATCCCCCTGGCCGATCCCCATTTCTGGACCATGCAGGGCTCGGTCCGCGTCGCCCAGACCTGCAAGGACAATGGCCTGACCTGGGGTTCGCACTCCAACAACCATTTCGATATTTCGCTGGCGATGTTCACCCATGTGGCCGCCGCCGCACCGGGCAAGGTCACCGCGATCGACACCCACTGGATCTGGCAGGACGGCCAGGCGCTGACCAAGGCGCCGCTGCAGATCAAGGGCGGCAGGATTGCCGTGCCCGAGCAACCCGGGCTCGGCATCGAGGTTGACCGCGGCGCCATCGAAAAGGCCAATGCGCTGTACAAGAGCCACGGGCTCGGCGCACGCGACGACGCCGTCGCAATGCAGTATCTGATCCCCGGCTGGACCTTCGACGACAAGCGCCCCTGTCTCGTGCGATGACGGAGGCGATCGGTTAGATTGTCCGAGCAATCGCGCAAAGTCTGGAGAACAACATGAACGCGATCCTCAAGAATTTCATTGCCGGCGAGTGGGTCGACGGCAGCGGGGTGACCCGCAACATCAACCCGTCCAACACCAACGACGTCGTCGGCGAATATGCCAAGGCCGACCGCGCCCAGACCGAGAAGGCGATCGCCGCCGCCAAGGCCGCTTTTCCGGCGTGGTCGCGCTCGACCCCGCAGGAGCGCTATGACGCGCTCAACAAGATCTCGGCGGAGATCCTGTCGCGCAAGGAAGAGCTCGGCCGCCTCTTGGCGCGCGAGGAAGGCAAGACGCTGCCGGAGGGCATCGGCGAGGTGGCGCGTGCGGGGCAGATCTTTGCGTTCTTTGCCGGCGAGGCGCTGCGCCTGACCGGCGAGAAGGGCGCCTCGGTACGTCCGGGCCTCGACGTCGAGATCACCCGCGAGGCGGTCGGCGTCGTCGGCATGATCACGCCCTGGAATTTCCCGATCGCGATCCCCGCCTGGAAGATCGCGCCCGCGCTCTGCTACGGCAACACGGTGGTGTTCAAGCCGGCCGAGCTGGTGCCCGGCTCGGCGCATGCGCTCTCCGAGATCATCGCGCGCTCCGGCCTTCCCGCCGGCGTGTTCAACCTCGTCGTCGGCTCCGGCTCGGTGGTCGGCCAGACGCTGCTCGAGCACCCCGACGTCGCCGCGATCTCCTTCACCGGCTCGGTCGGCACGGGGCGCAAGATCGCGCAGACCTGCGTGCTGTCGAACCCGATGAAGAAGTTCCAGCTTGAGATGGGCGGCAAGAACCCGCTCGTCGTGCTCGACGACGCCGACGTCAAGGTCGCGGTCGAGGCCGCCGCCAACGGCTCCTACTTCTCGACCGGCCAGCGCTGCACCGCGTCTTCGCGCCTGATCGTCACCGAGGGCATCCACGACAAATTCGTTGCCGCGCTGACCGAGCGGCTGAAGGGCCTGGTCGTGGGTGACGCCGTCAAGCAGGGCACCCATATCGGCCCGGTGGTCGACGGCAATCAGCTCGAGCAGGACCAGCGCTATCTCAAGATCGGCCAGGACGAAGGTGCCAAGCTGACCTGGGGCGGCGAGTTGTTGAACCGCGAAACGCCCGGCTTCTACATGCAGCCGGCGCTGTTCACCGAGGCCACCAACACCATGCGCATCGCCCGCGAGGAGATCTTCGGGCCGGTTGCCTGCGTGATCCGTGCGAAGAACTACGACGAGGCGCTGGCAATCGCCAATGACACCGAGTTCGGTCTCGCGGCTGGCGTCTGCACCACCAGCCTCAAATACGCCTCGCACTTCAAGCGCAACAGCGAGGCCGGCATGGTGATGGTCAACCTGCCAACCGCCGGCGTCGACTATCACGTGCCGTTCGGCGGCCGGAAGGGCTCGAGCTACGGCGCCCGCGAGCAGGGCTCCTACGCGCGCGAATTCTACACGACGGTCAAGACGGCCTACACCTATCCGGTGTGAGACCTCGCCCGTCGTGAGCGCCGTCATGGCGAGGCGCGAAGCGACGAAGCAATCCAGACCTCCTGTTCGGCCCTGGATTGCTTCGCTTCGCTCGCAATGACGGAAACCAAGACCTGTAGGGTGGGCAAAGGCGCGAAGCGCCGTGCCCACCGACGGCTCGAAGACGACGAAAGACGGTGGGCACGCTTCGCTTTGCCCACCCTACGGAGCAGCACGGAGCGAGCATGAACCAGCAGGTCGTCGCCAACCAAGAGCCCCGCATCATCAAGCTCAACGCACGCGACAACGTCGCGATCGTGGTGAACGATTTCGGCCTGCCTGCCGGCACCAAATTTCCCGATGGCCTGACGCTGAGGAGCTTCGTCCCGCAGGGCCACAAGACCGCACTGGTCGACATCGCCGAGGGCGCGCCGATCGTCCGCTACGGCGAGATCATCGGCTATGCGAAGTCGCCGATCGCATCCGGCGAATGGGTGGACGAGGCTCGCATCGACATGCCTGAGGCCCCTGCCCTCGATCAGCTCGAAATCTCCACCGCGGTGCCGGCGCCGCTGCCGCCGCTCGAAGGCTACACCTTCGAAGGCTATCGCAATCGCGACGGCTCGGTCGGCACCCGCAACGTGCTGGGCATCTCGACCTCGGTGCAATGCGTCAAGGGCACGCTGGAATTCGCGATCAAGCGCATCAAGAGCGAGCTGCTGCCGAAGTACCCCAATGTCGATGACGTCGTCGCGCTGACCCACGCCTATGGCTGCGGTGTCGCGATCACGGCGCCCGATGCCGTGGTGCCGATCCGCACCCTGCAGAACCTGGCGCTGAACCCGAACTTCGGCGGCGAGATCCTGGTCGTCGGCCTCGGCTGCGAGAAGCTCGCGCCGGAACGGCTGCTGCCGGAGGGCACGGAAGACTCGATCGTCCGCATGCAGGACGAGGCCTTCGACGGCTTCGGCGCCATCGTCGACGCCATCATGACCCAGGCCGACCGGCGCCTCGCGCAGCTCAACAAGCGCACGCGCGAGACCTGCCCGGCAGCCGATCTCGTGATCGGCCTGCAATGCGGCGGCAGCGACGCGTTCTCCGGCGTCACCGCCAACCCTGCGGTCGGCTTCGCCGCCGACCTGCTGGTGCGCGCCGGCGCGACCGTGATGTTCTCGGAGGTGACGGAGGTTCGCGACGCCATCCAGCTCTTGACCCGGCGCGCGATCAACGAGGACGTCGGCCGCGCGCTCATCCGCGAGATGGACTGGTACGACTCTTATCTGGCCCGCGGCGGCGCCGATCGCAGCGCCAACACGACGCCGGGCAACAAGAAGGGCGGGCTCGCCAACATCGTCGAGAAATCGCTGGGCTCGATCGTCAAGTCCGGCTCCGGTCCGATCCATGGCGTGCTGGCGCCGGGCGAGAAGGCCAAGCAGAAGGGCATGCTGTTCGCAGCCACGCCCGCCTCCGACTTCATCTGCGGCACCCTGCAGCTCGCCTCCGGCATGACGCTCCAGGTGTTCACCACCGGCCGCGGCACACCCTATGGCCTCGCCGCCGCGCCCGTGATCAAGGTCGCGACCCGCAGCGAACTGGCGCGGCGCTGGAAGGACCTGATCGATTTCGACGCCGGCCGCATCGCCACCGGAGAGATGACTATCGAGGAGACCGGCTGGGAGCTGTTCAAGCTGATCCTCGAGGTTGCGAGCGGCCGCACCAAGCCATGGTCGGACCGCTGGGGCATCCACAACGATCTGACGCTGTTCAATCCGGCGCCGGTGACCTGAGGGAGCGCTCACCCTGCCATGCCAGTTGCCTCGCTCAAACCTCTCCCCGTCATTGCGAGCGAAGCGAAGCAATCCAGGGTCCCGACCACCATCCTGGATTGCTTCGCTTCGCTCGCAATGACGCGTATGTTGAAGCAACGAGCCTAGACAACGAAGGCCGGGAGGAAGAGCCAGATGTCCAGCTTCAGCCGCTTCGCCGCGCTTGCCGTCACCGCCCTCCTCCTCTCCGCCGCCCCCTCTCGCGCCGAAGACTCTATCCCCGGCGTGCCGCGCGAACTGCTGGAGGACATCGCGACCGGCAGCCGCGTGCTCGCCGATCTCGGCGTCGTCGATGCCTTCGGCCATGTCAGTGCGCGGCATCCCACCAATCCGCGCCACTTCCTGATGGCGCGCTCGATCGCGCCGGCGCAGGTCACGGCCAATGACATCATGGAATTCGACGAGAACGGCGAGCCGGTCGATGCCAAGAACCGCGCCGTCTTCCTCGAACGCTTCATCCATGCCGAGATCTACAAGGCCCGCCCGGATGTCAACGCGGTGGTACACACGCATTCGCCCGGCGTCGTCCCCTTCAGCGTCAGCCGTACACCCTTGAAGCCGCTCTATCACAATGCGGCCTTTCTCGGCGACGGCGCCCCGGTGTGGGACATCGGCAAGGAGTTCGGCGCGACCGACATGCTGGTGCGCAACAACGCCATCGGCAGGTCGCTCGCATCCGCGCTCGGCGACAAGTCCGTGGTGCTGATGCGCGGCCATGGTGACGTCACCGTCGGTCCGGCGGTCCAGGCCGCCGTGTTCCGCGCCTACTACACCGATGTGAATGCGAAGCTTCAGGCCCAGGCACTCGGGCTCGGCTCCGAGGTGACGTATCTCAGCGCCGAGGAGGCCGCCAAGGCCGATGGCGTCAACATGGTGATCATGGATCGTGCCTGGGTGTTGTGGAAGCAGAAGGTGCAGATTGGCAAATAGCGTCCGGCGATTACCGACCTCATTTTGCCGCAAAGTTGACACATCCGTTGATCGAACCTTAATTCCTGATTCTCCCATCGGGCCTGACGCCGCGGATGTCCCTGCATTTTCCTCGCATTGTCGCCGTCGCGCTCGGCCTCTGCCTCGGCTCGTCCTGTCTGGCCCAGGCGCCGATGACGGCTGCCAGCACGTCTGAGAACAAGCCCGACATCGACCTCTATGCGCTGATGTCCGGCTCCTGCCGCACCGCGAAGGTCGATGGCCGCGAATTTTCGTGCAAGACGGTGGCGTTCTTTCACAGCGAGAAGGGGCGGGCTCATTTCACCGTCGCGCTCGACGATCCGGCCGACGAGAGCCACATCATCGCATTCTCCGGCGTCAATGGCCGCAGGTCGATTCAGAACGTCTACGAGCTGCCGATCGACCGCATGCTGCTGAATTCCAAGCATCGTCCGAAGGTCGATGGCATTCCGGTGCCGGCGACGAAGAGCTCGGCCGGCGTGTGCCGTCAGGTCGGCAATTTCGCGATGCTCAAGGTCACGAGCGTGACCTGCTCCGCCAAGGACGACGGCGGCCGCGCCTATGAGCTGCAGTTCGTCTCCGACGGCACACCCATCACCTTGCGCCGGGTGCGCCAGACGATGACGAACGCCGAGCACAATCCCTATGAATGAACGCGCCGCGGGTGCGACAATGCCCATCCGGGCCGCCTGACGCGCATCTGTTCCAAACCACATCTCGCACAGCCATGAACATGAGGGCGCATTCTCGCGGCAGATGATGCCCGAGGCTTGCGATCCGTCTCGCCCGGCTCGGCCACACCTGCAGCATCGATGATGCTCAGCGTGGGCGCCCGGCCGCGCCCAGGATGTCCTGTGTGGCGCGCCCGAGCCGCCTCGCGGCATCGGCGAGATCCTTCGCCGCAAAGCCCGAATAGCCCAGGATGAAACCGTCGGGCGCGCGCTGCACGATCCGCGCATCCGACAACAACCGGCATTCGATGCCGGACCGGTCGCGGATCAGTTTCGCTGCGCCCTTCGGCGCTGCCGGCGGCAAGGTCGCCAGCAGATGCAGTCCTTGCGACGGCGCGGCCAGTTGCAGGCTGCCTTTGCCGTGCTTGGCGAGCGCCTCGGCGACGACATCGCGCGCCTGGCGGTAGCGCGCGCGCAGCCGCCGCATGTGGGCCGCGAGCACGCCGTCGACCATCAGGTCGGCCAGAGCGTCCTGCATGAAGGCCGGCGGAAACCGGTCCTGCGCCGCGCGCGCTGCGACGACCCGCGCGACCAGCGCCGGCGGCACCACGAGGTAGCCGAGCCGCAGTCCCGCGAACAGCGTCTTGCCGAAGGTGCCGAGATAGATCACGCGCTCACCGCCGATTCCGGCCAGCGCCGTCAGCGGCGGGCCGGCAAAGCGGTATTCGCTGTCGTAGTCGTCCTCGAAGATGTAGGCGTCCGCCCTGCGCGCCCAGTCGAGCAGCGCGATGCGCCGCGCCATGCTCATCGCAACGCCGGTCGGAAACTGATGCGATGGCGTCACATAGGCGGCCTTGGCCGCCGCGTACGCCGTCTCGCCCGAGCTCACCATGATGCCTTCATCATCGACGGACACCGGGACCAGCTTCGCGCCGGTCGTGCTCAATGTGTGGCGCGAGGCGACATAGCCGGGATCCTCGAACCAGACGGGATCGCCCGGCGCAAGCAACGCGTCGATGCACAGCCGCAGGCCATGCTGGGTGCCGCTCACGATCAGGATGCAGCTTGGGTCGCAGCGTACGCCGCGATTGGCGGCAAGGTAGTGCGCGACCTGGGTGCGCAGATGCAGGCTGCCGCGCGGATCGCCATAGCCGAGTTCATCGGGCGCGGCGTGGGCGATGCGGCGCCGGCTGGCTGCGGCGAGCCGCCTCAAGAGCGCGGGATCGACCAGCGTGTAGCCGAGCGCGAACGGCCGGCGCGGCGGAATGCGAACATCCAGCTCGGCGACCGGCGCGGCGACCTGCGGTGCGGGCAGCCGGGCGGCGACATAGGTGCCGGCGCCGTGGCGCGCCTCGACCAGGCCATCCGACAGCAGCGCCTCATAGGCTGTGACGATCGCGTTGCGGCGGACGCCGAGCTGCTCGGCAAGCCCTCGCGTCGAAGGCAGACGAAGGCCGGGCACGAGCAGGCCATCGACGATGCCGGTTCGCAGCGCACCGTGCACCTGCTGCGACTGGCTGCGGATGGTGCGGTCGAGGTGGATCGGCAGCGCCAGCACGTCGTCGCGGCGCCGCGAAGTGGTTGCTTGCTTTCGCATCGAAGTGGAACTCCCGGCAACCACTTTGCCATGGCATGACGTCGGCGGAAACAGGAGACTGACGATGTCCGAGCAACAGATGCCGAGCTATCCCGTCGACGACACCAACCGGGTCAAGCGGCGGCATCAGCGCGCCCACTACGATCATGCGACCGTCCATGCCCTGCTCGACTCCGCAACGCTGTGCCACGTCTCCTATGTCATCGACGGCCAGCCCTATTGCACGCCGACGCTGTATTGGCGCGAGGGAACGACGCTGTATTGGCATGGATCGAGCGCCAGCCGCATGCTGCGCAGCCTGTCCGAGGGACAGCCGGCCTGTCTCACCGTCACCCATCTCGACGGCCTGGTGCTGGCGCGCAGCGCCTTCCATCACTCCGCCGACTACCGCTCGGTGATGGCGTTCGGGCATGCCCGGCTGATCGAGGATCAGGCCGAGAAGGCGCGCGCGCTGGTGATGATGGTCGATCGGCTGTTTCCCGGCCGCACTGCAAGCCTGCGCCCGACCACGGAGCAGGAGCTCAAGGCCACGTCAGTCGTGACCATGGAGATCGAGAAGGCATCGGCGAAGATCCGCGCCGCGGGCGTCATCGATGATGAGGAGGATTATGCGCTTCCGATCTACGCCGAGCGCATTCCGGTGCACACCCTGATCGGGCCGCCGGAGCCCGATGGCCGCTTGCTGCGGGGCGTCACCCGTCCCGCGACGCTGGCAGGTTTCAGCGCTGGACGGCGGCTCGATGAGGCGCTGACGGAGGCGTATGCGACGAGCTATCCGGCGGATTAGTTCGCGCGCGGCAATGTAGGGTGGGCAAAGGCGCGCCCGCTCGTTGCTTTTGCGACGTGCTGCCTGACCGCGCCGTGCCCACCATTTCACCGCGACGCGTGGCGGGTACGGTGGGCACGTCGCTTCGCACGATGCTTTGCATCGCGCGGAGCGCCTTTGCCCACCCTACGACTCTTCTCACCGCTCGATCATCCTGTTCCAGCGCGTATTCCACTCCGGGCGCTTGGCGTTGATGACGTCCCAGTCGAGCGTGACGGCGCTCTTCATGAAGACGTGGAAGGTCGCGAGCTTCTGCTCGGCTGCCGGCGTCGTGGCTTTCGCGGTGGTGTTGGACGGCACGATGTTGCCGGCCGCCAGCGCCTTGGCCTGCGCTTCCGGCGACAGCAGATAGGCGGCGAGCTTCTGCGCCAGCTCGGCTTCGGAGTTGTTGGCGATGACGCATTCGGCGACCATCAGCACGACCGAGCCTTCCTTCGGCTGGGCATACTCCACCGGAATGCCCTTCTCCTTCAATGTCGACACCGCAGTCGGCGTCAGCGGGAAGATCGCGGCTTCGCCGGTCTGCACCATCTCGGAGATCTTGGCCGAGTTCGGGATGTATTCGAGCACGTTCTTGCCGATCGTGTCGGGAAACGCCTTGAAGCCAGGCTCGACATTGGCCTCGTTGCCGCCCTTGATGCGGTTGAACATCAGGAAGGCGTGCAGGCCGAAGGTCGAGACCGAGGCCGACTGGAACACGACCTTGTCCTTGAATTTGGGATCGGCGAGATCGAGCCAGGAGGTCGGCACCGCCCAGCCCTTCTCGTCGAACAGCTTCTTGTTGTAGGCAAGCCCGGTCATGCCGATGTCGATGCCGGCGGCGATGTCGTCCTTGAGACGCGCGAACGGCTCGAGCTGCGCCAAGCCATCGCTCGGCTTCAGCTTCTCGCACAGCCCGAGACCGGCGGCGCGGATCATCACGCCGTCGTCGAGAAACATCACATGCATCTGCGGCCTGTCCTTGGCCGCGATCGCCTTGGCGAGGATCTCCGAGGAGGTGCCGGGCACGACGACGATCTTGACGTCGTTGGCCTTCTCGAACTCCGGGAACACCGCCTGCGTGTAGGTGCGCTCGAAATTGCCGCCGTTCATGCCGACATAGAGCGTCTTGGTTTCGGCGTGCGCGGAGGCGGTTGCAAGCACGAGTGCGAGGGCTGAGCCGAGCGCGGCGCGAGCATCGATCATGGCGAGGTCTCCTTCGATCCTGTCGTCATTGCTGCTTGAGATGCATCGCCCGGCTGCGATGCGGGTGAGAAACGAGTGATCGCGAAGGCTGCGATCGGCGTCGAGGTCTCGCCGTCGCGCACCAGCTCGGCCAGCACCTCGCCGACCCCCGGCGCGATCTGGAAGCCGGCGCCAGAGAAGCCGAAGGCGTGAATCAGTCCCGGCGTCGTGGCGCTCGGGCCGATCACCGGATTGCGGTCGGGCATGGTCGCCTCGGTGCCGCTCCAGAACCGGATCGCCTGGGCATGGCGGAGCGGACCGAACAGCGCGCTGGCGCGCTGCATGATGGCAAGCACGCCGTCGCTGCGCGGGCGCGAATAGTCTGGATCGGACAGCGGCGCAGCGCGCTCGCCGCCGACCACGACATTGCCGCGCGCCACCTGCCGCGCATAGATGCCGCCGCCTTCGACGCCGATATTGACGCCGAGAAATGGATCAAGCGGCTCGGTCACGATCATCGATGGATAGGTGCGCTCCAGCGGCACCGGCTCGTCGAACGCGCGCGCCAAGCCGTCGGCCCAGGCACCGGCGCTGTTGATGACCGTACGCGTCTTGATGGTAACGTCGCCGGCCTCGACCACGAAGCCCTCGAACGTCCTGGTGGCGCCCGTGACCTCCGTGTTCTCCAGCACCTCGGCGCCGGCGCGACGCGCCGCTGCGGCGAAGGCGGTGGCGACCAGCCGGGGATTGGCGTGGCCGTCGCCGGGGCAGAACGAGCCGCCGACGACGCCGCCCGCGATGCCGAAGCGCTCGCGCAGTCGATTGTGGCCGATCAGCTCGAGAGCGAGCCCGAACGGCGCGACCTCGGCGGCGTAGCGCTCCAGGCTCGCCATGTCCGCAGGCGTCCGCGCGAGCTTGAGATGGCCCGAGCGCAGGAACTCGCCGTCGATGCCGATAAGCTGCGCGAGCTGCGGCCAGATCGCATGCGCGCGCTGCGACAGCGGCAGTTGCTCGGGCGGGCGGCCCTGGCGGCGCACGCCGCCATAGTTCACGCCGCTCGCCTGCGCGCCACAGAAGCCCTTGTCGAGCAGCGTGACGGAGAAGCCCATGGCGCGCAGCGCCAGCGCGGCGGAGCTGCCGACCAGCCCGCCGCCGACGATCGCGACATCGCAGTCAATGCGCCGGGTCATGCTGCCTCTCGTCGAGGGATAGGCTCACGGCCAGCGGGATCGGCTTGATCGGCGCCTGCGCGCGCAGCCGGCCGACAGCGCCGATGTCGCGGCGCGTCTGCGCAGCCAAGAGCTCCGCGGCGACCGCGCCGCACATGCGGCCCTGGCAGCGGCCCATGCCGATGCGCGTCACCGCCTTCAGACGATTGATCTCGGTGAGCGAGAAATCCCTGATCGCGCGCCGCGCCTCGCCGGCATCGATCTCCTCGCAGCGGCACAGCAGCGTGTCATCGGCGATGTCGCCCGCCCAATGCGATGGATAGGGAAAAGCGGCTTCGAGCACGTCGCGCAGCCGGTCGATCCTCGCAAGCGCATGTTCGAGGACGGCGGCGCGCATGGAATCATGCGGCTGGCCGCGATCCTCCAACAATGCCAGCGCGGCACGCTCGCCGGCGGCTTCAGCGGCATCGGCGCCGGCAATGCCGGCGCCGTCGCCGGCGAGGTACACGCCCGCGACGCTGCTGCGGCCACTGACGTCGCGAACCGGACGATGCGCGCGGTCGCGCGCATCGAAGCGAAAGGCGCAGCCGGCGAGATCAGCAGCCTGAGTCTCCGAGCGCAGACCGAGGCCGTAGCCAACGCCGTCGCAGGTGATCGCGTGTTCGCGCCCACCGGCCCGATAGACGATGCGCGCCACCCTGCCCTCGCCCTCGATCCGGAGCCGGGAGACGCCGAACCGCACGCAAGTGCCGCGCAGCGTCAACTCCACCGCCATGCGCAACCCACGCAGCACGATGCCCGGCGCGAGCGGCAACGCGCGCAGCAGATTGAGCTTCGCAGACAAGGGCGCCGCGTCGAACACGGCAGCGACATCGACGCCGGCCTTCATGTATTGCCAGGCAACCAGATAGAGCAGCGGGCCGGAGCCGGCGAACACCACGCGTCGGCCGATCGCGCAGCCCTGCGCCTTGAGCGCGATCTGCGCGCCGCCGAGCGTGAACACGCCCGGCAGGGTCCAGCCGGGGATCGGCAGTACGCGATCGGTCGCGCCGGTCGCGAGGATGAGCCCGTCATAGCTGACCCGCTGGCTGATACCCCCACGCAAGATGTCGGCCGCGCCGTCGCGCAGATTCCACAGCAGCGTATTTGGCTGATAGTCGATTGCAGTACGGAGCGCCGCAAAGTCGTGATGCAGCCGCGCGGCCTTCGGAGCCTCCGAGCCGTAGCGCGCGCGGTCATCGCGGCCGTCGGGGCTCAGCGGCTGGCGATAGATCTGGCCGCCACAGGCGTGGCCCTCGTCGATCACGACCGGCCGCAGGCCGGCGGCGACCAATGTCATCGCGGCGCGGATGCCGGCCGGACCGGCGCCGACGATCAGGGGCGGCGCGCGCTCAGCCATTGCTGCGTCCCCGCTGCGTGACGATGTGCATGCCCTCGGTGAGCGGAGTCGTGCAGGCGCGCAGCCGCTCGCCGCTTGCGAGCTGCACCCAGCAGTCCTGGCAGGCGCCCATCTGGCAGAAGCCGGCGCGCGGCGCGGCGGAGAACTCGCTGTGGCGCAGCCATTCGACGTGACAGAGCACCGCCGTCAGAACGGTGTCGCCGGCGCGGCCGTCGCAGGGCACGCCATCGATCGTGAAGGAGATGACGGCGCTGTCGGTGCGGACCAGGCGATGCAGCAGCGGCATGGTGTCAGCCCTGCCCGACGAGGATCTTGTCGAGACCGAAGATGCGGTCGAGCAGCAGCATCGCCGCCGCCGTCACCGCGATCATCAGTGCCGATACCGCCGCCATCATCGGATCGATGGACTCGGTCGCGTACATGTACATGCGCACCGGAAGGGTGACGGTGGCGGGCGAGGTGATGAAGATCGACATCGTGAGCTCATCGAAGGAGTTGATGAAGGCGAGCAGCCAGCCGCCGGTGATGCCGGGCAGGATCATCGGCACGGTGATGCGGCGAAATACGATGCAGCGCGAGGCGCCCAAGGTCACGGCCGCCTGCTCGGCGCTGCGGTCGAGGCCGGACAGTGCCGCCAGCACCAGCCGGAGCACATAGGGCGTGACCACGACGATATGGCCTGCGGTGAGCCAGAGCAGGCTGCCGGTGGCACCGACGAGCGCGAACAATCTGAGCAGCGCAACGCCGAGCACGAGATGCGGGATCATCAAGGGCGACAGGAACAGCGCGTTCAGCGCCGCGCGGCCGCGGAAGTCGTAGCGATCGAGCGCGAGGCCGGCGGCGACCGCGAGCACGACCGCGATCGTCGCGGCTGTCGCCGCGACCCACAGGCTGTTGAGGAAGGAGGCGACGAAATCCGGATGCGCGAACACGGCCGTGAACCAGCGCAGCGAGAACTGCGTGGTCGGCAGGGTCAAGGTGTTGGCGGGCGTGAACGCGACGAGGCAGATCACGATCAGCGGCGCCAGCACGAAGCCGACGACGAGCGCGTGAAAGACAAGCGCGATGGGACCATTGTGGCGCATGCCGCTCACCCCAGCGTCCGCCTGGCGCGCGCCTCGACCAAGCGCTGGTAGACAAGCATGATGACGAGGTTGATGACGAGCACCAGGATCGCGATGGCCGCACCGAGCGGCCAGTTCAGCTCGTGCATGTACTCATCATAGACCAGCGTCGCCGCCATCTTCAGCCGACGGCCGCCGAGCAGCGCGGGGATCGCGAACGCGGACGCTGATAGTCCGAACACGACGAGGCACCCCGACAGCAGGCCCATCGTCACCTGTGGCAACACCACCCGGCGCAGCGCGGTGAAGCGCGAGGCGCCGAGCGTCCAGGCGGCGGCCTCGACCATCGGATCGAGCTTCTGCAGCGAGGTCCAGACCGGGATGACCATGAACGGCAGCATCACATGGACGAGCGCGATGACGATGGCCGTCTCGGTGTAGAGGATCCTGACGGTGCCGAGGCCAACCGCGCGGAAAGCCTCGTTCACGAGGCCGGTGGGGCCGAGCAGCATGCTCCAGCCGAAGGCACGCACGACGACCGAGACCAGCAGCGGGCCGATGATCGCGAGCAGGAACGCCGAGCGCCAGGGCTCGCGCATGCGCGCCAGGATGTAGGCCTCGGGCGCACCGATCGCTGCGCAGACCAAGGTCGTCAGCGCCGCAAGCCGCAGGGTGCGCCAGAAGATATTGAGGAAGTAGCTGTCGGAGAGGATGGCGATGTAGTGCGTCAGCGTGGTCTCGTCCTTGACGCCGGTCGCGGCGTCATAGGCGTGGAGCGACAGGATCAGCGTGAGCGCGAGCGGCACGACGACCAATGCGGCGAACAGCAGCGCGCCCGGCGCCGCCAACAACCATGGTGTCGCACTGGCGCGCCCGCTGCTCATGCCGGTGACGCTCCGTCCGGCTTGGACGCGTGCGCGCTGGCGCTGCTCCAGGCGAGCCCGACCTGATCGCCCTCGCGCGCCGGCTCCCCGCCTGCATTGGGCAGGGAGACGCCGATCACCCCGGCCGGGGTCTCCACGGTGAAGAACCAGGCGCTGCCGAGGAAGAAACGCGCCTTGATGCGGCCGTCGAGCACGCCGGCGCCGGGAGCGGCCAGACCGATCTTCTCCGGCCGGATCGCCAGCACGGCAGCCGCGCCAGCCGTGAGACCAGCACCCTCGCAGGGCAGCACGCGGCCGCCGCTCTCGACCCCGCCATGGCGCCACACGCCGAACAGCCGGTTCATCTTGCCGACGAAGGAGGAGATGAAGGGCGTCGCAGGATTTTCGTAGAGCCGGTACGGCGCGTCGACCTGCATGATGCGGCCCTGCTCCATCACCACCACGCGGTCGCTCATCGAGAGCGCCTCGCTCTGATCATGCGTCACCATGATCGTGGTGGTGCCGACGCGCCGCTGGATGCCGCGCAGCTCGAACTGCATCTCCTCGCGCAGCTTGGCGTCGAGATTGGACAAGGGCTCGTCGAGCAGCAGCACCGGCGGATCGATCACCAGCGCCCGCGCCACCGCGACGCGCTGGCGCTGGCCGCCGGAGAGCTGGCGCGGATAGCGGTCGGCGAGCGCCGCGAGCTGCACCAGCGCGAGCGCCTGTTTGACGCGCGCCTCGCGCTCGGCCCTGATCACCTTGCGCATTTCGAGTCCGAAGGCGATGTTCTGCGCCACGGTCATGTGCGGAAACAGCGCGTAGCTCTGGAACACGATGCCGAGCCCGCGGCGATCAGGCTTCTCATGGGTGATGTCGCGGCCGTCGAGCGTGATGCGCCCCGACGTCGGCTCGACCAAGCCGGCGATCATCTGAAGCGTCGTGGTCTTGCCGCAGCCGGACGGACCGAGCAGCGAGATGAACTCGCCCTTGGCGACGCTGAGACTGACATCGCTGACCGCAGCGACATCGCCGTAGAGCCTCGTCAGACCGTCCAGCGTCAGGAAACCCATGCGTCCTCGCGCGGGAGGCTCCCTTCGCCATCGGCAGGGATTGCCGCCCTGGGGCTCTTTCATGCCGGGGAGCGAACCAGATGGTCAATCGTGAATTCCGATATCCTGAATTTATCTCTTTCGAATTTTGATATATGAAATCTTATCTTCAAACTGCGCGCTCCCATTCAATCAAACAGATGACTCCATCCGACACCGACTCTGCCTCCAGCCTTCGCCGGGCCCTGAAGCTGCTGCGCATTCTCGCCGAGGGCGACCCCGACGGGCTGCGGCTGAAGGACATCGCCGAGGTCGCGGGCTGCAGCCAGCCGACCGCGCACCGCATGCTGCAGGACCTCGCCGCGGAGGGTTTCGCCGAGCAGGCGGCCGGAAAGCGCTATCGCCTCGCGCTGGACTTCTACGTGCTTGCCGCGCGCGCCGGCCAGGCCAGCGGCCTGCGCGAGGCCGCGCGGCCGGCATTGCTGCGGCTGTCGGCGACCCTGAGCGACACGATCTTCCTGCTGGTGCGCAACGGCTTCGATGCGGTCTGCCTCGACCGCGTCGAGGGTCCGTTTCCGATCCGCTCCTTCACCGGCGACATCGGCGGCAAGGTGCCGCTCGGACTCGGCCAGGGCAGTCTCGCCATTCTCGCCAACCTGCCCGAGGACGAGCGGGAGGCGGTGATCCGCTTCAACATCCCGCGCCTGCTCGATCGCGGCTTCCTCGACGAAGCCTCGCTGCGCAGTGCGCTGGCGCAGGCGCGCGCGCAGGGCTGGGTCAACACCAGCACCGGGCTCATTCCTGGCATGGCCGGCGTCGGCGTGCCCGTGCTCGACGCGCAGGGCCGCGCGGTGGCCGCGCTCAGCGTCGGTACGCTCGCGGAGCGGCTCAATCCCGATCGGCTGCCGCATGTCGTGAAGATCCTGCAGACCGAGGCAACGGCGCTGGCCGGCAGGCTCAACCCGTTCGACATTGCGCTGCGCTATCCGTCGCGCAGTTTGAGCACGATCGGGGGCGCGCCGTCTAAGTGACCCACTCCGCGCGGATGCCCCTCGGCTGCGCTGCTTCGCTCTCGGGCTCGCGCCAGGAGAACGTGAACAGTTCCGCTGACTCGACCTGTTCGAGCTCGTCGCGATTGATGTCGCGCGCGATCACGACGAGGAAGGGCGCCGGCGGCTTCTCCGCCGTCAATTGCCGCGGCGGCGAGAACACCGTGCCGACGCTCTCGACCAGCAGTGGCCGCGGCGCCTCGGACACCTTCACGAGGCCCTTGATGCGCAGCAGCCGCTCGCCGAGCCGGCCTGCGGCATTGTCGAGCCAGCTGGCAAGATCCGCGTAGGCGATCTCGGACAGCGGGCGGACAAGACAAAGCGCGAGGCGCGGGTGCGGCGCGGCCAGCTCGGGCGCGACGTCGCGCAACGGCAGTGACGCCGTGAGCGGCGCGAAGGCGGCCGCCACGACGGCCGCACGATCGGCACCGGCAATGGCCTCAGCGACCGGATTGAGCTGCGCGATCGCAACCGGCGCCTCGGTCAACGCCGGCGGCGCGAGATCGGCCTTGGTCGCGACGATGCGATGCGCTGCCGCCCATTGCGCCGCAGCTTCCTCGAATGTCGCGACGGCGAGCCCTCGCGTCAGGTCGTAGGTTGCGACGACCGCGACGCGCATGCGGTGCTCGGCCAGCGTCGCGAGCTGGCGCAGCACCGGGCCGGGCATCGCCAGGCCCGACGTCTCCAGGATGATCCGGCGCAAGGGCGGCAGGCCGGCGGGGCGCGGCGCCATGATCAGGCGGTCGATGGTGAAGGCGAGATCGCTGCCGACCTGGCAGCACACGCAGCCGTTCGACAGCATCGCCATCGGCACGTCGTCGCCACTCTCACGCAGCAGCACACCGTCGAGCCCGATTTCGCCGGCCTCGTTGACGATCACGGCGGTGTCCGAGCCGGTCTCCGCGCTCAGCACGTCGCGCAGCAGCGAGGTCTTGCCCGAGCCGAGGAAGCCGGTGAGGACGAAGAAGTCGATTGCACCGGCGCTCATGGCGCCGCGGCGTCCTTGTCTTTATCCTTGGCGGCGTATTTCTCCGGCACGTCGCTCTCCCAGCTCGCCTTCACCAGCTCGCGGACGTCGGCCAGCAATTCCTCGGTATCGTAGATGATGCCGTCCTTGATCGTGTATTTCAGGCCGCGATGCCACTCAACCGCGTTGGTGGCGTCGTTGAAGCGCATCGCGCCGGTGCCGTAGAGCAGCTTGAAATCGGTCAGCGGGTTGTGGTCGTGCACAAGGATGTCGGCGCGCATGCCGATGTCGATGGTACCGATCTCGTTCTCGAGGCCGCACAGCGCCGCGCCCTGCGAGGTCGCCGAGCGGATCACCTCGAGCGGATGGAAGCCGGCCTCCTGCAACAGCTCGAGCTCGCGGACATAGCCGAAGCCGAAGATCTGGTAGATGAAGCCGGAATCCGAGCCGGTGCAGACCCGGCCGCCGCGGTTCTTGTATTCGTTGATGAACGCCATCCAGAGCCGGTAGTTCTCCTTCCACTCGATCTCGTTCTGGGTCGACCAGCGATACCAGTAGGAGCCGTGGCCGCCGCGCTGCGGCGTGAAGTAGTCCCACATCGACTTCCAGGTGTACTCCTTGTGCCAATAGGCCTGGCGCGCCCGCATCAGGTCGCGGTTGGCGTCGTAGATCGTAAACGTCGGCACGAAGGTGAAGCCGATCTCCAGGAACTGCTCCAGCACCTCGTTCCACTTGGCCGAGCCGGGCTCGGCGCCCTGCCTGAACATCTGGCCCGACACCGAGAAGCGGAAATATTCGTCGGTGTAGTTGTAGTCGAGCGGGAAGTTCTGGATCACGCGATCCTCGAACAGCGCCTCCGGCAGGCCGTAATAATGCTCTGCGCTGGTGAGGCCCCAGCGCGCCGTGGTCAGGGCGTTCATGCGCGACACCGCCATCTGGGCGTGGTGGCAGCCGGTGCGCAAGCCCAGCGTCTTGCACTCGTCGAGCGCAGCTTCCATGATTGCCGGCGGCGCGCCGAAGAACTTGATGCCGTCGGCGCCGCGCTCCTTCACCGCACGCAGCCAGCTCCGGCCCTGCTCCGGCGTGTAGATCGTCTTGACCATGTCGTTGACGGCCGGAAAGTACGCATAGGCCAGCAGCCGCGGCGAGGCGATGCTGTTGTCGGCGGCGCGCTGCTTCTGGTCGAGCATCCAGGACAGGCCATTCATCGAGCCCATCTCGCGCACCGTGGTGACGCCGTGCGCCAGCCAGAGCTTGTAGACATAGTCGACCGGCGGCACCCAGCCATTGGCGGAGTGATAGGCCACGCCGGCATGGGCGTGGCAGTCGACGAAGCCCGGCGTCACCCATTTGCCGCGGCAGTCGATCTCGTGATCGGCGGGCTCGCCGGCGTTGCCGGCATAGCCGTAGCCGACGACCTTCTTGATGCTGACGATGCGGCCATCCTCGACGATGATGTCGACCGGCCCGATCGGCGGCGCGCCGGTGCCGTCGATCACAATGGCGCTGCGCAGCGCCAGCCGCTTGAACGGCCCGATGCCGCGATCGCGCGACGTGGCCTTCGGCACGATCGGCGCCGCGCCCTTGTTCCGGATGAAGGCGAGCTCATCGCCCGGCAGCGTCGTGGCTTGGTCGGTCATGAAGGCGTTTCCTCATTTTCGAAGCATAGGGTGGGCAAAGCGTAGCGTGCCCACCGTCCGTCCTTCTCTTGCAAGATGGTGGGCACGGCGCTCCGCGCCTTTGCCCACCCTACGAATGGTTTTTCCGTCATTGCGAGCGCAGCGAAGCAATCCAGGGGCGACGAAGGAAGTCTGGATTGCTTCGTCGCTGCGCTCCTCGCAATGACGCCCAACGCCCTTATCCCGTCCGATATCGCCGTGCGAACGCCACGCTGCCGAACACCGTAAAGGCCATGGTCACCGCGAGCAGCATGAAGGCGAGCGCGGCGCCCATCGGCCAGTTGTTGCCGCGCACGAACTGGTCGTAGACGGCCGGCGCCATCATCTTGAATCGCGGGCCGCCGAGAAGCACCGCCGTTGCATAGGTGTTCATGCACAACACGAACACCAGGATCGAGCCGGCGGCCACGCCGGGGCCGGACAGCGGCAGGATCACCCGCCAGAACACCCGCGCGCCCGAGGCGCCGAGATTGGCGGCGGCATATTCCAGGTCGCGGGGAATGCTTTCGATGACCGCCGAGAGCGTCAGGATCATGTAGGGCAGCACCACGGCGATGATGCCGATGATCACGGCCTTGGTCGTGTACATGATCTCGAGCGGCGCGGAGATCAGGCCAAGCTTCATCAGGCTCGTATTCACGAGCCCGTCGCGCGCGAACAGCGCCATCCAGCCGGCGGAGCGGACGACGTTGCCGACCAGCAGCGGAAACAGGGTCGCGATCACGACCAGGCTCTTCCAGCGACTCTCCATGCGGCCGAGCCAATACGCCGCCGGAAACGCCAGGATCAGCGTGAGCAAGGTGCACAGCAGCGCGATGCCCAGCGTGGCCAGGATGATCTGCTGGTAGTACGGATCGGTCGCGGCCTTGATGTAGTTGTCCGGCGACAGCGCCTGCACCATCAATTGGGTCGGGCTGAACTGGTTGAGCGAGATCCGGAACATCAGGATCATCGGCCCGACCAGCAGCGCCAGGACCAGCAGACAGGCAGGAACGACCAGCAGCGCCATCGCGCGAGCTCCGATTGCAGATGAGCGGCGCATCAGCCGCATGCTCCTGCGGCCTGCGCCGCAGGAGCATGAGTTCAAGGCTTACGCCTTGAACTCCTTGTTCCAGAAGTCGAGCGTGCGCTGCGAGCGCCCTGCGGCATAGGCATAGTCCGGCTTCAGCAGGCGGGCGCGCTCAGCCTCGGTCAGGCTGACCTGCTTGGCGAGGTCCTCCGGCAGCACGGCGTCGGTGACGGTCGGGACGTAGCCCATCTTGTCGGCGAAGCCGCCTTGCGCCTTGGCGTCCAGCATCGCGTCGAGATAGGCGAAGCCGCCGGCCTTGTTCTTGGCGTTCTTCGGAACCGAGGCCTGGAACACGATCGCCGGGGTGCCCTCCTTCGGCACGACGTGGGCGAGCGGGATGCCGGACTTCTTCCACATGAAGCCGCGGGCGAGCCACATCGTGGTCAGCCACACCTCCTCCGACTTCAGCGCCGCCGCCAGCGCCTCGTTGGACGGATAGATCTTCACGTCGAGCGAGCGCCATTCCATCAGCTTCTTCTCGGCCGGATCGAGATTGCTGACGCCGCCACCGCCGGCGAGCGCCGCCGCCAGCGTGTTGTTGGGATAGAGGATGTCGGCGAGGCCGATGCGGCCACGCCATTTCGGATCCCACAGATCCGCGAAGGATTGCGGCGGCGTCTTCACCTGGTTGGTGTTGTAGAGGATCACCTGCGCCGAATAGATGTGCGGGATCGCGATCTCGCTCCGGAGCTCCGGGAACACCTTGTCCAGCCGCTTCACCTGCGCCGCATCGACCTTCTCGAACACATCCGATTGCGACACGATGTAGGCGTCGTTGTCGGACAGGCAGGCGACGTCCATCGAGCCGCGCCGGCTCTGCCGCTCGGCCAGCAGCTTGGTCTTGCGCGGATCGGCATTGGCGACGTCCTGCACGATCTCAAAACCCCTGGGCGTCATGATCGGCTTGTCGATGATGTCGGAGAGCAACTGGCCGTAGTCGCCACCCCAGGTGCCGACCACGACCTGTCCGCCCTCGGCGCGCGCAGAGGGCATGCCGGACGCCAGCGCGGCGACGCCGGCGCTGGCAGAGAGAAAGTGACGTCGCGAAATCATGGGAGAACCTCTCGCTGTGAATGGATGGTGTTTACGAAGCTGTCTGCGGCACGAGACGCGGGACCTTGCGGTCCCATTCCAGGGACACGGGATCGTTCGGTTTGAGTGTTGCCAGCGGCTCGCTCGCGTCGGGCGTTGGCCTGACGGCCACCAGCGTCTCGTCGCCGATCGCCACCACATATTCGCTCTGCGCGCCCATATAGGTGATCGCCAGCACGCGGCCGCGCACCTCGCCGGACTCACCGGCCACCACGGCAATGCGTTCAGGCCGCAGCGCGAAAGCATCGGCATCGTCGCGCTCGCCGCTGGCGACATCGACCGGTAGCAGCAGGCCGCCGTTGGTGCGGAACTGGCTCTCGTTCGCCCGCCGGCCCGCCACGATGTTGCATCGGCCGACGAAGTCGGCGACGAACGCATCCTTCGGCGAGTCGTACAGCTCCTGCGGCGTGCCGATCTGGCGGACGCGGCCGCCCTCCATCACCACGAGGCGGTCGGCCATGGTCAGCGCCTCCTCGCGGTCATGCGTCACCATCAGAGTGGTCAGGCCGAGCCGCTGCTGCAGCGCGCGGATCTCGAGCCGCACCTCGGCGCGCAGCTTGGCGTCGAGATTCGACAAGGGCTCGTCGAGCAGGAAGATGCGCGGATTGATCACCAGCGCACGCGCCAGCGCCACGCGCTGCTGCTGGCCGCCGGACAATTGCCGCGGCAGCCGGTCGGCGAGATGCGACAGCCGTACCAGCTTGAGCGCGTCGGCGACCTTGATCTTTCGCTCGACCGCGTTGAGGCCGCGCATCTCCAGGCCGAAGCCGACATTGTCGGCCGCGCTCATGTGCGGAAACAGCGCATAGGACTGGAACACCATGCCGGTGGCACGCTTGTAGGCCGGCAGATGCGTGACGTCCTCGCGGTCGAACAGCACGCGGCCGCTCGTGGGCGGCAGGAAGCCCGCGACCATGCGCAAGGTCGTCGTCTTGCCGCAACCGGAGGGCCCGAGCAGCGCGACCAGCTCGCCCTCGTTGACCGAGAGATCCAATCCTTCCACTCCGATGGAGGTGCCGAAGCGCTTGGTCAGCTTCTCGAGCGTGAGCTGCGCCATCACACCACCCGCGACAATTTGACGAAGCGATCGGTCACCACCATCAGCAGTCCGACCAGCGCGATCTGCACGGTGGCGACGGCGGCGAGCGTCGGATCGATGCGGAATTCGAGATAGTTCAGCATGGCAACAGGCAGCGTAATGCGGCCGGGACCGACCAGCAGCATCGACAGATCGAGATTCTCGAAACTCTGGATGAAGGAGAACATCGCCGCCGCGACGATCCCTGAGCGCATCATCGGCAGGGTGATGCGGCGGAACACCGTGAACGGGCTCGCACCGAGATTGGCGGCGGCCTCCTCGGCGGCACGGTCGAGCCCCTGCAGGCTGGCGACAACCAGCCGCACCGTCCAGGGAATCGCGAGCAGCGTATGCGCGGCCACGAGCCCTTCCGTCGTCGCCTTGATGTCGCGGTCGAGCAGATCCTCGGCGAGCACGTAGAACATGTAGAGGCCGGAGCCGGCGACCACGCCGGGCACCGCCAGCGGCGCCAATAGGAACGACGACAGCGCCTGCCGACCGCGGAACTCGCCGCGCACAATGGCGAGCGCAGCCGCGGTGCCGACGGGCACGCCGATCGCCGTCGCGAGCAGCGCGACCTGGAAGCTCGTCACGAGGCCGCGCAGGAATTCCGGCTTGCTCAGCGCGTTGGCGTACCACTTCAGCGACAGGCCAGGCGGCGGGAAGCTCACGATCTCCTGCGCGAAGAAGCTGGTCACCACGATCATGATCACGGGCGCGAAGATAATTGCGTAGGCGACGACGATCAGTGTCCGCACTGCGAATTGGCCGAGTGATGGTTGTCCCGTAAAACGGAACAGCATTGCAGACACCTCAACAAACAGATCAGCAACTTGTGCGGCGGCATCGTAGTCGGCAGCTCCGCTGCCGCCAAGCCTGCGACACGAGTTATCGCAATGCACATACGCATGGGCGGAGCGATGCAGCGACGCCACGATCCTGACGCGTGACGTGGCGCCACCTCCATCTTGGCGCTAGCGCCATGCGCACCTGCCCCGTCGCCGGCGTGACCGATTTTCGACTTTCGGAATCTTCGAGGACCGCACAGGCGGACTTGACGCGTGCGCGCCGGTCCGTCGCGGCGGCGCGGATTTGAGCAATGCGTGCTCAATTCTTGCACCGGCACGATCCAATATTTTGTGCGCCTACGGACAAGTCATCCGCGCAGGCTCGCACCTAAGCTTGCCGTCGAGCTTGGACCGGGGCGACGGCACCAATGCACCGCCGGACCAGCGCGACACATCGTTCGAAGGAGCTGGCAACATGCAGACGAGGCTATTCACTGGAGCGCGGCGCGCGTGGCTTGCCGCGCTCTGCGCCATCATTGCGACGGGACTTCTCGCGCCGATCGACGCACAGGCGGCGGCGCCCGCAGGGTGCGCGGCGCTCAAGGAGAAATATCCGGACTGGAAGGGCAAGACGCTCGTCAACGCCATCAATCCGCACACACCGGGCTACGAATCGATCGACCCGAAGGATCCGAGCAAATATGTCGGCTTCGACATCGACCTCGGCGAAGCCATCGGCGACTGCCTCGGCTTCAAGCTGACCTACAAGCCGGTCACGTTCGCCGCGCTGCTGACGACGCTGGCGAGCGGCCAGGCCGACATCGTCATCTCCGACATCTATGCCACCAAGGAGCGCGCCAAGGCCGCCGACTTCATCACCTACTCCAAGGTGTTCGACGGCGTGCTGGTCGCGAAGGGCAATCCGAAGGGCATCAACGGGATCAACATGACGATGTGCGGCGCGGCGGCGGCCGAGAACACCGGCTATGTCGAGGTGCCGCTGATCCAGGACCTCGCGCCGAAGTGCAAGGCCGAAGGCAAGCCGGAGCCGACGCTGCAGCTCTACGACAACAACGCCAATTGCATCCAGGCCATCCTCGCCGGTCGCGCCGACACCTATGTCAACGACGTCAACACGGTGGACCAGGCGGTGAAGGCTTATCCGGACAAGCTGGAGAAGGCGATCGCGGTGACCATCCCCTATTCGGTCGGCATCGCCGTGCCGAAGGACAAGCCGAAATTCCGCGACGCCGTGCTCGCCGCCCTGATCGAGGTGCAGAAGGAAGGCATCCATCAGGAGCTGCTGAAGAAGTGGCAGCTCGATCCCGCGAACTTCAAGGAGCCGGATATTTTGACGGCGGACTAAGAGCACCGCTCCGTTTGACGCGAGAGATAGCGGCGAAGACGGCGCGCTCCCCTCCCCCTTGCGGGGAGGGGGTGGGGGTGGGGGTCCACAGATGACAGTCTTTGCTGGGCCCCCCCTCCCCAACCCTCCCCCACAAGGGGGGAGGGAGCGCACCGGCTCCTCAGCGACACTCCAAGCTCAGCGGCTGACGTGTGCATATGAGCCAACTTCGTAGTTCGTAGGGTGGGCAAAGCGCAGCGTGCCCACCAACGCTGTTCCGAAACACCACGGTGGGCGCGGCGCTTCGCGCCTTTGCCCACCCTACGGCACTCATCAGGCTGCAATCATCGATGTCCCTCTTCCTGCACTATCTCAGCATGCCGTATCTGCTCATGGGCATCGAGCTCACGCTGCAGGTCACCGCGCTCGGCCTGATCGGCGGACTGGTCCTCGGCCTCATCCTCGCCGGCATGCAGCTCAGCCGGTTCTGGCTGCTGGCCGCGATTGCGCGCGGCTATACCGTGATCTTCCGCGGCACGCCACTGATCCTGCAGATGGTGTTCGCCTACGACGCGCTGCCGCATATCGGCATCAAGCTGCCGGCGGTGCTGGCGGCGGGCCTCGCGCTCGCCTGCAACGAGGCGCCGTTCATCGCCGAGATGCTGCGATCCGGCGTGCTCGGCGTCGATCGCGGCCAGCTCCTGGCGGGCCAGGCGCTCGGCATGACGCCATCAGTGCTGATGCGCCGGATCATCGCGCCGCAGGCGATCCGCACGATGATCCCGGCCTTCGGCAACGAGGCGGTGAGCGCGCTGAAGAACTCCTCGCTCGCCTCCGTCATCGCCGTGCAGGAATTGACCTTGCGCTCGACGCAGCTCGCCTCCTCCACCTTCGACTTCTTCTCGATCTTCTTCGCCTCGGGTCTCATCTATCTCCTGCTGACCGGCGCGATCAGCGTCATCCAGCTCGCGCTGGAATGGCTGCTCGATCTCGACCGCACGACGAAGCAGCGCCGGCTCGCCGATTATCTCCCGTGGCGCCGCATCGATCTCGCCACCAGCCTGGCGCAGGCCGAAAAGGTCCCGGTCGACGCCACACCGCCCGAGCCGGCCGAGCTGAAGGAAACGCCGCCGCTCGCGCTGACGGTCGAGGACCGCGCCCGGCGCGCCGCGACCATCGCCCGCAACAACGTCGCGGTCGAGGTCAAGGAGCTGCGCAAGGCCTATGACGGCAACAGAGTGCTGGACGGGCTCGATCTCACGGTGCGCATCGGCGAGGTGATCGCGCTGCTCGGCCCCTCCGGCTCCGGCAAGAGCACCTTGCTCCGCTGCATCAATCATCTGGAGAACTGGGATGCAGGCGAGATTCGCGTCGGCGGCCGCAAGCTTGGCTTCGACGAGCAGGGGCGCAGGCTGACGCCGCGCGCGGTCGCCAACGAGCGCGCCAATGTCGGCGTCGGCATGGTGTTCCAGCAGTTCAACCTGTTTGGGCATCTCACGGCGAAGGAGAACGTCGCAGGTCCCCTGCGCTGGGTGCACGGCCTGGGCCGGTTCGAAGCCGACCGCCGCGCGGCCGAGTTGCTCGACCGCGTCGGCCTGTCGCATCGCGCCGATGCGCTGCCGCGGCATCTCTCCGGCGGCCAGCAGCAGCGCGTGGCGATTGCCCGCGCGCTGGCGCCGAACCCGAGCGTGCTGCTGCTGGACGAGCCGACCTCCGCGCTCGATCCCGAGTTGGTCAACGAGGTGCTGGAGGTGATCCGCCGCCTCGCCGTCGACGACGGTCTGACCATGATCATCTCGACGCATCAGGTCCGCTTCGCCGACGAGGTCGCCGACCGGGTCGCCTTCCTCAATGGCGGCGTCATCCTCGAAGAGGGACCGGCCCATGAGGTGCTGACCAACCCGCGCCACCCGCTGACCGCGCGCTTCCTCTCGGTGATGGAGGCAGAGCGGCCGGAGGATGCGGTCGCATGAGTTCATCCTTCACGTCAACATCAACGATCTCGCGTCCGATCTTTCATGAGGCCCTTGCATGAAGCACCATCTGCTGCCGGTGTCCCCGAAGACCATCCATTGGGGGTATTTTTCCAAGGTGGTGACACCGGCTCTCACCTTGCGCTCCGGCGACCGCGCCACGATCGAGACGCTGACGCATCACGCCAATGACGACTATGAGCGCATGATCAAGGACGATCCCGGCGCCGAGAGCGTGTTCAAGTGGACCAGGGAACACAAGGCGGTGGCACGGCGCGGCTCGGGCCCGACCGAAGGCCCGTTCATCCGCGGCTCCGGTGAGGGCGTCGGCGTGCATCTGCTGACCGGCCCGGTTGCGATCGAGGGGGCCGAGCCAGGCGACGTGCTGGAGGTGCGCATCCTCGACATCAAGCCGCGGCCGAGCCGGTGCGGCTGCCATGCCGGCAAGTGCTTCGGCTCCAACGCCGCCGCCAATTGGGGCTTCCACTATCACGACCTGATCGAGGAACCGAAGCCGCGCGAGGTCATCACCATCTTCGAGCTCGACACATCGGGCGAGCCGTTCGCCAAGGCGGTCTACAACTATGTCTGGACGCCGCAGACCGATCCCGACGGCATCGTGCATCCGACCATCGACTATCCCGGCGTGCCGGTCGACCACAGCACGATCAGGAAGCGCGAGAACATTTTGCCGAACATCAAGGTGCCGGCGCGGCTGCATTTCGGCACCATGGGGCTGGCGCCGTCGGAGGCCGACTACGTCTCCTCGATTCCGCCGAGCTACACCGGCGGCAACATCGACGACTGGCGCATCGGCAAGGGCGCGCGGATGTATTATCCGGTCGCCGTGCCCGGCGCGTATTTCTCGGTCGGCGATCCCCATGCCGCGCAAGGCGATAGCGAGCTCGGCGGCACCGCGATCGAGACCTCGCTGACCGGCGACTTCGAGTTCATCCTCCACAAGAAGAGCGACCTTGGCGGCACCCAGCTCGAAGGCCTCACGCATCCGCTGCTGGAGACCGACCAGGCGTGGTCGGTGTACGGCTTCACCTATCCGAACTATCTCGCCGAGCTCGGCGCCAACGCGCAGACCGAGATCGCCAGCCACTCCAGCCTCGACCGCGCGATGCGCGACGCCTTCCGCAAGCTCCGCCGCTTCTTGATGACGGTGCATCATCTCAGCGAGGACGAGGCGATCTCGCTGATGTCGGTCGGTGCCGACTTTGGCGTCACCCAGGTGGTGGATGCCAATTGGGGCGTCCACGGCACGATCCGGAAGAACGTGTTCCGGTGTGATTGATTCGACGTTGGTCATAAAAGCCGTCGCGCAGTGCGCACCCTCCCCCCTTGCGGGGGAGGGTTGGGGTGGGGGGTGCCCCGGGCGACACTGCCGATGTGGACCCCCACCCCCAACCCCTCCCCGCAAGGGGGAGGGGAGCGCACTCAGCGCGCGGCGACAGCGTTGGCTTCAATGAAACCGGGACGAAAGCACTGGCCAGCGCCGACATGCCGCTACAGAGACGACAGACCATGAAACTCATCTGGCACGGGGGTTGCTTCGAATTCCCGGACCCGGGTCGTGCCATGAGTTTTCGTCCGTTCACCAGTGAATCCTACGCGCGGGACGAGCGTCCTGAGGCGTGGCGTGATGTCCTGAACGCGGTCGGGTTGCAGCCGGCTGCCAAGGCGCCGTTCTATGACGGCCATGCGACCGCCTCGCATCGCAGCGCGCCGGGTATCGCGCTGTCGCGGCTGGCGGCGGGCTCGCAGGTCATCACCGCGGTTCCGCAAGCCCATGAGGACCTGCCGATTGCGTTGCTCGCGATCGACGACGGCGCCGTGCTCCGCAGCGGCGACAGCCATCGCATCGTCCCCGCGGGACATCTGATGCTATTGCCGCGCGTCGGCGACTGGAACATCGCGTTCCAGCGCGATCTGCGCGCCATCGGGCTATCGGTGACATCAGATGCCCTGCATGGCCGCATCAGCGGCAAGCTGAAATTGGCCGCCCCACAGGTGATCGCGCCAAGCGGCCTTGCCGACGTAATCTGCCGCACCATCGAGGCCACCGCGCGGGCGCTCGAAACGCTCAGCGACGCCGAATGGAGCACGGTCGCGCAGAGCCTGGTCGATCTGCTGCTGACGCTCGCGCATCAGCAGGCGGTGCCAGCAACGGAGGCCGGCAGCAGCGCGACGCAGGCCGCGATCCTGCACCGGATCTGCCAGACCATCGAGCGGCGGCTCGACGATGCCGAGCTGACGCCGGCGCGGGTGGCCCAGGCCGAAGGCATCTCAGAGCGCTATCTGCAAAAACTGTTCGAAGGCGCCGGCGACAATTTCAGTCACTACGTCAAGGAACGGCGGCTGCAGAGGGCCTGGACCGACCTGTCCAATCCAGCCGAAGCCAACCATTCGATCTCGGAGATCGCCTATCGCTACGGCTTCGCCGATTCAGCGCATTTCAGCCGCAGCTTCCGCGCCCGCTTCGGCCTGTCGCCGCGCGAGTTCCGGCAGCAGAAGGCGGAACAGGCGATGACGTCGGCGGCCCCGCGCGGTCAGCGCGGCTGGCCGCAGGATGCGCTGGCGCAGCAGCGCGTCTGCGAGAGGCCGGCGGCGGCCAGGAGCGATATCGCCCTGCCCGCGCCAGCCAACGACCAGGACGCGCGGCGGCATCACCATCATCTGGCGGTGTCGGCCGAGCGCGTGCATTGGGGCTATTTCAGCCGCTCGCTGCCGCCGCAGATGGAGGTCTCGTCCGGCGACACGATCACGATCGAGACGTTGACCCAGCATGCCTCCGATGATCCGGAGCTGATGATCTCAGGCGATGCCGCTGCGCTCAGCGTGTTCGGCTGGACCAAGGCGAAGAAGAACGTCGACCGCCGCGGCGCCGGTCCGATGGACGCCAGCGTGTTCGGCCGCGGCGCCGGCGAAGGCTTTGGCGTCCACATCTGCACCGGCCCAGTCGCCATCAAGGACGCGCAGCCCGGCGATGTGCTCGAGGTGCGCATCCTCGACATCGTGCCGCGGCCGAGCCGCAATCCGAAACATGAAGGCCGCGTCTTCGGCTCCAGCGTGGCGGCATGGTGGGGCTATCACTACAATGAGCTGATCGCTCCGCCCGCGCCGCGCGAGGCCGTCACGATCTACGAGATCTTCGCCGACGATTCCGAGCCGCATGCGCGCGCACTCTATTCCTATCGCTGGGAGCCGCAGACCGATCCGGCCGGCGTGGTGCACGCGACCTACGACTATCCCGGCGTGCCGGTGGCGCCCGGCAGCATCAAGCGCCGCCACGGCGTGCTCGACAACATCCGCATTCCGCTGCGGCCGCATTTCGGCGTGATCGCCGTGGCGCCACGCGAGGCCGACTTCGTCGATTCGATTCCGCCGTCCTATTTCGGCGGCAATCTCGACAATTGGCGGCTCGGCAAGGGCGCGACCGTGTATCTCCCCGTCGCCGTTCCCGGCGCGCTGCTGTCGGTCGGCGATCCCCACGCTACCCAGGGCGACGGCGAGCTCGGCGGCACCGCGATCGAATGCTCGATGACCGGCACATTCCAGGTCATCCTTCACAAGAAGTCGCAGCTCGCCGGACAACCTTTTGCCGATCTCACCTATCCCCTGATCGAAACCGAGACCGACTGGGTGCTGACCGGCTTCAGCCACCCGAACTATCTCGCCGAGTTCGGCGCGCAGGGCCAGAGCGAGGTCTACGCGACCTCCTCGCTCGACCTCGCGATGAAGGATGCGTTCCGCAAGATGCGCCGCTTCCTGATGCACATCAAAGGCCTGAGCGAGGACGAGGCGGTCGCGCTGATGTCGGCCGCGGTGGATTTCGGCGTCACCCAGGTCGTCGACGGCAATTGGGGCGTGCACGCGATCCTCAGCAAACGGCTGTTCGAGGATGCGGGCTGAGTTCACGCTAAATCGTAGGGTGGGCAAAGGCGCGCCCGCGAACCTGCGACATCGATCATGATGTACGTCGCGCCGTGCCCACCGCGGCGCATCCGCTGATGATGGTGGGCACGCGTCGCCTGCGGCGCCGCTTTGCCCACCCTACACATTCACTCGCAGAGGAATCCGACCATGCAGTTCCACATGATCTCCGGCGCGACGAAACCCGTGGCGCCGTTCAGTCACGCGGTCGAGACCGACGGCTTCGTGTTCGTCACCGGTCAGATGCCGGATTCACCGGAGGCACCGGGCGTGCTGCCCGACGGCATCGTGGATCAGACGAAGGCGGTGATGCAGAACTTGAAGGACATCCTCCAAGGTCTCAACCTTGGTCTCGAACATATTGTGATGTCTCGGATTTACCTGACCGAGTTCAAGCGCGATTACACGGCAATGAATGAAACTTACCGTTCATTCTTCCCGCCGGACCGGCTGCCGGCCCGCACCTGCGTCGGCGTCACCGGTCTCGCCTATGACGCGCTGATCGAGATCGATCTGGTCTGCCGAAGACCATAATACCCATTGGTAAACATCTCCTCAACGCAGGCAACCGTCATTCGATCCGGGCTGGGGAGCGTCCCGCTGTTGCCGATTGTGTGCCGAGGCTTGGCGGTGTCAATTCGCCGGACAATCAGGCGGGATCGGGGGAGTGCCATGCCGTACCAGTTTTCCAATCGTCAGCAGATCCGCAAGCCGGCGGTGACCAGCAAGGGCGGCATCGTCGCGGCACAGTCACGGCGCGCCGCCGAGGTCGGGGCCGAGGTGCTCGCCGCGGGCGGCGACTGCGTCGACGCCGTGGTGGCGACCGGCTTTGCGCTCGGCGTGCTCGAGCCGTGGATGAGCGGCCTCGGCGGCGGCGGCGCCATGCTGCTGTACCGCGCCAGGGACAACCACGTCGAGGTGATCGACTACGGCATGCGCGCCCCCGACAGCCTTGACGTCGCGGACTATCCGCTGGCCAACGACGGCAGCGTCGCAGCCGACATCTTCCCCTGGCCCCGCGTCAAGGACGACCGCAATCTGCACGGCCCCGGCGCGATCGCAGTGCCCGGCGTCGTCGCGGGCATGGAGGCGGCGCATCGCCGCTACGCGCGGCTGCCGTGGCAGGATCTCGTCACGCCGAGCGTGAAGCTCGCCGCCGAGGGCCTGCTGGTGGACTGGTGGACCACCGTGATGATCTCGAGCTGCGCCGCAGACCTGCGCCGCTATCCCGGCAGCGCCGCGGCCTATCTGAAGGATGGTTTGCCGCCGAACCCGCAATGGGGCGCGAAGGCGGTGACGCGGCTGCCGCAGGAGCAGTTGAAGGCGACGCTGGCACATCTTGCCAGCGCCGGCGCGCGCGACTTCTACCGGGGCGACATTGCGCGCTCGCTCAGCCGCGACATCCAGGCCGCCGGCGGCGCGCTTTCGGTGGATGACCTCGCCGCGTTCGAGGCGCATCACCGCGAGCCGCTGCGCATTCCCTATCGCGGCGGCACGGTGTTCGCGACGCCGGAGCTGACGGCCGGCCCGACGCTCGCACACGCCTTGCGGCTGATGCAGGCGCGCGTGACGGCCTCGGGCAAGACGCCTGATGCAAGCGCCTTCATCGCCTATGCCGAAGCGATGCAGTCGGCCTATCGCGAACGGCTCAACGACATGGGCGATGCGCCCGGCAAGCGCGCGCTCGGCGCCGAATATCTGGCACCGGCCTGCACCACGCACTACTCGGTGGTGGACCACGACGGCAACATGGCCGCGGTGACGCAGACCCTGCTGTCGGGTTTCGGCTCGAAATTCCAGGCGCCGCAGAGCGGCATCATGATGAACAACGGCATCATGTGGTTCGACCCGACGCCGGGCACGACGAACTCGCTGGCGCCCGGCAAGCGCTGCCTCACCAACTACACGCCGGTGCTGGCGCAGGCCGCCGATGGCCGCCGCCTCGCGCTCGGCGCCTCCGGCGGCCGCCGCATCCTGCCCGCCGTGGCGCAGATGCTCTCCTTCGTGATGGACTTCGGCATGGATCTCGACACGGCGATCCACCAGCCTCGCATCGACGCCAGCGAGGGTGACGTGGTCGGCGCGGATACGCGCCTGCCGGAGGAGGTGATGGACGCGCTCACGGCGAAGTTCGAAACCGTCCCAGCGCCCGTGCAGACCATGCCGATGAAATTCGCCTGCCCCAGCGTCGTGATGCGCGAGGGCGACGTGAACAGCGGCGCCACGGAGATCTTCCATGCGTGGGGAGATGCGGTGGCGGAGAGCTGACGCAACGATCCGTTAGATTCGAGATATCGCCACGATGACGATGCGCTCCCCTCCCCCTTGCGGGGAGGGGAGATGAGATCGTGGCGCTGTCACCGCAGAACTTATGAACGGAGTTCGGGGCAAGCGCTGCTGGAGATCACCCCACCAGCGCCTGCACCAACCCACTCTCCGGATCCGCCAGCTCGTCGATCACGTCGAAATGGTGCCGGTCCGGCGCCTCGACATAGGCAGTGGAGGTCCCGAGCCCGGTCCAGATGTTGGCGAGCAGCTGGGCCTGGCGGCGGAATTCGTTGCGCTCCGCGCCGCCGACCCAGGCGGTGACACGCGCAGCATCGACCGGCACCAGCAGCGCCGGGCTCTCGCGCAGCGCGGTGGCGTCATCGATATGAAGCGTGTCGTTCATCGCGGTCCGCTGCAGCGGGCGCAGATCGTGCAGGCCGGAGAGCGAAACAACGTTGCTGATCCGCGCCTGCCGCTCCGGCGGCAGCGGCGCGCCGCGGCAGATCATGCGGCTGACGAGATGGCCGCCAGCGGAATGGCCGGTCAGCGCCACCGGACCGCTGACCTCGTCCATCGCCCGCGCGATCGCCTGCGCCACGTCGGCCGAGATGTCGGCAATGCCGACCTCGGGGCACAGCCGGTAGGACGGCATCGCCACGGCATGGCCGTGCGCGATCGGTCCTTGCGCGAGGTGCGACCAGAAGCTCTTGTCGAGCCGCATCCAGTAGCCGCCATGCACGAACACGACGAGGCCCTTCGGCATCCCCTCGGGAAGAAACAGGTCGAGGCGCTGCCGGTCGTGCGCGCCATAGGCGATGTCGAGCCTGGCGCGGCCTTGCCCCGCCAATGTCGTGCGATAGGCTTCCGCCGGCGCGACCCACAGGCCGGGCCAGCGCTCGCCACCGGCGATGTTCGGGCCGTTGGCGTAGGCGTTGTCCCAGTCCTTGACGGCATAGAGCATGAGGATCTCCTGATCGAATGATGAGCGCGAGGCTCACAGGCCGGTGCGCAGCTTCCAGAGCTCGGGGAACAGCACGATCTCCAGCATCTTGCGCAGATAATTGACGCCGCTGGTGCCGCCGGTGCCGGTCTTGAAGCCGATGATGCGCTCGACCGTGGTGACGTGGTTGAAGCGCCAGCGGCGGAAATAGTCCTCGAAGTCGACCAGCTTCTCGGCGAGCTCATACAATTCCCAATGCCGCTGCGGATCGCGATAGACGCTGGTCCAGGCGGCCGCCACCTCCGGGCTTTCGCTGCGCGTGCCGCGCCAGTCGGTGCGCTGCCCGTCGGCGCCGATGAAGAAGCCGCGCCGCGCCAGCAGCCGCAGCGCTTCGTCGTAGAGGCTCGGCTTCGCCAGGATCGCTTCCAGCTCGGCGGTCAGCTCGGGGTGATGCGCATGCGGGCGCAGCATCGCCAGATTGCGGTTGCCGAGCAGGAATTCGATCGAGCGATACTGGAACGACTGGAAGCCGGAGGACTCGCCGAGCTTGTCGCGGAACAGCGTGTATTCGCTCGGGGTCATCGTGCGCAGCACGTCCCAGGCGCCGTTGAGCTGCTCGAAGATGCGCGACACCCGCGTCAGCATCTTGAATGCCGGCTGCACGTCATCCCTGGCGATCGCCGCCATCGCCGCCTTGATCTCGTGGATGGCGAGCTTCATCCACAGCTCGGAGGTCTGGTGCTGGATGATGAACAGCAGCTCGTCATGGGCCGAGGACAGCGGCGCCTGGGCGTCGAGCAGGCGATCCAGCATCAGATAGTCGCCATAGGACATCCGTCCCTTGAAGTTCATCCGCGCACCCTCGGTGGCGGGATCGTAGGGCGCGCTGCTCACGTCACGAGCTCCTTCTGGCGATAGTCGGCCCTGTCCCACAGCCTGTTGTCGAGGACCTCCGCGAGGATGCCCACGGCGCCGCGCACCTCGGCCTCGCCGATATAGAGCGGCGTGAAGCCGAAGCGCAGTGCATCCGGCGCGCGGAAGTCGCCGATCACGCCGCGCGCGATCAGCGCCCGCATGATCGCATAGCCGTCGGGATGGCGGAACGACACCTGGCTGCCGCGCCGCGACGGATCGCGCGGCGACGCCAAGGTCAGCGACGGACAGCGTTTCTCGACCTCGGCGATGAACAATTCCGACAGCGCGATCGAGGCCGCGCGCACGTCCTGCATCGACACGCCGTCCCAGGCGTCGAGCGCGGCATCGAGCGCGGCCAGTGCGATGATCGGCGGCGTGCCGATGCGCATCCGCTCGATGCCGCCGCCCGGGCGATAATCGAGATCGAAGGCGAACGGCGCCTCGTGCCCCATCCAGCCCGACAGCGCCGGCGGCGCGATATCGGCATGGCGCGGCGCGACATAGATGAAGGCCGGCGCGCCGGGGCCGCCGTTGAGATATTTGTAGGTGCAGCCGACCGCGAAGTCGGCGTCCGCGCCGGCGAGATCGACCGGCACGGCGCCGGCGGAATGCGCGAGGTCCCACACCGCGAGCGCACCGGCGTCATGCGCCTTTGTCGTCAGCGCCGTCATGTCGTGCATCCGGCCGGTGCGGTAATCCACCTCGGTCAGCATCAGCACGGCGACGCTGTCGTCGATCGCCGCCTCCACCTGCTCGGGTGCGACCACCTTGAGCGTCGCGCGGTCGCCGAGCATGCGGACCAGGCCCTGCGCCATGTAGAGATCGGACGGGAAATTGCCGCTGTCGGACAGGATGACCCGGCGTCCCGGATTGAGCGACAGCGCCGCGGCGAGCGCCTGATACACCTTGATCGAGAGCGTATCGCCCATCACGACCGTGCTGGGCGCGGCCCCGATCAGCCGCGCGATGCGATCGCCGACGCGGCGCGGCTGCACCATCCATCCGGCGGTGTTCCAGCCGCGGATCAGCTCCTGCCCCCACTCCGCTTCGATCATGCGGCCAACGCGGGCGGGCACGGCCGACGGCAGCGCGCCGAGCGAATTGCCATCGAGATAGATGACCCCTTCAGGTATCGTGAAGAGCGATCGAGTCTTGGAAAAATCGGTCATGCTGCCCCTGTGTGGTTCGCCGCCCTGCATGCATGATTCGCGCCGGGTCGGACCAGATCAAGCCGGTTCCATCGCGACCGGCACCCCGTCGGCCGCATGGCTCGCGAAGACGTGACGATGGCGACACAATCCAGCCGGTCGATCGCCGCCGACCGGTGACATTGACGCGCCACGGCAGGCTTGTCACGGGCGGCGCGTGGCGCATGGTAGATCGATCCGAACCGCCGATGGAGCACACGACATGCGCATTCTGGTGCCGCTCGTCCTGCTGCTGGCGCTGCTGGCTCGCCCCGCCGCCGCAGCCGACGCCAGCGCGGCGCAGAGCGTCATTCGCGCCCAGGAGCAGGCCCTGGCGCGCGACGACGGAGCGACCGCTTATGCCCAGGCCGCGCCGGAGATCCAGGCGCTGTATCCGAGCGTCGAGATCTTCATGAGCATGGTCAAGAGCGGCTACCCGCCGGTCTACCGCCATCGCAGCTTCGAATTCGGCGCCGCGCAGGTCGAGGACGGCAGCATCGCGCAGCGCGTCCACATCGTCGATGCCGAAGGCGACGCGTGGGAGGCGCTCTACACGTTGCAGACCCAGCCCGACGGCAGCCTCAAGATCACCGGCTGCTCGCTGTTGAAGACGGGCCACTCGGTCTAGCGCGGTGCGGCTACGTCACGCCGAACCGCTTCTTGAACTGCTCGACATTGATGAGGCCGCGGCCGTGACGGCCATCGCCGATCTTCACCTCGCCATGATAGGCCTCGACCGAGAAGCGGATGACGCGGCGCTCGACTTCGATCACCTCGGCGACGGTGCGAATGGTGGCGCCGACCGGCGACGCCGCGAGATGGCGGACGTTGACCTCGGTGCCGACCGTGACCCAGCCCGGCGGCAGCGCCGGGTTGATGGCGTCGCCCGACGTCATCTCCATCTCCAGGATCATCATCGGCGTCGCATAGACCATCGGCATGTGCGGCACGAAATGCCCGACGGTGCGCTCCGGCGGCACGACGAGCAAACGCTCGGCGCGCATGCCCGGCTTGATGAACTCACGTGCGTCCATGGCTGCTCCAAACTCCGCTGTCGTCCCGGACAAGCGCGCGCCGATCCGGGATCCATACGCCGTGGCGGTCGTGATGGGCAAAGGGCCAATGACCAGCGTGCCTCGAACCGCTCCCTGGGGGTATGGGTCCCGGCGTTCGCCGGGACGACGGCGGTGATCGTCGAGACAGATGTCATAGCCTCGCTTTCGCCAGGACGACGGCCAACTACTTCTTCTGCTCGGCCAGGCGCTCGACGAAGGTCTTGCCGCCCTTCATCTTGTGCGTCAGCGGCGCCTCGTTGATCTGGATCACCACCGCTTCCGGATCGACGCCAAGATGCGTCACCAGGGCCTTGGTGATGTCGCGCATCATGTTGGCCTTCTGCTCGTCGGTGCGGCCGGCGGCCATGCTCACGGTGATCTCGGGCATTCGCTCTCTCCCTCGTCATGGCCGGGCTTGTCCCGGCCATCCACGTTTCTCCAATCAAACAAGACGTGGATGCCCGGCACAAGGCCGGGCATGACGACCGCAAGGAATGCCTACCCCCAGCTCACGTCATGGCGCGCGAGCACGTCGCGGACGCCGGCTATGAGCTCGTCCTCCTTGCAGGAGAACTGCGCCGGGCGGCTCTCCCGCCATTCCTGGTTGGAGGCGATCGCAGCCGCCGCCTTGGCGCCCTCGATCAGGTCCTTGATCTGCACCTCGCCGCGCGCCTTTTCGTCCGAGCCCTGGATGATGACGCAGGGCGCGTTGCGGCGGTCGGCATATTTGAGCTGGTTGCCCATGTTCTTCGGATTGCCGAGATAGAGCTCGGCGCGGATGCCGTGATTGCGCAGGGTCGACACCATCTTCTGATAGTCCGCGACGCGCTCGCGATCGAACACGGTGACGACCACTGGCCCGAACGCCGGCCGCGTGTCGAGCTTGCCGAGCATCGTCAGCGCCGCCTGCAGGCGCGACACGCCGATCGAGAAGCCGGTCGCCGGTACCGGCTCGCCGCGGAAGCGCGAGACGAGGCCATCGTAGCGCCCGCCGCCGCCGACCGAGCCGAACACCACCGGCTGACCCTTCTCGTTGGGAATCTCGGCGAGCAACTGCGCCTCGAACACCGGCCCCGTGTAGTATTCGAGCCCGCGCACCACCGACGGATCGACCGTGATCTGGCTCTGATAGCCGGCCGCATCAACCAGGCGCGCGATCTCGACGAGTTCGTTCAAACCATCGATCGCCAGTTTCGAGTCGGCAAAGGTCTCGCGCAGCATGTCGGCGATACGGCGGGCGATGTCATACTCGTTGTCTTTGCGATCGGGATCGCCCGCAACGCGCTGCTGGACATCCTTGTCGCCGGCATAGGCGAGCAGCGGCGGCGCGACCAGCGTACGCGCATTGACGAAGGTCTCGATCTTCTTGATCTGGGTGTCGTCGAGTCCAGCGCCCTTGGTGAAGTCGCCGCTCTCGTCCTTGCGGCCCGGTCCAAGCAGCTCACGCACGCCGCGCTCGCCGAGACGATCGAGCTTGTCGATCGCGCGCAGCACGATCAGCCGGCGGCCGAAATTCTCGTCACCGCCGAGGCCGATCGACTCCATCACGCCGTCGAGCACCTTGCGATTGTTGACCTTGATCGCGTAGTCCCCACGCGCAATGCCCAGCGCCTCCATCGTGTCGGCCGCCATCATGCACATCTCGGCGTCCGCCGCGGGCGATGCGGAGCCGACGGTGTCGGCGTCGAACTGCATGAACTGGCGGAAGCGGCCCGGGCCGGGCTTCTCGTTGCGGAAGACGTAGCCCGAGCGGTAGCTGCGATAGGGCAGCACCAGGCCATCGGTGCCGTAGCGTTCACCGACGTAGCGCGCCAGCGGCGCGGTCAGATCATAGCGCAGCGAGATCCACTGCTCGTCGTCGTCCTGGAACGAGAACACGCCTTCGTTCGGACGGTCCTGGTCGGGCAGGAATTTGCCGAGCGCATCGGTGTATTCGAATGCCGGCGTCTCCACCGGCTCGAAGCCGTAGCGCTCATAGACGGCGCGGATCTTCTCGACCATCTCGCGCGTGGCGGCGATCGCCGCGGGGCCGCGATCCTCGAGCCCGCGCGGCAGCCGCGCCTTCAGCTTCTGGGGTTTCTTCGGTTTGTCGGACATGGGGACCGGAACGTAGGGTGGGCCAAGCGCAGCGGGCCCACCATGGCTGATAAACGCCGAAGTGGTGGGCACGGCCCGCTACGCGGCCCTTTGCCCACCCTACGGGATGGAATGCGTTGCTTGGTTGGTAGCAGCCGGGGCGCGGTGCGGCAACCCGCGGGCCGGTCAGGTGCTGGCGCATGGCACTGGCTCAGCATTCTCAGTGAGAGCCACGCTTCCGCCACGCATGCGGTGCGCCCCCTCCCCCGCGTGCGGGGGAGGGTTGGGGTGGGGGCGTCCCAACGGTGGTCTTTACGGGGCTTCCCCCTCCCCAGCCCTCCCCCCAAGCGGGGGAGGGAGCAAACCGTCATCGCTGCTAGACTGTGCCCAGAACCTGCAAGCGCTAGGGAGGCATGCCCCCTACTTCACGTCCCGGATCCACTGATGCGGATCGGGGCTGCGGCCGTACTGGATGTCGACCAGCTGCTTGCGCAGGCCCATGGCGACCGGGCCGGCCTCGCCGCCGTTGATCAGGACGTCGCCGCTCGCCGAGCACACCTTGCCGATCGGCGAGATGACGGCAGCGGTGCCGCAGGCGAACGCTTCCTTGAGCTTGCCGCTCTTGGCGTCCGTCCGCCACTGGTCGATCGAATACGCCTCCTCGCGCACCTCGCGGCCGGCATCACGCGCCAGCTTGATGATGGAATCGCGGGTGATGCCGGGCAGGATGGTGCCGAGCGGCGGCGTCGACAACGAGCCATCGTCGAACACGAAGAACACGTTCATGCCGCCGAGCTCCTCGACATAGCGGCGCTCGATCGCATCGAGGAACACGACCTGGTCGCAGCCATGCTGGATCGCCTCGGCCTGCGCCTTGAGGCTCGCGGCATAATTGCCGCCGCATTTGACGCCGCCGGTGCCGCCGACCGCAGCCCGCGTGTAGTTCTCCGAGACCCAGATCGAGACCGGCGCCGGCCCGCCCTTGAAATAGGAGCCGACCGGCGAGGCGATGACCGCGAAGATGTATTCCGCCGAAGGCTTCACCCCGAGGAACACCTCGTTGGCGATCATGAACGGGCGCAGATACAGGCTGCCCTCGCCGCCCGGGATCCAGGCGCGATCGATGCGGACGAGCTGCTCGACCGCCTCGATGAAGACCTCCGGCGGCAGTTGCGCCATCGCCATGCGCTCGGCCGAATTCCCGAAGCGCTTGGCATTGGCGTCGGGGCGGAACAGGTTCACGCCGCCATCGTCGCGCTTGTAGGCCTTCAGGCCCTCGAAGATCTCCTGCGCGTAATGCAGGACGGCCGCGGCCGGATCGAGCGGGAAGTTGGCGCGGGATTCGACCCGCGCGCTGTGCCAGCCCTTGTCCTGGCTGTACTGGACCACGGCCATGTGATCGGTGAACACCCGGCCGAAGCCCGGGTTGGCGAGCTTGGCAGCGCGCTCCTGGTCGGAGGTCGGGTTCGTCGTCGGCTTGATGTCGAATGTCAAAGTCATGTCCTTGCTTCCCCCGCTTGATCGCCATTCGCGAGTTCTGGCGCCGACCCGTCCGATCGGGCCAGTCGGCTTCTTGAATTTCGGACCTGCCGCGACCGGCTTTTGAGCCGGTCACCGGGCAAGCATGCCACCACAGGACATGCTTTTGCGCTCGGCGGAAGTCCAGTATGGTTTGCCGAAATGCCGCTCGACATCACACGGTTGTTCGATACGTCGCCCAGGGATGCCCGTCGGGGTTGCCTACGGCCCGTTCAGACACGCCTGAAGACCCATCGCCCGCCGATGAAACGATCTAAAATTTCGTAGCGGACGATTGTTTTGTAACATTGAACCGCAGAAACGTCAATATGGCTGACATAAATTTCTCGTCTCCGACGTTGAGCCCCGAGCTGCGCGCGGCTGAGCCCTCCGCGGCCGCCGGCGGCGAGCCGCTGCGCTGGGACATCATCGAGCTCTTGTTCTTCGCCTATCGCGACTTCGTCGGCGATGCCGACCATGAGCTGGAGGCGTTCGGCTTCGGCCGCGCGCATCATCGCGTGATGCATTTCGTCACACGCTATCCCGGCCTGAAGGTCGCCGATCTGCTCGACGTGCTGCGCATCACCAAGCAGTCGCTCGGACGCGTGCTCAAGCAGCTGCTCGACGAAGGCTACATCGTGCAGAAGACCGGCAACAACGATCGCCGGCAGCGCCTTCTTTTCGCCACGCCGAAGGGCGAGGCGCTGGTCGCCAAGCTGGCCGGGCTGCAGACGCGGCGCATCGATCGCGCGCTGGAGCAGATCGGACCGGCCGGCGCCGAGGAGGTCCGGCAGTTCCTGCGCGCGATGATCGATCGCGACGATCCGGACAAGGTGCTGGAAGCCATCTTCAAGACGCCTGTCGCCGCTGCCAAGGAGTGACCGTGACGATCGCCGCCATCGCCCCGCATCCGCCGCAGACGCCAGCCGACGACGCGCCGCATCTCCTGCTCGTCGACGACGACCGCCGCATCCGCGACCTGCTGTCGCGCTTTCTGCGCGGCGAAGGCTATCGCGTCACCACCGCGGCGAGCGCGAGCGATGCCCGCGCCAAGCTGACGGGACTGCATTTCGATCTCCTGATCCTCGACGTGATGATGCCCGGCGAAAGCGGCTTCGACCTCGCCCGCTTCATCCGCACGCAATCCTCGGTGCCGATCGTGATGCTGACCGCACGGGCCGAGCCGGAGAGCCGCATCGAGGGCCTGCAGCTCGGCGCCGACGACTACGTCGCCAAGCCTTTTGAGCCAAGAGAGCTCGCGCTGCGCATCGGCAACATCCTCAAGCGGGCCGCGCCGCCGCCGGCCGAGGAGGTCGTCGAGCAGATCGCGTTCGGGCCGTTCGTCTATCATCTGGCGCGCGGCGAGCTAAAGCAGGGCGAGGAGATCGTCCACCTCACCGACCGCGAGCGCGAGATGCTGCGCATCCTCGCCAATGCCCGCGGCGAGACCGTGCCGCGCGGCGCGCTGACCGGCAACGGCACCGTCAACGAGCGCGCCGTCGACGTCCAGATCAACCGCCTGCGCCGCAAGCTCGAGAGCGATCCGGCCAACCCGCTGTTCCTGCAGGCTGTGCGCGGCATCGGCTACCGGCTGATGACGTCGGGTTGAGATGAGCGGTTGATATGCCCGGCCATTCCGACCACGTTGCCTTGAAAGCATCTGAGCTAGCTTCCTCACCGCAAGACCTGAAACGACCTGGCATCTCCGCGTCATTGCGAGCGAAGCGAAGCAATCCAGAGTCCCGCGACGATTCCGGATTGCTTCGTCGCGGAGCCTGCCCTCGGGCTCGCCGCGGGCGAGACCCGGGGGCTCCTCGCAATGACGGAAACGGCGCGCGTTAGGATTATCATGAGCACGCTCGACACCGGCCTCACCCTGATCCGCACCGCGTCGCGGCGGGTGTCGCGCGCCAACAGCGTGGTGGGCAACGCGTTCAAGGGCTGGATGCCGACCGGCCTCTATGCCCGCGCGCTGCTGATCATGATCGTGCCGATGGTGATCCTGCAGACGGTGGTCGCGGGCGTGTTCATGGAGCGGCACTGGAACACGGTGACGCGACGCCTCTCCGCCGCCGTGGTGCAGGACGTCGCCGCGCTGATCGACATCTACAAGGGCTATCCGCAGGACAAGGACCGCACCATGCTGCGCCGGATCGCGCAACAGCGGCTCAACCTGGTGGTCGACTTCCTGCCCGCCGGCGACATGCCGCCGCCGGGGCCAAAACCGTTCTTCAACCTGCTCGACCAGTCGCTGTCGAGCCAGATCGGCCGCCAGATCAGCCGCCCGTTCTGGATCGACACCGTCGGCCGCTCCAATCTGGTCGAGATCCGCATCGCGCTCGATGACGCCGTGATGCGCGTGTTCGCGCAGCGTGGCGCGGCCTACGCGTCGAACACCGATATCTTCCTGTTCTGGATGGTCGGCACCTCCTCGATCCTGCTGATCGTCTCGGTGCTGTTCCTGCGCAACCAGATCAAGCCGATCCTGCGCCTCGCAGATGCGGCCGAGAGTTTCGGCAAGGGCCGCGAGGTGCCGAACTTCCGGCCGCGCGGCGCGCGCGAGGTGCGGCGTGCGGCACACGCCTTCCTGGAGATGAAGGCGCGCATCGAGCGCACGCTTGAGCAGCGCACGGCGATGCTGGCCGGTGTCAGCCACGATCTGCGCACCATCCTGACGCGCTTCAAGCTGGAGCTGGCGCTGCTCGGCGACAGTCCCGAGATCGACGCCATGCGCAAGGACGTCGACGAGATGTCGCACATGCTGGAGGATTATCTGGCGTTCGCACGCGGCGACAATGGCGAGATCGCGCAGCCGACCGACATCTCCAACGCGCTCGAGGAGCTGCGCAGCGACGCCGAGCGCAACGGCCATTCCGCCACGGTCTCGTTCCACGGCCTGCCGGTGGTCACCGTGAAGCCGCAGGCGCTGAAGCGCTGCCTCGGCAATCTCGTCTCCAACGCCGCCCGCCATGCCGATGCGATCGCCATCACCGGCCATCGCGACCACCGCTACCTCACCATCACCGTCGACGATGACGGCCCGGGCATCCCGGCCGACATGCGCGAGGAGGTGTTCAAGCCGTTCCTGCGCCTCGACGATGCGCGCAACCAGGACGAGGGCGGCACGGGCTTGGGCCTCGCCATCGCCCGCGACATCGCGCGGTCCCATGGCGGCGACATCACCCTCGGCGACAGCCCGATGGGCGGGTTGCGGGCGAGCGTGCGGATTCCGGTGTAGCGCGCTGCTTAGTTCATTCCCGCGCGACCACGGCGTCGAGCCACGCGCAGTTCAGTGCCGGAACGCGAGGATCCGGCACGCGAACGCCGCGTGCAGCCGTGGACAGCCGCATATCGCGCAGGCGCTTGCGCTGCTCATCCGGCAGGTACAATCGCTCGTGCCCCCACAGTGACGGACCGTCGAAGGTCTCATGCGGCTGCCAGGTCGCGGGATCGATCACCCGACCGCCCCAGCCATATTCGATGAAGAAGCCGGAGGGCGTGTTGACGTAGAACGAGGTCATGTGGTCGTTGGTGTGACGGCCCAGCGTGTAGGCCACGCGCCCGTCGTCGAGCTGTGCCAGGTCGTAGCCCTGGCCGACGTCATCGAGACTGCCTAGTTCCACCATGAAGTGATGCAGTGTGCGGCGACCGGAGCCGACCATCGCGAAGCTGTGGTGGCGGCCGTTGACGTGGAAGAAATAGAGCTTGTACGGCGTCAGGCCGAAGTCGGACACCTTGAAGCCGAGCAGGTCGCGATAGAACCGCAGCAGCGGCTCGACGTCCTCGACGTTGAGCACGACGTGTCCCATGCCGAGCGGCCCGGTGCGAAAGCCGGAGATCGGACGTCCCGGCCTGAAGGGATCCGAGGCGACAGCTGCCCCCCAGAACACCTCGATCGTGTTGCCGGCGGGATCCTGAAAGCAGATCAGCTCGGTGACATGACGCTCGTCGGCCAGTGCCTGCGAACCGCGGGCCACCTTCACGCCGTTGTCGTCGAGACGGCTGGCGAGGCGCGCGAGCGCCGCAGCGTCGCCGACCTCCCAGCCCATGACGGCGAGCCCGCCATCGCCGCTGCCATCGACGATCAGCCGCTGCTTGCGATCATCCATCCGATAGGCCTGCACGCTGGCCGCGCGATCCACGCGCTGCATCCCGAGGAGCTCGGTCGCCATGCGTCCCCACTGCTCCGCTTGGGACGACTTGATGCCGATGTAACCGAGCGCCGTTATTTCCATCTTGTTTTCTCCCGAAAGGTGCGGGCGGAATTTCGTATCAGCTCCGCGCGGTCCTGCAGTAGACTGCCGCCCCTGCATCCGGCTCGCGTTCTCAAGACGGTATCGGCGGACGGAAACGAAGAACAGGGAGGATTTTCCAAGTGTCCAAGCAACGGACGCGATCTCCGCAAGCCCGTCCTGCGGAGGGTGTCCGCGCCTTCAAGCGGGGGCTCGACGTGCTGCGCGCGGTCAATCGGTCCGGGGGCATTCGCGCCGGCGACGTGGCGCGCCAGCTCGATCTGCCGCGGCCCACGGTCTATCGGTTGCTCGAAACACTCGAGGAACTCGGCTATGTCGCGCGCAGCGCCAGCGACGACCGCTTCCGGGTGACGCGCCACGCGTTGAGCCTCGGCGACGGCTATGATCCCGGCATCTTCATCTGCCAGGTCGCCGCGCCCTATCTCGCCGAGCTCAGCCGCAGCCTGATCTGGCCGGTCGATCTGTCGACTTATGAGAACGGCGCGATGGTCATCCAGGAGACCACGCATGCGCGCAGCCCGCTCTCGATCGACCGCAGCATGATCGGCAAGCGCCTGCCGATGCTGCAGACCTCGGCCGGCCGGGCCTATCTGGCCGCTTGCCCGCCCGCAGAGCGGGACATCATCATCAACCACCTGCGACGCATCGAGAATGCGGAGGATGTTTCCTTCCTGGCGCCCGAGCGGCTGCAGCGCATGGTGACGGAAACGGCTCAGCGCGGCTACGCAATCCGCGACGAGGGCGAATTCAATCCGAAGACGTCGTCGATCGCGGTGCCGATCGTGCGGGGCGACGTCGTCTTCGGCTGCATTTCGATCATCTGGATCCGCTCCGCCATGACCCTCGAGGAGGCCGTCGCTCAATACGCGGCCCCATTGCGCGACGCCGCAGCCGCGATTCCCGTCCAGGCCTGAGCGTCCGCTGCGCGGACAGTTTGCGACCGCGCCTTGAAGGTGCGAGGCGGTTGCGGAACAGATGCAGCCATGAGCAACATGGCCGCACACTCCGGAAGCTTCGACGTCGTCATCGTCGGTCGCGGGCCCGTCGGCTCGACGCTCGCCAATCTGCTCGGCCTGTGCGGCATCCGCACCCTGATCCTGGAGCGCGAAGCCAAGGCTTATCATTTGCCGCGCGCGGTGCATTTCGACGACGAATGCATGCGCGTGTTCCAGACCATCGGCCTTGCCGACGCCATCCTGCCCCACCTTACATTGAGTCCCGGCATGCGCTTCGTCGATGCCGAGGGACGGCTGCTGCTCGACTGGCCGCGCACCCGCGAGCCGACCTCGATGGGCTGGAATCTGAGCTACCGATTCCACCAGCCCGATCTCGAAAACGTGCTCAACAAGGGACTCGCGCGCTGGCCTCATGTCGAGCTGCGCACGCGCTGTGATGTCTTCGCGCTCGAGCAGGACCACAACGGTGCGCGCGTTCGCTATGAAGACCTCGGTACCGGCCGGCTCGTCGACATCTCCTGCGCCTATGTCATCGGCTGCGACGGTGCACGTTCGCTGGTGCGCCGCTTCATCGGCTCGGCGCTGGACGATCTCGGCTTTCACGAGCGCTGGCTGGTCTGCGACGTGCTGCTGAGGCAGGAGCGGCCCGATCTCGGCGATTTCAGCGTCCAGCACTGCAACCCGCAGCGTCCCGCAACCTATATTCGCGGCACCGGCAACCGGCGCCGTTGGGAGATCACGGTACGTCCTGACGAGGACGCGGTCGAGATCACCCAACCGGCGCGCGTGTGGGAGCTGCTCTCGCCCTGGCTCCAGCCCGCAGAGGCCGAGATCGAACGCGCCGCCGTCTACACATTCCACTCCGCGGTCGCCCAGCAATGGCGTGCCGGACGGCTCTTGCTCGCAGGTGATTCCGCGCATCAGACCCCGCCTTTTCTCGGTCAGGGCATGTGTGCCGGCATTCGCGACGCGGCCAACCTCGCATGGAAGCTGGCTCGTGTGATTGCCGGCAAGGCAACGCCTGATCTCCTCGACACCTATCAGAGCGAGCGCGCGCCCCACGTGCGCGAATTCATCGAGCTCGCGATCCGGCTGGGCGGACTCATCAACACCAGGGCGGTCGAGGCGGCGCTCGCGACCGGCACGGCACAGGGCGACGGCCAGCTGAAACTCGACGTGCAGAAGCCAGTGCTCGGCCCGGGCCTCGCCGGCGGCGATCGAAGCATGACGGGAAAGCTGGCGCCGCAATTCCGCACCCGCGATCTCGGCCGCAGCGACGACCGCGTCGGCTATCGCTTCGCGCTGCTGTGCCGGTCTGGACTCGGTGCCGCGGTGATCGAGCAGCATCATGCCGGCTTGGCGGCGGCTGACGTCGCCATCATTTCCGGCGAGGAGGCTAGCGGCCTCGACGGTTGGCTCGATGAGCACGGCTTCGCCGCCGTGCTGATGCGCCCGGACCGCTACATCCTGGGTGCCGTGCAGAAGAGTGAAGATCTCGCCGCGCTGTTGTCCGGCCTCGCCGTCCTCGCGCCGCGGCCGAGCGCCGCCTGATCGTTTCCGTTTTGCTGAGGGGGTTCACGTATGAAGCTGGTTTCCTTTATGATCGACGGGCGTCCCGGATACGGCGCGGTGAAGGGAGACGGTGTCGTCGACCTCGGCCGGCGTCTGCCGGCGAAGAGCCTGCGCGCGCTGCTCGAGGCGGATGCGCTCGATCACGCCGCCGAACTGCTCGCCCGCGAACAGACCGACTATCCGCTCAGTGCGATCGCCTTCGCGCCCGTCATCCCTGATCCCGGCAAGATCATCTGCGTTGGCCTGAACTATCGCGACCACGTCGCCGAGACCGGGCGGACCGTCACCGAGAAACCTGCGCTGTTTGCGCGCTTTCCCACCAGCCAAGTCGGCCATCTGCAGCCGGTCATTCGCCCTGGTGTCTCCGAACATTTCGACTACGAGGGCGAGCTTGCGCTCGTGATCGGGAAAACCGGCCGGCACGTCCGGCGCCAGGACGCGCTCGCGCACATCGCCGGCTATTCCTGCTACAATGAAGGCAGCATCCGCGACTGGCAGCGCCACACGTCGCAATTCCTGTCGGGCAAGACCTTCGACCAGTCCGGCGCATTCGGCCCCTGGCTGGTCACGGCTGATGAAATTCCCGACCCGTCGAAACTGACGCTGCAGACCCGCCTCAATGGCGAGACCGTGCAGCGGACCACCACGGATCTCCTCATCACCGATGTCCCCGATCTGATCGTCTATTGCTCGACGATCATGACCTTGCTGCCGGGGGACGTGATCGTCACCGGCACGCCGGGAGGCGTCGGCTTCAAGCGCACCCCGCCTCTGTTCATGAAGCCCGGCGATACGGTCGAGGTCGACATTTCGGGCATCGGCGTGCTGCGCAATCCCGTGACTGCCGAACCGGCAGCCTGACGTCTCCGCCTCGCGGAGAACCGCGAGGCGCACCAATCAAACACGACAAAAAACCAAGTCTTCAAATCCGGGGAGGATCATCATGTCGCGCTGTCTCAGATCCAGCATCGCTGGCCTGCTGCTGCTTGCAGGCTCATCCGCGCAGGCCGAAATCAAGGGGAGTGCCATCCGTATCGGTGTGCTCACCGACATGACCGGCATCTTCGCGACCGCGATGGGGCCCGGCTCCGTGGAAGCGGCCCGGATGGCCGCTGAGGAATTTGGCGGCAAGATCAACGGCAGGCCGATCGAAATCATTCAGGCCGACCATCAGAACAAGCCGGATATCGCGGTCGCGATCGCCCGGCGCTGGTTCGAGCAGGACGGTGTGCAGGCGATCGCCGACGGCGGCAGCTCCGGCGCGGCCCTTGGGGTCCAGGAGCTGGTGCGTAGCAACGGCAAGATCTTCCTCATCTCGGGGGCCGGCGCCAACCAGCTGACCGACGAAGCTTGCGCCCCGACCTCGGCGCAATGGACGCACGACGCCTATTCGACCGCGACCGCAGTCGTCTCGGGCATCATGCAGACCAGCAAGGAGCCATGGTTCTTCATCACCGGTGACTACGCGTTCGGTCATTCGGTGGAAGCGACCGCGCGCGCCCGCATCGCCGAGCTCGGCGGCAAGGTCGCCGGCAGCGTCAAGGCGCAGCTCGGTACGCCGGACTACGGATCCTTCCTGCTGCAGGCCCAGGCCTCCGGCGCCAAGATCCTGGCGCTCAACGTCGCCGGCGACAATGCCACAGCCATCAAGCAGGCCGAGGAGTTCGGGCTTGCGGCCCAGGGCATGAAGATCGTGCCGATGTCGTTCCAGAACGTGGACATTGAAGCCATCGGCCTCAAGGCGACGCAGGGCGATCTCATCGTCACCAGCTTCTTCGAGGATGCCTCCCCCGCCGCGCGCCGCTTCTCCGACGCGTTCTACGCGCGCCGGAAGGCGATGCCGTCACAGATACAGGCCGGGGTCTATTCGGCCGTGCGGCACTATCTGCAGGCGGTGAAGGATGCCGACAGCGACGACGGCGCAAGCGTGATGGCGAGGATGAAGGCGACGCCGGTCTCGGACGCCTATGCGGACCACGGCCAGATCCGCGACGACCAGCGCATGGTGCACGACCTGTATCTGGTCCAGGTCAAGACTCCCGCCGAATCGAAGGGCCCCTGGGACTTCGTCAAGCTGGTGACGAAGATCGCCCCCGATCAGGCGTTTCGCCCGCTCGACCGCAGCAAGTGCAGCCTGGTCGGCAAGTGAGCGCATGAGCGACCAAGCATGATTCCGGACGATCAGCGCGCCGTCATCATCACCGCCGCGGGCGGCCCGGAGGTCCTGTCGGAGCGACAGGACTGGCCGGTCCCGCGCCTCGGGCCGGACGACGTGCTGATCGAAGTCGCGGCCGCCGGCATCAACCGTCATGACTGCAACCAGCGCGCGGCCGGGCCGTCGCGGGAGCCCAATCCTGTGCCGGGGTTGGAAGTCTCGGGGCGCATCGTAGCCTGCGGTGCCAACGCTCCTCCGGGACGATTGGGTGAAGCGGTCATCGCGCTGACCGACGGCGGCTCATACGCGCAATACGTCGCCACCGATCAGCATCTTGCCCTGGACTTGCCGAGCGGCCTCGACTGGATCCAAGGCGCCGGCCTGCCCGAAGCGCTGTTCACGACCTGGTTCAATTTCTTCGAGCTGATGCGCATGGCGCCCGGCGAGACCGCCCTGATTCATGGCGGCAGCAGCGGCGTCGGCACGATCGCGATCCAGCTCCTGCGCGCGCTGGGTCATCCCGTCATCGCCACCGCCGGCACCGCAGAGAAGCGCGCCGCGGCGCTCAGGCTCGGCTGCAGCGCCGTGTTCGACTACGCCGATCCTGATCTCGCCGAGCAGATCCGCGCGGCAACGGGGACGCGCGGTGTCGACTGCATCCTCGACACCTCCGCAGGCGCTCACATCGCGCAGGACCTTGCCGCGCTCGCAACGGGCGGACGGATCGCCCTGCTCTCAGCCGGACATGGGAACGAGTTGGCGGTGCCGCTGCGCGGCTTGATGGCGCGCCGGGCCAGCATCACCGGCGCGTTCCTGCGTTCGACGGCACTGGACCTCAAACGACGCATCGCGGCCGACCTGCGGCAACGCGTCTGGCCCCTTCTCGGGACGGCCATTCGGCCGCACATCGACAGCACCTATCGCTTGTCCGAGGCGGCCGATGCGCACACCCGCATGGAGACCAGCCGACACATCGGGAAGATCGTGCTTTGCGTCCGCGAATGAGCGACGAGCGACGATCCATGTCTCTGCGCCCGTGCCGCCAAACGCAACGGCCGCCCGCCTACTGCTTGGCGCCCGGAATGAGGTTCTTGAGCTTGTTCACGTCCTTGACATTCATCTTCATGCCGCCGGGCATGACGATGTCGCCGGCCTTCTGGTCGGGCTTGCAGGCGCCGAGCCACTTCGCCTCGATGGTCATCGCGGTTTCCTTGGCGGCGCCGGCGGCACCGCCCTGGATGCGCGAGGTGGTCTTCACCGTGTAGGCCGAGTTGAAGTCACCGGTGATGTCGGCATGCGAGGTCGTGTTCATGCCGCCGAAGCTGCAGACGGCATCACTGACATAGCCGGTTGCGGTCTTCTGGATGTCCTGCTTGGAGCAGACCTGCTGCGCCATCGGCGAGGCCATGTTGTTCATGTCCCTGTCGGTGGTCTCGTCGGTGCAGTGCTGCATGGTCATCTCCGGCAGCTGGCCGCCGGACCTGACCATCTTCAATTCCCACAGGCCCGCCTTGCGCACCGGCAGGTCCACGGCACGGGCCTCGTGACTCGCGGTCACGCTGAGGAGACAGCAGGCCAGAAGGCCGATGGCAGTGCGTGTGCAGGTCATGTGTTCCGTTCCGGCTCGTTGCGCGATGTCGGAGCGAATGCCGCCAAAAGATGGCAATTAGGAGAACGTTAGTACAGCGTCCGCAGCGGCCGTTGCGCCGAGCCATAGGGCACCCAGCGGCAGGCGAACGAGACGTAGCCGCCATAGCGCGCATCGACGGCGCGGAACTTCGCGACCTTGCCGTAGGAGGCGCAATGATCGACCGCGAGCTGGCGCGCATCCGTGCGCTGGGCCAGCTGGTAGGCGATGATGCCGCCGGTGTCGTTGCCCTTGAAGGGCGGCACCACGTCGGCGTGGGCCGATGCGGTAGCCAGCAGCATCCCGACGGCCACGAGGCCTGCAGTCTTCACGAGTCCGGCCTTCAGCGTCCGCATTGCATTCTCCTTGAGCTGGCCTGCCATCCTAAAGGTCCTGTGCGGTCAAGAAAAGAACACCAGCCTCGCGTTAACAGGACTAATCGTGGAGTGTTGCCGCGTTGCACTTGACCTCCTGTGGCCGCCGCGGCACGGTCCACGCTCCCGGATCAGCCTTGCGGACGGCCCATGCGCGACTTCAGCTCACCTTTCAAGATGTTCGGCGCCGCCTGTGGCGCGCTGCTTGCCGCTATCGTCGCCACCGCCCCGGCTCAGGCCGCCAATCCGCTCGAAATGAATTTCTGGCTCTCCGGTCCGAAGTACGAAGGCCGGGTTGCCCCCTGCGAGGCGGCCATTCCGACCATCGTGTCGCGATTCCAGGACAAGGAGAGCACCTTCTGGAATTCCTCGCTGACGATCACCGGCGTCGCCAACGTCCATGAGATCGCCTTCCGCCCCTGGCAGTCCGACAATATTCCGCGCCGCTTCTGCACCGGCAGCGTGATGATCAGCGACGGCAAGGCGCGCACCGTCAACTTCTCGATCATCGAGGATGGCGGCTTCGCCGGCTATGACCAGGGCGTCGAGTTCTGCGTCGTCGGCCTCGATCGCAACTGGGCCTTCAATCCGGCCTGCCGCGCCGCCAAGCCCTGATTCGATTTTGTCGGACCATCGGCCGCTCGCGCGGGCGGCCGGCTGACGAATGGCTGCCTCGGGGCAGCCATTTTGTTCTTGAAATGTTCCAACGCGCTGCTAGGCTCCTGGCATTGTCCGGGGAGTTCGCCATGTTCGATTGCCTGCGCCGACCTGCCGTCCTGTTGTCCATAACGATCGCCTGCTTTGCCCTCTTGGTGGGTGTGCTCGCGGCTGGCTCCGCCGAGGCGCAGGACCGTCGCCAGAACGCGCCGGGCGCGTTCGACTTCTACGTTCTCTCGCTATCCTGGTCGCCCTCGTACTGTGCCGAAGCCGAGGAACGAGGCGGCCGCGGCAACCGGTCCCAGCAGTGCGGCGGCCGGCCCTACTCGTTCGTCGTGCACGGGCTGTGGCCGCAATACGAGAACGGCTACCCCGAATATTGCGAGCAGCCGGCGCCGCGCCTGCCGCGCAACATCATGACCTCGATGCTCGACCTGATGCCGGCGCCGGGCCTGATCTACAACGAGTGGGACAAGCACGGCACCTGCGCCGGCCTGTCCGCGAAGGCCTACTTCGAAATCATCCGCAAGGCCCGCGCCGCCATCAAGATCCCGCCGGAATTCCTCGATCTCGCGGAGGCCAAGACGGTGGCGCCGGGGGCGGTCGAGGAGGCCTTCATCAAGGCCAACCCCAAGCTCACGACATCGGGCATTGCCGTCACCTGCAACCGCACCAGGCTGAGCGAGGTCCGGATCTGCCTGTCGAAGGATCTGGAGTTTCGCAACTGCGACGAGATCGACCGCCAGGCCTGCCGGCGCGACGAGGTCAACATGCCGCCGGTGCGCGGCGGCTAGCGGGGCGACCGCAGTGGGTCGGCCTGCGGCGCCTCTCGCCGCGGCGCTGATCCGATGCTCTCTGGATCCATCCGGCGCATCGACGGGGTACCCTTTTGACGCGGAACGGCGTAACTCGTACCGCATGAACTACCGACACGCCTTTCACGCCGGCGGCTTTGCCGACGTCATCAAGCACATCGTGCTGACGCGCATCCTGGTCTACCTCCAGGAGAAGCCCGCTGCGTTCCGGGTGATCGACACCCATGCCGGCGCAGGCCTGTACGATCTCACCGGCGACGAGGCCATCCGCAGTGGCGAGTTCCTCACCGGCATCGCTCGCGTGCTGCAGGCGCGCTTCTCCGAGCAGGCCTATGCACTCTTGTCGCCCTATCTCGACATCATCAGATCGTTCAATCCGAAGGCCGAGCTCGTCGCCTATCCCGGCTCGCCGCTGATCGCGCGCGCGCTGCTGCGGCCGCAGGACCGCATGACCCTGTGCGAGCTCGCGCCGATCCCCCGCAAGCAGCTGATCGATCAGTTGCGCCGCGACACCCAGGCCCGCGTCGTCGATCTCGACGGCTGGGTCGCCCTGCCCGCCTTCGTGCCGCCGAACGAGCGCCGGGGCGTGGTGCTGATTGATCCGGCGTTCGAGGCGAAGGATGAGTTCGAGCGGCTCGCGGACCGCTTTGCTGCGGCCTTCGCAAAGTGGACCACCGGTATCTACGTGCTCTGGTATCCCGCCAAGAACCGGCGTGCGACGGAAGAGCTGACCGATCGCGTCGCGGCGCTCGCGGCCGCGGCCAAGCCGCCGGGCAAGGTGCTGCGGATCGAGTTCAGTGTTGCGCCGCAGATCGAAGGCGAGGCGCTGACCTCGACCGGGCTGCTGATCGTCAACCCGCCCTGGACATTGCATGACGAGTTGAAGCTCATCCTGCAGGAACTGCAGAAGCCGCTCGGCCAGGGCGGCGCGGCGCGCTTCCGGATCGAATTCCCCAAAGCTTGAAACGGCGACTGGTCGAAAAGCCGTAGTCAATCGGCGCGGAACCGTATTATTGTGTCTGATTGTAAGACTGGCTTTACGTTCCGCTTCCGCGAATGGTTGCGGCGGGGTGATCAAGGCCTAACAAGATCCAGACGATCCGGCGTGGCGAGCGCTGGGCGTTAAGGTGGCCAACGCTTTCCGATCAAAGTGATGTCCGGTCGGACGCTGCGCAGAGCGCGCAGTGGAGGAAGCATTGCGGGGGAGGAGTTTCCCGATGGCCATGACTGGGACGGTCAAGTTCTTCAATGGTGAGCGCGGCTACGGCTTCATCAAGCCGGACGACGGTGGACGCGACGTGTTCGTGCACATCACGGCGGTGGAGCGCGCGGGCCTGAAGGATCTGACCGAGGGACAACGGATCAGCTTCGAGGTCGAGCCGGACAAGAAGGGCAAGGGCCCGAAGGCGGTGAACCTGGTCCTGTCGTCTTAGGGCGAGCCCACCAGGCGACGGTTCACGCACCAGCGTGAGACTGCAGCCGCGGGCGCCTCGACGGCACCTCATTCGTTCGTTTGGAAGCTGCCGGCAGCGCCGCCGGCTCGCGTGCACAGCATTGCCGGCTCGTACGTGCAGGCCGCGCGCGATGCTGCATACCTCCAGATTGCACGGAGCACTACGACAAAAGGGACTCCGACAAAAAAATCCCGGCCGCGCGAGCGGCCGGGAGGTTGTCGTTGGACGTTTCTTCTTCCTATTCCCTCGTTGCCATCAGAAGTGGAAGTTGATGCCTGCGCGCACAATTCCAAACCGATAGTCGTTCTTCGCCCCCGTGATCACGAAATTGCTGCTGTCGAGATCGACGTAGAGATACTCGATCTTGGCGGTCCAGTTCTGCGCCAGGCCGAACTCGGTGCCGGCACCGAGCGTCCAGCCCACCGTGGTGTGCGATTCCGAAAGACCGAAGGTCTCGGCGCGCAGGCCGCCAAAGGCGAGGCCGCCGGTGCCGTAGAACAGGATGTTGTTGAAGGCGTAGCCGGCGCGGCCGCGCAATGTGCCGAACCACGGGTTCGAGAACTTCCACGGCGCGAAGGTGTCGTTGGCGCCGGTCAGGTTGATGTCGCCCTCGGCGCCGAACACCCACGGGCCGTTCTGCCAATTGTATCCCGCGGTCAGGCCGCCGGTGAGACCGGACGGCTTGGTCGGGTTGTTGCCGACGGTGCCCCATTCGTAGCCCAGCGTGCCGCCGAGATAGGGGCCGGCCCAGCTATAGGCGTTGAGGGGCTGGTTCACGGTATAGGGCGCGCCGCGCCCATAGCCGAGATCGGCCGCCTGCGCCGAGACCGATCCGAGAGCCGCCGCGGCGGCAGCACCGACCAAGAACCTGTTCATCGCTCACTCCACGCAACTCGCCGTCACCACCCGGAGCGTGCGCCGCGCGACTGTGCTGCGCGGGCCGACGTGGTTACGGAACTCTCGCTTCTTTCGTGAGCTTTTATCGAGAGTTTTAGGTTAAGCCGTTGTTAAGCCGGGTTACCCGGCCATTAACGTGCTTAACGAAGCGTTACCGCCCTGCCCTGTGCATGGCGCCATCGCAAGCTGGCGAGGCGGCGCGGCAGCGCTTAATTTGTTGGACATGACCACCCACAGCTCCGACCCATCCAAGGCGCCGACGCCCCCGAGCCGGCGTGGCGCCTCTGCCGACCTGCCCCCCGAGGCCATCGACACGCCCGATCTCGATCCCGCCGCCTCGGCTGCGGACGAGGACGATGACGGCCGGCTGCCGGAGCTGGCTGAGGAGAGCCTGGAGGCGGTCGGCGAGGGCCCGCTGGCGATCGGCCATGCCGCGATCGAGAACGCGGTGCGGCTGGCGCCGACCTCGCCCGGCGTCTACCGCATGCTCAACGCAGCCCATGACGTGCTCTATGTCGGCAAGGCCAAGAACGTCAAAAAGCGGCTGTCGTCCTACGCCCGCGCCAACGCGCCGCTGCCGGCGCGCATCCTGCGCATGATCGCTGCCACCGTGACTGTCGAGATCGTCTCCACCACCACGGAGACCGAGGCGCTGCTGCTCGAAGCCAACCTGATCAAGCAGCTCAAGCCGCGCTTCAACGTGCAGCTGCGCGACGACAAGTCGTTCCCCTACATTCTGATCACCGGCGACCATTGGGCGCCGCAGATCCTCAAGCACCGCGGCGCGCAGTCCAGGCCGGGGCGCTATTTCGGTCCGTTCGCCTCGGCCGGTGCCGTCAACCGCACCATCACGGCGCTGCAGCGCGCCTTCCTGATCCGCTCCTGCACCGATTCGTTCTTCGAGAGCCGCACCCGCCCCTGCCTGTTGCATCAGATCCGCCGCTGCGCGGGTCCCTGCACCCAGGAGATCGACTTCCCCGGCTACACCGAGCTCGTGCGCGAGGCGACCGACTTCCTGTCCGGACGCAGTCAGGCCGTGAAGGCGCTGCTGGCGACCGAAATGGAGAAGGCGTCTGGCGAACTCGAATTCGAGACTGCCGCTGTCTATCGCGACCGTCTCGCGGCGCTGTCGGCGATCTCCTCGCAGCAGGGCATCAACCCGCGCACCGTCGAGGAAGCCGACGTGTTCGCCATCCACCAGGAAGGCGGCTATTCCTGCGTCGAGGTGTTCTTCTTCCGCACCGGCCAGAACTGGGGCAACCGCGCCTACTTCCCGCGCGCGGAGAAGAGCTATCTGCCGGAGGAGGTGCTGTCGGCGTTCATCACGCAGTTCTACGACGACAAGCCGCCGCCGAAGCTGATCCTGCTGTCGCATGAGATCGAGGAGGCCGAGCTGCTCGCCGAGGCACTGTGCGTCAAGGCTGGCCACAAGGTCGAGGTGTCCTGCCCGAAGCGCGGCGAGAAGAAGGACCTCGTCACCCACGCGCTGACCAATGCGCGCGAGGCGCTGGGCCGCAAGCTCGCCGACACCGCAACGCAAAGCCGGCTGCTGGAGGCGATGACCACGACGCTCGGCCTGCCGCAGGTCCCGAAGCGCATCGAGGTCTACGACAACAGCCACATCCAGGGCACCAACGCGGTCGGCGCGATGATCGTCGCCGGCCCCGACGGCTTCATGAAGAACCAGTACCGCAAGTTCAACATCAAGTCGGAAGGTCTCACGCCCGGCGACGACTACGCCATGATGAAGGAGGTGCTGCAGCGCCGCTTCAAGCGGCTGGTGTCACCGTCGGAGAAGGATGTCGCACGCGTGGCCAAGGAGGACGACGTGCCGCAATGGCCCGACCTCGTCATCATCGACGGCGGCCGCGGCCAGCTCAATGCCGTCCGCGAGATCTTCACCGAGCTTGGCGTCACCAACGTCGCGCTGATGTCGGTCGCCAAGGGCCCCGATCGCGACGCCGGCCGCGAGACGCTGTTCATCCCGGAGCGGGAGGCGATCAAGCTCGAGCCGCGCGACCCCGTGCTGTATTTCATCCAGCGGCTGCGCGACGAGGCACATCGCTTCGTCATCGGCTCACATCGCAAGCTGCGCAAGAAGGACATTCGCGAGGCCGGCCTGCAGGAGATCCCCGGCATCGGTCCGTCGCGCAAGCGCGCGCTGCTGCACCATTTCGGCACGCTGAAGGAGATCGAGCGCGCCTCGATCGCCGATCTCGGCAAGGTGCCCGGCGTGAGCGCCGAGAGCGCGCGGAAGATTTTCGAATACTTTCACAGCAACGCGGGTTGAGGCTGCGGCCTCCCGATCCGGCGCAAGCCCGGCTCTCTCCGCCCGTTCATTTCGGGGGAGCCCGCAGCGAGCCCGGAATCCATACTCACAGGCGGCGTGGGGACGGGACCCGTTGTGGCGCTCATCCCCGCATCATCCAGACAATCGTGGTTATGGATTCCGGGCTCGCGCTACGCGCGCCCCGGAATGACGGAGCGGCCGGGCCCGCCGCCTCCCGACGGCGCTGCCAGCACGCAGAAAGTATTTTACCCGGATATAAATATCCGATATACGCCCGGGTGATAATCAGGAGCCCGTCATGACCCCCGACCAGCGCAAGGTGGCCGTCGCCGCCTACAAGGAGCGCAAGAGCCCTGCCGGCATCTTTGCCGTCACCTGCGCCGCCACCGGCGAGCGCTGGATCGGCTGCGCGCCGGATCTCGACAAGATCCAGAACCGGCTGTGGTTCACCCTGCGCCAGGGCGGCCACCGCCGCGGCGGGCTGCAGGCGGCGTGGACCGCCCACGGCCCCGACGCGTTCAGTCTTGAGGTGATCGAGACGTTCGATGAGGAGACGCTGGCCTATGTCCGCGACCGCGTGTTCGCGGAACGCCAGGCGCATTGGTGCGCGGTGCATGGCGCGGAGGCCATCTGAGGCTTCCTCTCAAACATTCGCCCGGCTGTCACCGCACTGCAATAAGGTCGCGGCCACGCGTCGCGGCCGCCGATCTGGGCACTGGCGCGACCGCGTCCGGTTGCTTAATGAAGCGTTGCGGCTCGCGTTGCCTCGCGCGCGAGAGTTCCTATCTCCGCAAGGCTTTGTTGCGATTTGCGTCATATCTGCGTCATCCTGTCCGGGCGGCTCGGCTCGAAGGTTGACGTTCGCACGGCATCAGTATTGGTACACGGGATGAATATTGCGACCACACGCGTGCCCAGCAAGACGTCGACGTCCCTGCCGAACATCCTGACCTATACGCGCATCGCCGCGATACCGGTCGTGGTCGGCTGCATCTACGCGCAGTCGGTCTGGATGTATCCTTTGTGGCTCCGCTGGGTCGCCGTTGCGGTGTTTATTGCGGCTGGGATCACCGACTACCTCGACGGTCATTTCGCGCGGATCTGGAACCAGCAATCGGCATTCGGCCGTATGCTCGACCCGATCGCCGACAAGCTTCTGGTTGCCTCCTGCCTGCTGATGCTGGCCGCCGACAGCACCATCCAGAACTGGTCGCTGTGGGCGGCCATTGTGATCCTGTGCCGCGAGATCCTGGTGTCGGGCCTGCGCGAATATCTCGCCGCGCTGCGCGTCTCGGTGCCGGTGACCAAGGTCGCCAAATGGAAGACCACGATGCAATTGGTGGCAATCGGCTTCCTGCTCGCGGGCGAGGCGGGCGATGCCGCGGTCGCCCAGATCTCGACGGCCGTTGGCCCGATCGTGAGCGGGATCGGAATTTGGCTGCTCGGCTTGTCGGCGGTCTTCACCATCTACACCGGCTACGACTATTTCCGCGCCGGCATCCACCACCTCATCGAGGCAGACTAGCGATGAAGGTGAAGTATTTCGCCTGGGTGCGCGAGCGCATCGGCAAGGCCGAGGAGACCATCGAGCCGCCGGCGGATGTCCGCACGGTCAGCGAGCTGATCGCCTGGCTCAGCGCGCAGGGCGAGGACTACGCCTATGCGTTCGAAAAGCCCAAGGTGATCCGCACCGCCATCGACCAGACCCATGTGCAGCCGGATGCGGCCATCGCCGGCGCCCGCGAGATCGCGTTCTTCCCGCCGATGACCGGCGGCTGAGGCCGAGCGCCGGACCGGCAGACCAGGACACGGCATCATGACCGCGATCGTCACCGTCCGCGTGCAGCACGAGGATTTCGACACCGCCGCCGAGATCGCGGCGCTCAGCCATGGCCGCACCGACATCGGCGCCGTCGTCACCTTCTCCGGCCTGTGCCGCGGCAACGACCATGACACGCCGATCAGCGCGCTCACGCTCGAGCACTATCCCGGGATGGCGGAAGCGGAGATCATGCGCCATGCCGAACAGGCGATGACGCGCTGGCCGCTGCAGGGGCTGACCGTGATTCACCGCTTCGGCCGGATCCGGCCGGGCGAGAACATCGTGCTGGTGGTGACCGCGTCGAGCCACCGCCAGGCGGCGTTCGAGGCCGCGGAGTTCCTGATGGATTATCTCAAGACCAACGCGCCATTCTGGAAACGCGAGGAAACCGAGGACGGCGGCAGCTGGGTCGAGGCCAGGAGCCACGATGACGCCGCCGCAGCGCGCTGGACAAGGTGATGGCGAAGACGGTCAAGACGGCAGCGCCGCGCAAGGCGGCGGCACTGAGGCTGCCGAAGGTCAATGCGGGCGAGCTGGTGAGCCTGCTCGACTACCTGCGCTACGCCGTGAGCTGCTTCCAGAACGCCGATCTGGTGTTCGCGCACGGCACCACCGATCCGGTGTCCGAGGCCGCCTTCCTGATCGGCGAGGCGCTGCATCTGCGCCCCGATCAGTTCGAGACCTTCGTCACGGCCCGGGTCACCGCCGCCGAAGGCAAGACGATCCTCGACCTGATCTCGGCCCGAATCACCACGCGCAAGCCGGCGGCGTATCTGGTCAACAAGGTCTATATGCGCGGCCTGCCGTTCTATGTCGACGAGCGCGTCATCGTGCCGCGCTCGTTCATCGGCGAGCTGCTGGAGACGCATTTCGGTGGCGCCGAGGGCGACGGCACCTCGCTGATCGACGATCCCCTGGCGGTCGACAGCGTGCTCGACCTCTGCACCGGCTCCGGCTGCCTCGCCATCCTCGCGAGCCGCCACTTCCCGAATGCAGTCATCGACGCGGTCGACATCTCCAAGGATGCGCTCGCCGTCGCGGCGAAGAACGTCGCCGCCTACGATCTCTCCGGGCGCGTCTCGCTGCACCGCGGCGACCTGTTCGCCCCCCTCAGCCAGCGCCGCTACGATCTGATCATCACCAACCCGCCCTATGTTGATGCCGAGGGCATGGCCGGCTTGCCGCGGGAATGCCGCGCCGAGCCGGCGCTGGCCTTCGATGGCGGCGCTGATGGCCTCGACATCATCCATCGCATCCTCGGCCAGGCGCGCGACCACCTGACCGCCGAAGGCGGGCTGTTGTGCGAGGTCGGCCGCGACCGTCCGCAGATCGAGGCGGCGTATCCCGACCTGCCGCTGCTCTGGCTCGACACTGAGGACTCCGAGGGCGAGGTGTTCTGGATCACCGCGCGCGATCTCGTCTGAGACGCGGCTGCCTGAGGCGCACCCGCGCGGTTGGCGCGAAATGACGCGGCGACTTCCAATATGCGGCACAATCTGCTGCTGCTGTGCAGAATCCGCTCACCAGGGCAGCAGGAACGCCGGACCTTTGACATTTCCGTCTGCGCGCGAAGCTGATAACTTGCAGCCGGCCCGGATCAGCGGCTGACAACGTCGGCGTACGCATTCAGGCCCATCAAGCACGATCCGTTTCGGCAAGCTTTTCTGGCACCGGTTCGCCACCTTTCCGGATCATGCTGCCGCCGTCGCACAACCGTCCGAGAGGTCCCCATGCTGGACAAGAGCCCCCGCCCCGCCGTCACCGTTCCGAATGATCTTGCCGCGCATTGGATGCCGTTCACCGCGAACCGCGCGTTCAAGAAGAACCCGCGCCTGCTCGCCGGTGCCAAGGATATGCACTACATCACCGTCGATGGTCGCAAGATCATCGACGCCGCCGCCGGCATGTGGTGCTGCAATGCCGGTCACGGCCGCAGCCAGATCGCCGAGGCGATCGGCAAGCAGGCCGCGGCGCTCGACTACGCGCCGCCGTTCCAGTTCGGCATTCCCCAGGCCTTCGAGCTGGCGAACCGCATCGCCGATCTCGCGCCCGCCGGCCTCGATCACGTGTTCTTCTGCAACTCCGGCTCGGAGGCGGCCGACACTGCGCTGAAGATGGCGCTGGCCTACCACCAGATCAACGGCCAGGGCAGCCGCACCCGCCTGATCGGCCGCGTCCGCGGCTATCACGGCGTCGGCTTCGGCGGCACCTCGGTCGGCGGCATCGTCAACAACCGCAAGCTGTTCGGCACCTTGCTGACCGGCGTCGACCACATCCCCGCCACCTATGACCGCGAGAAGCAGGCCTTCACCAAGGGCGAGCCGGAATACGGCGCGCACTTCGCCGATGAGCTCGAGAATCTCGTCAACCTGCACGGCGCCAACACCATCGCCGCCGTGATCGTCGAGCCGATGGCCGGCTCGACCGGCGTGATCCCGGCGCCGAAGGGCTATCTCAAGCGGCTGCGCGAGATCACCCAGAAGCACGGCATCCTCTTGATCTTCGACGAGGTCATCACCGGCTTCGGCCGCCTCGGCTACGCCTTCGCCGCCGAGCGCTACGGCGTGACGCCTGACCTTCTCACCTTCGCCAAGGGCGTCACCAACGGCGCGGCACCGATGGGCGGCGTGCTGGTGCGCGACACCATCCACGACGCCTTCATGAGCGGCCCCGAGCACATGGTGGAGTTCACCCACGGCTACACCTACTCGGCGCATCCGATCGCCTGCGCGGCCGGCCTCGCCACGCTCGACATCTATCGCGACGACAAGCTGTTCGAGCACGCCCGCGCGATCGAGCCGAAGTTCGCCGACGCGGTGATGTCGCTGAAGGGCCTGCCCAACGTGCTCGACATCCGCACCGTCGGTCTCACTGCGGGCATCGATCTCGCCTCGCTGCCGGACGCGGCCGGCAAACGCGGCTACTCGGCGATGGAGACCGCTTTCCACGACAACGACCTGATGCTGCGCATCGCCGGCGACACGCTGGCGCTGACCCCGCCGCTGATCGTCAGCGAGGATCAGGTCGGCGAGATCATCGAGAAGGTCGGCAAGGTCATCAAGGCCGTCGCATAAGCCGCGCGCGGACATCGTCAGCCAACAAGAATGGCGGCCCCGGTGGCCGCCATTTCCTTATCTGGACTGCTTCCCAGCAGCGGTCATTCCGGGGCAATCGTCAACGCGGCCACGCGTTGGCGATTGACCCCGGACTCTCGCTTGCCCTGCAAGGATTGCCGCAGAACGGCACGCCTGATTGCCGGGAACCTTCGCAAATCCTCCACGTTCATGTCGCGAGCCGGCGGTTTGCGCGGCGAACGGATTGTCGGAGGACGCGCATGCTTGCACCGCCAGGAGAGCTGTTGCGCTTGGGACTCGAGCAGAGGCTCAACCGCGTCAAGCGCGCGACCCAGTCCTACATACGTGATCGCGCGCGACAGGCCACCGGCACCGTGACGTCCTACGCCGTCGCGGCCGGGATGTTCGCCACTGCGGGCCTCTTCCTGATCGCCGCCTGCATTGTCGGGCTAACGGCGCTGTTCCGCTGGGTGGAAATGACCTACGGCCTGTTCACCGCGTTCGCGGTGGTCGGCGGCATCCTGGTCGCGCTGGCGGTGATCTGCGCGATTATCGCCGCGGTGAAGCTCCGCAGCCCGTCGCCGCATTATCCTTCACTCTCCAGCCGGCTGCGCGTGGCGATCGCCGCGCCGGTGGCCCAGGAACCCGATGCGGACGAGATCAATCCCGACACCATCCCCTTGGCTCCGTCATCGACGTCGCCGAATCACGCGAGCGGAGTTGCGGGCGCACTCGGACGGGTCAACGTGCCCGTCGGTGTCGCCGTTGCGGCACTGCTGCTCGGCGTGGCCGCCCTGCGCAGGCGTCACCGCAGCAAGTGAGCCTGCCCGGACAGCGACAGGCGCGGTTCGACGGACATCGAAGCATAACCGGCTCAGTTGAGCTGATCCGCGTCGGGATCGCTGCCGCTCCTGGAGCGCCTACATGCGCCGATTAGGCGAAGGGCGTCGCGAGCATGTCTGAAGATGTCTGGAATCCGCACGGCGCGTACTCCGGCGTTCTACGGACCCGCGACACTACGATGACACTCCGCTTGCCGAGCTGAACTTGCGCAAATGACACGCAGACGAGAAATCATCGGCGTCTCCCGGTATTTGAATCCTGCCCACTATCCTCGCGAATCAACAGAAGTGCTAAGGTTGCGTTCGGTTGGGAGCGCCGCGCAGCATGATCCGTATCTCCACGATTTTCATTGCCGTTTGTATGGTTCTGGTCGCGGCCTCGCTCGGCCTGATCCTGTATTCGGTGGCCGGTATCAGTGGCTCGGAATCGGCGATCGTCGCGCTCACCGCACTGACCTTCCTGATTCTCTACAACGCCGTGTCGATGCGACTGCGCGACCGCACCGATGTCGGCAGCCAGATCGCCGATCTGTCACGCGGCACCGCCGACCTCGCGCGCCAGGTCGCCGAGTTCGGCCGGCGGCTGTCGGCGGTCGAGGGACGCATCGTGTCGTCGAGTTCGGTCAGCGCTGATCGCCTGCAGGGTGTGATCGGCGAGATCAATGAGCTCGGCGGACTGATGAAGCAGCTCGCCGTCACCGTGGCCCAGCACGAGGACCTGATCGCGGCCATCCCGCCGGCAACACCACCGGGAGCTGGGGCCAGCGCGGTTCGCGACGCCGATCGTCCGCTCCCGGCGACCGCTTCCTCCAGCGGCGCGCTCGAGATGAACGCGCTGCCGTCGAGCGGCTTCGAGCAGAAGGTGGCCGAGACCTCCAAACCGCAGGCCCCGGCGGTCGCTGCCGTGCCAGCAGCCTCCAAGATCACGACGCCAGCTCCGTCGGCGCCGGTTGCCCCCGCCGTGCCGCGCAGCCAGCCGCAGATCCTCGCCGCCGTCAAAGGCGCGATCGAGGACAACCGTCTCGACATCTATCTGCAGCCGCTGGTAACGCTGCCGCAGCGCAAGGTGCGCTTCTACGAGGCCGTAACCAGGCTACGCGACGAGCGCGATCAGGTGGTCGCGGCCGAGGACTTCATCGGCATCGCGGAGGCCGCCGGCCTGGTCGGGCGCATCGACCACATGGTCCTGCTTCGCTGCGTCCAGGTGCTTCGCCGCCTGATGGTTCGCAACAAGGACGTCGGCATCTTCTGCAACATCTCCTCGGCCACCCTGAGCAGCCCTGCAAACTTTTCACAATGCCTCGATTTCCTCGAAGCCAATCGCGCTCTGGCGCCGTCCTTCGTGCTCGAATTCAAGCAGTCGACCTTTCGCAGCCTGGGCCCGACCGAGACCGAGCACCTCGCGGCCCTGGCGCAGCGCGGCTACCGCTTCTCGATCGACCACGTCACCGACCTCCGGTTCGAGCCGCGCGAGCTCGCTGATCGCGGTGTCCGCTTCATCAAGGTTCCGGCCGTGCTGCTGCTCGACCCCAAGCAGAGCTCGGCCTCGGACATTCATCCAACCGATCTCTCCGATCTGCTGGGCCGCTTCGGCATCGACCTGATCGCCGAGCGGATCGAAGGCGAGAACAGCGTCGTCGACCTGCTCGACTACGACGTCCGCTTCGGCCAGGGCTTCCTGTTCGCGCCGCCCCGCCCATTGCGACCGGAGGGCGCATCTGCTACCGGCGATGCCGCCGCCGGCCCATCGGGCGGGCAGGACATCAAGATTCAGGACCCCAATGCCGCCGGCACCACCTCTCTCGACGTGTCACACACCAACGCTCCGACGCGCAGCGGCAATGCCGCCCTCGCCCGCCGTGTCGCCGGCACCATCTGAGATCAGCCGCCTGCCATGACCGTTCTCCGCTTCGAAGAGCGGCTGCGCGATCTCGTCGGCCGCAAGCAGGTTTTGCTGAGCGACATCTGGGGCGTGGTCCATAACGGGCTGGAGTCCTTCCCCGACGCCTGCGACGCGCTGCACCACTTTCGCCGCCAGGGCGGTACGGTGATCCTGATCACCAACGCACCGCGTCCGGCCGATTCGGTCCAGCGCCAGTTGCGCAAGCTCGGCGTCGCCGACGAGGTCTACAGCGCCATCGTCTCCTCCGGCGATTTGACCCGCCACTACGTGGCCGATCATCCCGGCGGCAAGGTGTTCTGGCTCGGCCCCGAGCGCGACAACTCCATCCATCGCGGTCTCGACCTGGCGCTGTCGCCGCTGGAGGAAGCCTCCTACATCATCTGCACCGGCCTCTACGACGACGAGACCGAGACCGCCGAGGACTACCGGCCGATGCTGCTGCGCGCCCGCGAGCGCAGGGTGCCGCTGATCTGCGCCAATCCGGACATCGTGGTCGAGCGCGGCGACCGGCTGATCTATTGCGCCGGCGCCATCGCCGAGCTCTACCGCGAGCTCGGCGGCGAGGTGATCTTCTACGGCAAGCCGCACCGGCCGATCTACGAGCGCGCCATGATGCTGGCCGAGCAGCACGCCGGCCGGCCGGTGGCGCGCGAAGAGGTGCTCGCGATCGGCGATTCCGTGCGCACCGATCTCGCCGGCGCCCACGGCTTCGGCATCGACTGCCTGTTCGTGACCCGCGGCATCCATTCCGAGGAGTTCGCCGGCGTCGAGCAGCTCGACCCGGCCTCGGTCAAGGAGCTGTTCGGCCACCCGCCCCGCGCGCTGATGCGCGAATTGAAGTGGTGAACGGATCCTGAAACGAAAAACGCCCGGCCGAGTGCCGGGCGTCTGTCCTGTGGGAGTGGATCAGGCGGGCTTCAGGCCGTCGCCATGTCCGGGAACACCGCCTCGATCTTGGTCTTCAGCGTCGCGGCATTGAACGGCTTGACGATATAGTTGTTCACGCCGGCCTTCTTGGCCGCGATCACGTTCTCGGTCTTGGATTCCGCCGTGATCATGATGAACGGCGTGGTCGCCAGGTTCGGATCGGCACGGACCTCGCGGAGCAGGTCGTAGCCGGTCATCGGCTCCATGTTCCAGTCCGAGATCACGAGGCCGTATTTCTTGGCGCGCATCTTGTTCAGCGCCATCGAGCCGTCGCTGGCATCGTCGATGTCCTCGAACCCGATCTGCTTGAGAAGATTCCTGATGATACGGATCATGGTGCTGTAATCGTCGACGACGAGCACCGGCATCGTCAAATCAACCGCCATCTTGACTCCCCCAGACGCGAACACAACGCGCAGACTGTTACAAAAACGCTGTTGCGGCACGGGTCGTAACCGACCCCGCCATCCGCTCCGAGCAGTAGCATCAGCCGTTAAACAGCGCGTTAACTGCGCTGCGTCTGCATGTCGCTATTGCTGCGCTGCATGAGCGGAGGAACCCCTTCGGCTTGACTTCGCGGAGCCGGCCGCCCACGGTCGAGGGCAACGCCGCCAGACGGCGGCCCACCGAAATCCGCGAGATATTTCCGTCACATGCCCGATTTCAAGATCATCCGCGATTCCACCCCGCCGTCGGACATCCTCAGGGGCGCGGTGGTGGCGATGGGCAATTTCGACGGCGTCCATCTCGGTCACCGGGCCGTGATCGAGGCGGCGATCGACATGGGGAAGGCCAAGGGGCGGCCGGCGCTGGCGCTGACCTTCGAGCCGCATCCGCGGCGCTTCTTCAGCCCCAATACCCCGCAGTTCCGCCTGACCGACGAGACCGCCAAGCTGCGGCTCCTGGCCGGAACCGGCCTTGCCGGCGCCGTGGTCATGGCCTTCGACAAGGGCCGCGCCCAGACCTCGGCGCAGGATTTCATTCACCATGACCTGATCGGGCGGCTGGGGATCGCCGGAATCGCGGTCGGCTACGACTTTCATTTCGGCAAGGGCCGCGTCGGCTCGCCCAGCCTGCTCGCCAACGAGGCCCCCAAGCTCGGCATCGAGGTCGACATCCAGGCCCATGTCGACATCGACGAGCGGCCGGTGTCCTCGACCGCGATCCGCGAGGCGCTGGCGGAGGGCCAGGTCAGCGAGGCGACCGCGATGCTCGGCGGCCCCTGGTTCGTGAGCTCCGAGGTGATCCACGGCGAGAAGCGCGGCCGCGACCTCGGCTACCCCACCGCCAACATGCGGCTCGACCGTGATTGCGGGCTTCGCCACGGCATCTATGCCGTCCGGGTCGGCCGCGGCGCGAGCCGGGTGCTGATCGACGGCGTCGCCAATTTCGGCCGCCGGCCGACCTTCGACAATGGTGCGCCGCTGCTCGAGACCTTCCTGTTCGACTTCCATGGCAGCCTCTATGGCGAGGTCCTGGACGTCGCCTTCATCGGCTTCATCCGCGAGGAGGCCAAATTCGGCTCCATCGAGGCCCTGATCCGGCAGATGGACGACGACAGCGCCAAGGCCCGCGCCCTGCTGGCGGCCCATCCTGGTCTCTTCCCGCGGCTTGGCGAGATCGGCTGATCCTCCTGCTCCATCGGTGACGTCATTCCGGGGCAGCCCGCCAGGGCTGAACCCGGAATCTCGAGATTCCGGGTTCGATGCTCGCGCATCGCCCCGGAATGACGCTGAACGACGATCCCGCAGCGTTGCTGCCGCAGGATCGCTTTGCGATTCCGCAGTCCGGCTGCTATGAGGAGGCCCCATGTTGATACGGCGCATCATCGGCATTAGCGGCCCGGCTTCCGCCTGAGCTTTGAGCTCGGCGCAAGACCGGGATGTCTCTGCTCGTTCCGCCGCCCGCGATCGAAATCGCGTCTCAGCGCCTCATCTCTCAGCCAGCCAGATCACGATGTCCGAAAATCCGCAAAAGCCCGACGCCCAAAAATCCGACGCCAAGGACTATTCCAAGACCCTGTATCTGCCGCAGACGGACTTCCCGATGCGCGCCGGCCTGCCGCAGCGCGAGCCGGAGATCCTGAAATACTGGGGTGACATCGACCTCTACGGCAAGCTGCGCGACACCGCCAAGGGCCGGCCGAAATTCGTGCTGCATGACGGCCCGCCCTATGCCAACGGCAACATCCATATCGGGCACGCGCTGAACAAGATCCTCAAGGACGTCGTGACCAAGAGCCAGCAGATGCTCGGCCACGATTCCAACTACGTGCCGGGCTGGGACTGCCACGGCCTGCCGATCGAGTGGAAGATCGAGGAGGAGAACTACCGCAAGAAGGGAAAGACCAAGCCCGACTTCCGCGACTCCGCCGCGATGGTCGCGTTCCGCAGGGAGTGCCGCGCCTATGCCGATCATTGGCTCAACGTGCAGCGCGAGGAGTTCAAGCGTCTCGGCGTCATCGGCGACTGGGACCATCCCTACGCCACCATGACCTATCCGGCCGAGGCCCAGATCGCCCGCGAGCTGATGAAGTTCGCCGCCAACGGCACGCTGTATCGCGGCTCCAAGCCGGTGATGTGGAGCGTGGTCGAGAAGACCGCGCTCGCCGAGGCCGAGGTGGAGTATGAGGACTATCAGTCCGACACGGTGTGGGTGAAGTTTCCGGTGACCTCGCCGGCGCATGGCGCGCTCGCCAGCGCCTCGGTGGTGATCTGGACCACCACGCCCTGGACCCTGCCCGGCAACCGCGCCATCTCATTCTCGCCGAAGATCGCCTACGGTCTCTACAAGGTCACGGATGCGCCCGCCGACAATTGGGCCAAGACCGGCGATCTCCTGATCCTGGCGGACGCGCTTGCCGAGGGCGTGTTCAAGCAGGCGCGCGTCACGGCCTATGAGAAGGTGCGCGACATCCCCGGCGATACGCTCGATGCCGTCGAATGTGCGCATCCACTGAAAGGTCTCGCCGGCGGCTACGGCTTCACCGTGCCGCTCCTGCCCGGCGACCACGTCACCGACGACACCGGCACCGGCTTCGTGCACACCGCGCCCGGCCACGGTCGCGAGGACTTCGACGTCTGGATGGCCAATGCGCGCGAGCTCGACGGCCGCGGCATCGCCACCACCATCCCCTACACCGTCGACGAGAACGGCGCGCTGACCGACCACGCGCCGGGCTTCACCGGCAAGCGCGTCATCAACGACAAGGGCGAGAAGGGCGACGCCAACGAGGCGGTCATCAAGGCGCTGACGGACGCGGGCATGCTGCTCGCGCGCGGCCGGCTCAAGCATCAGTATCCGCATTCCTGGCGCTCCAAGAAGCCGGTGATCTTCCGCAACACGCCGCAATGGTTCATCGCGATGGACAAGGACATTGCCGATGACGGCAAGGCCAAGTCCGGCGACACGTTGCGTGCCCGAGCCCTGCGCGCGATCAGCGTCACGCAATGGGTGCCGGCCGCCGGCCAGAACCGCATCAACGGCATGATCGCCAACCGTCCGGACTGGGTGATCTCGCGCCAGCGCGCCTGGGGCGTGCCGATCGCGGTGTTCGTGCGCGAGACAGGCGACGGCTCCGCCGAGATCCTGCAGGACGAGACAGTCAACACCCGCATCGCGGACGCCTTTGAGAAAGAAGGCGCCGACGCCTGGTACGCCGACGGCGCGCGCGAGCGCTTCCTGGGCTCACGCGCCAATGAGGACTGGAAGAAGGTCGACGACATCTGCGACGTCTGGTTCGATTCCGGCTCGACCCACGCCTTCGTGCTCGAAGACCCCGTGCACTTCCCCGGCCTCGCCGGCATCAGGCGCAAGGTCGATGGCGGCCGTGACACCGTGATGTACCTCGAAGGCAGTGACCAGCACCGCGGCTGGTTCCACTCGTCGCTGCTGGAGAGCTGCGGCACCCGCGGCCGCGCGCCTTACGACGTGGTGCTGACGCACGGCTTCACGCTCGACGAGAACGGCCGCAAGATGTCGAAGTCGCTCGGCAACACCGTCGAGCCGCAGAAGGTGATCAAGGATTCCGGCGCCGACATCCTGCGCCTGTGGGTCTGCGCCACCGACTACGCCGACGACCAGCGCATCGGCCCGGAGATTCTGAAGAACACCATCGAGACCTACCGCAAGCTGCGCAACAGCATCCGCTGGATGCTCGGCACGCTGCATCATTACAAGCGCAGCGATGCCGTCGCCTTCGCCGACATGCCGGAGCTGGAGCGGCTGATGCTGCATCAGCTGTCGCAGCAGGCCGAGGTCATCAGCCGCGCCTATGCCGCGTTCGACTACAAGACCGTGATCGCGTCGCTTGCGGCGTTCATGAACACCGAGCTGTCGGCGTTCTATTTCGACATCCGCAAGGACACGCTGTATTGCGATCCGCCGTCGTCGGTGGCGCGCAAGGCGGCGCTCACCGCGATCGACCTGATCTGCGACGCCGTCCTGAAATGGCTGGCGCCGGTGCTGTCCTTCACCACAGACGAGGCGTGGCGGATGTACCGCCCCGACGCCGAGCCGTCGGTGCATCTGACGCTGTTCCCGGATGCGATGGACCAGTACCGCGACGATCATCTGGCGACGAAGTGGGAGACCATCCGCAACATCCGCCGCGTCGTCACCGGGGCGCTGGAGCTCGCGCGTGCCGCCAAGACCATCGGCTCCTCGCTCGAAGCGTCGCCGATCATCTATGTGGCCGATCGCGCGCTGCTCGGCACCTTGTTCGATACCGACCTCGCCGAGGTCTGCATCACCTCGAACTACGAGGTCCGCGAGGGCGACGCGCCGGCCGATGCGTTCCGGCTCGATGCGGTGCCAGGGGTCGCGGTCGTCGTCGAGAAGGCCGTGGGCAAGAAGTGCGCCCGCTCCTGGAAGATCCTGGAGAGCGTCGGCGACGACAAGGAGTACCCCGACGTCTCCCCGCGCGACGCGCAGGCGCTGCGCGAGTGGAAGGCGCTCGGGGTCGGCGTGTGAGGCTCGCTGGTACGACACCCACAACTGTCGTCCCCGCGAACGCGGGGATAACCACCGGCGCCCTTTGTAGACAAAGACAGATGACCCAGAGCCTTTTCCAACAATCGGCCGTCCGCGGTATGGGTCCCGGCGTTCGCCGGGACGACAGCGGTGTTTGCCGCGAGTGGCCCGGCATGATCGCCATCACGCAATGACCTCCCGCCTCCGCCTCGGCCTCATCGCCGGTTTCGCCACCCTGGTCATCGACCAGGCCTCCAAGCTGTGGCTGCTGTACGTGTTCGACCTGCCCAACCGCGGCACGGTCAGGATCACCCCATTCTTCGACCTCTACCTCGCCTGGAACATCGGCATCAGCTTCGGCTGGCTGCAGAGCGAGAGCGCGCTGGCGCAATATGGACTGATGGCGGTGAAGGCCGTCGCGGTGGTCGCCCTCGCCATCTGGATGGCGCGCGCGGAAAGCAAGCTGGCGACGGCCGCGCTCGGCCTGATCATCGGCGGCGCCATCGGCAACGGCATCGACCGGCTGGCCTATGGCGCGGTGGTCGATTTCGCGTTGTTCCACATCCAGATCGGCGGCACGGTTTACAACTGGTACATCTTCAACATGGCCGACGTGGCCATCGTTGCCGGGGTGGCGGGCCTGCTGTATGACTCCTTCTTCGGGGCTCCCGCCGCAAAAGCGCCCTGATCCGGGTCGATACCGGCCGGTGCCGATCCAGGGTCAAGAGCCTGATGATCTTCACGTTTTCGAGATCGGCGCGATGCCTGGACGGCCCCCGTCGAATCGAGGATCGCAATCGGTGGGTTCGCGGCCGGTTCGTCGGAGCACGAGCACTGGACAAGCGAGGACAGGGAAAGCCATGCGCAAGACCGAAGTCAGCGGCCGGATCATGACCCACGCGGCCTTTCGCGCTCTGCGCCTGTCGGCGGCTGCGCTTTGCATCGGCGTCATCATGGCCGCGGGCGTCGCCCGTGCCCAGGAGGACGAGGAAGACGACAAGACCTTCGAAGAGAAGATCGTCGACAACCTGATGCGCGGCCTCGGCGGCACCAACATGGAGACGCCGACCATCAATTATCGCGAGCGCTCGCCGCTCGTCGTGCCGCCCAAGCTCGATCTGCCGCCGCCGGCTGCCGCGACCCAGGCCAATGCCCCGAACTGGCCGAAGGACCCCGACGAGCAGCAGCGCCGTGCCGCGGCCGCCGCGCGCAAGAAGGACAACAAGGATCCGGTCAATGCGGCCCGCCCGCTGACCCCGGCCGAGATGAAGATGGGGCGGACCGCCGCCGCCAAGCCGACCGAGCCGATCCAGCCCGGCGTCAGCAACAACCCAATGATGAGCCCGTCTCAGCTCGGCTTCAAAGGCGGCCTGTTCGGCATGTTCAAGGGCAGCGACAGCGAAACCAAGCCGTTCACCAGCGAGCCGCAGCGCGAGAGCCTGACCCAGCCGCCGCCCGGCTATCAGACGCCGTCGTCGAGCTATGCCTATGGCACCGGCAAGCAGGAGCCGATCGCCGGCAAGCAGATGGACATCATGACCGGCAAGGAACGGTGAGGGCGGCTGCTCGCCGGAGCCCTCCGGACTTGCCGCGTTTGCCGGCATTAGTGAAATTTAACGTCTCGCGGCGGCACCATGCCATCGCCGCTTTGTGACGTCGGGCTCGGTCCGGCGCGATGTAGCATGCTGCGCTCAAACCCGATCGCCCCTCCCCGCGGGCCTTCAGAAGGATCATGATGTCCTCGCACCGGTTCAACTCCGTCGCCGCCGCGCTCGTCTCCCTCGTCGCGTTCACGGCCGGCGCTTCGGCGCAAACGACGTTCGCCTCCGAGCCCCCTGCCAGCTTCACCCTCCCCAACGGCCTGCAGGTCGTCGTGATCCAGGATCACCGCACCCCCGTGGTGACGCAGATGATCTGGTACAAGGTCGGCTCCGCCGACGAGACGCCCGGTAAATCAGGCCTCGCCCATTTCCTCGAGCATCTGATGTTCAAGGGCACCGAGAAGCATCCGGCCGGCGAGTTCTCCAAGACCGTGCTCAAGATCGGCGGCAACGAGAACGCCTTCACCTCGGTCGACTACACCGGCTACTTCCAGCGCGTGCCGCGCGACCAACTGCCCAAGATGATGGAGTTCGAGGCCGACCGCATGACCGGCCTGGTGCTGAAGGACGAGAACGTGCTGCCCGAGCGCGACGTCGTGCTCGAAGAATACAACATGCGCGTCGCCAACTCTCCGGAAGCCCGCCTCAACGAGCAGGTCATGGCGGCGCTCTACGTCAATCATCCCTATGGCCGCCCGGTGATCGGCTGGAAGCCGGAGATCGAAAAGCTCAGCCGCGAGGATGCGCTGGCGTTCTATCGCCGCTTCTACGCGCCCAACAATGCGATCCTCATCATCGCCGGCGACACCGACGCCAAGGAAGTGCGTCCGCTGGTCGAGCAGACCTTCGCCAAGATCCCCGCGCAGGGCGACATTCCCGCGCACCGGCTCCGGCCGCAGGAGCCGCAGCCGGTGGCGCCGCGCACGGTCACGCTGGCCGACCCGCATGTCGAGCAGCCCTCGATGCGCCGCTTCTACCTGGTGCCGTCGGCGACGACGGCCGCGCCCGGTGAATCCGCTGCGCTCGACGTGCTGGCCCAGCTGATGGGCAACGGCAGCAACTCCTATCTCTACCGCGCGCTCGTCATCGACAAGCCGCTCGCGATCAGCGCCAGCGCGTCCTATCAGGGCACCTCGCTGGATCCGAGCCAGTTCTCGGTCGCGGCCGCGCCGAGACCCGGCGTGGAGTTCGCCCAGGTCGAGGCGGTGGTCGACAGCGTGATCGCCGAGCTGGCGCAGAACCCGGTTCGCGCCGAGGATCTCGAACGGGTCAAGACGCAGCTGATCGCGGAGGCGATCTACGCCCAGGACAACCAGGCCACGATGGCACGCTGGTATGGCGGCGGCCTCACCACGGGACTGAGCATCGAGGACATCCGGAGCTGGCCCGATCGCATTCGCGCCGTGACCGCCGAGCAGGTGCGCACAGCGGCGCAGAAGTGGCTCGACAAGAAGCGCTCCGTGACCGGCTATCTGATCAAGGACAATGCGGCCAAGCGCGAGGAGAAGCGGTCGTGATGAACACAATGACCTTCGCGCGCCGCTTCGCCTGCACGCTCGCCGTCGCTGCCGCAGCGCTCGCCGTCACGTCGGCTGCACAGGCCGCAACCAAGATCCAGCGCCTGGTCTCGCCCGGCGGCATCGAGGCCTGGTTCGTGCAGGACGCGACCGTGCCACTGATCGCGATGGAATACGCCTTCCAGGGCGGCGCCTCACAGGATCCGATTGGCAAGCCCGGCGTCGGCAATCTCGTCGCCGACCTGCTCGACGAAGGCTCCGGCGATCTCGACTCCAAGACCTTCCACGAGCGGCTCGACCGCCGCGCCATCGAGCTCAGCTTCCAGGTATCGCGCGATCAATTCCGCGGCTCGCTGCGCATGCTGCGCGACAACAAGGACGAGGCGTTCGAGCTGCTGCGCACCGCGCTGACCTCGCCGCATTTCGACAGCGCCGATGTCGAGCGCATCCGCTCGCAGGTGATCTCCGGCCTGCGCCGCGAGACCACCAACCCGAGCTCGCTGGCAGGCCGCAAGTTCCTCGAGCTCGCCTTCCCCAACCACCCCTACGGCCGTCCGTCCAACGGCACGCTGGACAGCGTGCCGACGATCACCGTCGACGATCTCAAGGACTACACCGGCCGCGTTCTCGCCAAGGACACGCTGAAGGTTGCCGTCGTCGGCGACGTCGATCCGGCGACGCTCGGCAAGCTGCTGGACCAGACCTTCGGCGCGCTGCCGGCGAAAGCGACCCTGACGCCGGTGCCTGACGTCATCGCCACCAAGCCGCCGCAGCGCGTCCTCGTCTCGCTCGACGTGCCGCAGACCGTCATCACCTTCGGCGGACCCGGCATCCGCCGCCACGACCCGAACTTCATGGCGGCCTATGTCGTCAACCACATCCTCGGCGGCGGCGGCCTGTCGTCGCGGCTCTACAAGGAGGTGCGCGAGAAGCGCGGCCTCGCCTACTCGGTCTATGACGCGCTGCTGTGGATGGATCACTCCGCGCTGTTCATCGGCAACACCGCCACCCGCTTCGACCGCGCCAGTGAGACCATCGCCGCAGTCGAGGGCGAGATCCGCCGCATGGCCGAGGAAGGCCCGACCCAGCAGGAGCTCGACGAGGCCAAGTCCTACATCAACGGCTCGCAGATGCTGGCGCTCGACACCTCCTCCAAGCTCGCCCAGGCGATGCTGCAATATCAGCTCGACAAGATGCCGATCGACTACATCGAGAAGCGCAGCGAGATCGTCAAGGCCGTGACCCTGGACGACGCCAAGAAGGCGGCGAAGCAGCTCTGGAGCCAGGGCCTGCTGACGGCGGTCGTCGGCCGCACGCCGCAGGCCGCCGCCGAACCAGTGCAGGTGCCAGCCACCGCGCCGGTGACGAAGACGAACTGAGCGGAGCGCGGCGCTCTCGTCGCCCTGTTTTCAGCAATGCACAATGGCGATTGGTGACTTCGTCATGCCCGGGCTTGTCCCGGGCATCCACGTCTTTCCGAACCCTCGATGGACGTGGATGGCCGGGACAAGCCCGGCCATGACGAACGTTCGCGGCTGACGACCGCCGGCGCCACATAATCGGTGTCGTCCCGGCCTCGAGCCGGGACCCATACCCCCAGGGCGATGTTTGAGGCAGCTTGGTCATTGACACCTCCCGCCTCACGTCGGCTGCGGCGTATGGGTCCCGGGTCGGCGCCGTCAGCCACGCTTCGCGTCGCTGACGGCTTGCCCGGGATGACAGCGGAGGACCGCGCGTTGACTTCCGATAATAATAATTATCTTGCTATTTTTCGGAAATCATGTTCTTCTCCGCCATCCCGCCTCACTGCGGAGGGGCGTTGCGCGCGATCGTCACGACACGCGAGGCGGGGAGCGGTGGCCGCGAGAGATCGCAGCGTCTTCTTGCGAGGGCGCGGACGAACGATCGCTTGCGGACGTGAAGTCGCAGCGTCCTGACACCCCGACGCTGGTGTCACGTTCGCGACGGCGCTAACGCGCCGCGTGGATCATGGTGGCCAACAAGCCCGGCGCACCAGGGAGACTGCGTATAAGCGTGAAGACCACCGCGCGGGGAATGCCGGGACGTCTCGGCTGAACCTTGTATGGGGAGTAAGTTGTCAAGAGGGGCGTCGTTTGTTGGGGGCGGTCTTTGGCGCCAAGGAGAG